>JAZLHT010000001.1:0-2451 GCA_045616965.1 Candidatus Enterocola sp.
TGAGGTTCATGGAATGAGCCAGCGTGGCGGCGATGTACAGAGTAACCTGCGTATATCAGACTCCCCTATCTCATCAGACCTTATTCCACTAAAGAAATGTGACCTTATTTTATCTTTGGAACCTATGGAGGCTCTGCGCTATCTGCCTTATCTTAGCGATAACGGTTGGATTGTAACAAGCAGCACTCCGTTTAAGAACATACCTAACTATCCTGAGGACAGCGATGTGTTAAATGAGATTAAGAAGATAAAAAACAGCGTACTGATTGATGTAGAGGCAATTGCAAGAGAGGTTGGCAATACCCGATGCTCCAATATAGTGCTTTTAGGTGCCGCCCTACCATATCTTGGCATACCTGCAAGTTATATTGAAGATGCCATAAAATCAATATTTGCACGCAAAGGAGAAGAAGTGGTAAATATGAACCTAAGTGCTTTGCATAAAGGAGAAATGAGAAAGGAGTCAAGTAACTTGTCCCTTGTTCCTTGACCCTTGTCCCTTTTTTATGAGTAAAACGAATAAAAATATAATATTATGTTATCAAAAATTTTAGCCATTTCAGGCAAAAGCGGGTTGTACAAGATGATTTCAGGCAATAAGAATATGATTATTGTGGAGTCTCTTACAGATAAAAAACGTTTCCCCGCATACTCTAATGACAGAGTGATATCCCTAAAGGATATATCTATGTTTACTGATGAGGAGGATATTCCTCTTTATAAAGTGTTTGAATCTGTTAAAAAGGTCTCTTCAGGTAAAGAGGTCTCTTTAGATGTAAAGAACGCCACATCGGCAGATTTACAAAAATGGTTTGCCACAGTTTTGCCGTCATTTGACCGTGAACGTGTACACAATAGTGATATAAAAAAGGTCATAATTTGGTATAACATACTAATTGGCAGCGGTATCACGGAATTCGCCCTTAAAGAGAAAGAATCAAAAGAATGATTTTTTCTTAAAAAAGCGTAAAAAAAACTTGCATAATACTTTTTTAAGTATTACCTTTGCAACGCTTTTTAGAAAAGGGCAAATGCTTCCTTAGCTCAGTCGGTTAGAGCATCTGACTGTTAATCAGAGGGTCCTTGGTTCAAGTCCAAGAGGGAGCGCAGAAGTCCGGAATCCGCATAAGGGTTTCGGATTTTTCTTTTTTAGTCATAAACAATTAAAAATCAAATAGATGAAACGTATTTTCTATTTAGTGTTATCAGCCACTCTATCACTATCTGTCTATGCCGCTAAAGAGCAAACAGTTACAGAACCACTTGAAGACGTATCCAAAAATCTGGATATATTCAATTCACTTTTTAAGGAACTGTATATAAACTATGTGGATACCATACCTGTAGAGAAAATTGTGGTGGCAGGTATAAATGGCATGTTAAACAAGTTAGACCCATACACCACCTATATCCCTGAGGATAAAGAGAAAGATTTTAAACTAATGACAACCGGTGAGTATGGTGGCATCGGGGCATTGATTGGAGTAAAGGGAGACAGCATTATAGTCAGCCAAATATATAGCGGCAGACCTGCTCAGAAATACGGACTTATTGCAGGCGACATTATTTTAAGCATCGACGGTAAAACTATGATAAAAAAAATGCCAAGCGATGCAAGTGCCGCACTAAAGGGTGTACCGGGTACATCTGCGGAGGTAAAGGTTAAAAGATACGGAGAAAAGAAACCTATATCAATCACTATAGTCAGAGATAAAATTTCACTTAACCCTGTAACATTCAGTGGATTGGTAGCGGATAGCATAGGGCTTATACGCCTCTCTTCATTCTACGACAAGAGCAGCGATGAGGTAAAAAAAGCGTTCTTGGATTTGAAAAAGCAAGGTGTTAAATCTCTGATTCTTGACCTAAGAGGCAACCCTGGAGGCATTGTTTCTGAGGCGGTTAATATCTGTAACCTGTTTATTCCTAAAGGAAGAACTGTGGTATCCACTAAAGTTAAGGGAGGCAAGACAGGCACTGTATATAAGACTGCATATCAGCCTGTTGATACTGAAATACCTATAGTTGTGCTTGTAAACGAAGGCAGTGCAAGTGCAAGTGAGATAGTTAGCGGTGCACTCCAAGATGAGGACAGGGCTGTTATTATGGGACAGCGTACGTTTGGCAAGGGTTTGGTGCAGACTACCGCCGCCCTACCATACGGAGGCAAGCTTAAAGTAACCATAGCCAAGTATTACACTCCAAGCGGCAGATGTATCCAAAAAATAAATTATACGGTTAAGGATGGCGAGAAAAATGCGGAAATACCTGATTCTCTGACACATGAATTTAAGACTAAAGGCGGCAGGTCTGTTCGTGACGGACGTGGCATTATGCCCGATGTTAAACTGAAATCGGATAGCGGAAAGGTAATTACCTATAATTTGGTTTATGAGCACAAGACTTTTGAATGGGCTACAAAATACTACTATAACCATAAGACAATTGCTC
>JAZLHT010000002.1:0-22686 GCA_045616965.1 Candidatus Enterocola sp.
TGTCTTCTATTCAGAAGCAAGGGCTTATTGGCAATGCATGGAACGGTAACGGAGAGTGGCTTGTTATAGAGTCTGATGAGTCTGACGGCAGTATTGTAAATTACAATCCTGAGATAGCCCTGCTGCTGAATGTGGAGCGTGACCATAAGGAGGAGTCAGAACTGTTGGAGTTGTTCTCCACTTTTAAATCTCATACCAAAAAGGCGTTTATAGTTAACAGCAACTACCCTATTACTATGGGGTTAAGCCAAAATGAGGCATATAATTTTGGCACAGAGGGGAATCCCGGCATAAAGGGTTCTGACTTTAAGCAAGACGGTTTCAGCATATCATTTAAGGTGAACGGACTTGACTGCTCCATTAAGGCAATAGGCAGGCACAATATGGAGAACGCACTTGCAGCCATAGCGGCGGTTGTGCAGACAGGGGTTGAACTTAAAGATGCAGTTAAGGCTATAGAGGATTTCAGCGGTATATATCGCAGGGCATCACTTACTTGGTACAATCAGAAAAAACACCTTTATGTGGTTGATGATTTTGCACACAATCCGTCAGAGGTAGCTTCCGCCATAAAGGCTTGTCAGAGTATTACAGGCAAAGTTATAGCATATTTCCAACCTCATGGATTCGGTCCGCTAAGATTTATGCATAAGGAACTATCAGAGATGGTTGCAGGCACATTAAGAGAGTCAGATGTTTTTGTAATAGGAGACGTTTATTACGCAGGAGGCACTGTAAATAAGGATATATCGCCTGTGGTGGTGAGTGATTACATAGTGTCCAACGGTAAAAACGCTGTTTTTGCAGGTGATAAGCAGAACTCAATGCAAGCGATTCTGAAAGCGGTGCCTAACGAGGATTGCACTGTGCTGGTTATGGGTGCCAGAGACCCAAAACTGAGCGAATACGCTGAGCAGATTGCAAACAATATGGCAAAATAATTTTTATACAAAAATTTTTACATAAATTTTG
The DNA here is from genome assembly GCA_045616965.1 of Candidatus Enterocola sp. Classification (GTDB taxonomy): domain Bacteria; phylum Bacteroidota; class Bacteroidia; order Bacteroidales; family Paludibacteraceae; genus Enterocola. The sequence continues at coordinate 973 of JAZLHT010000002.1, forward strand.
CGGATATTAAAAATTGTTGTATCTTTGCAACGCTTTTTGAGAGAGCTATTCTCTTGGTGTGGTAGTTCAGCTGGTTAGAATGCCGCCCTGTCACGGCGGAGGTCGTGGGTTCGAGCCCCATCCACACCGCAATTTAATTACGGAAAAAGAAATGAAACAAGGAATTCACCCAGAAAGTTATCGCCCTGTAGTGTTCAAGGATATGTCTAACGGCGATATGTTCCTTTCCCGCTCTACAGCAGCAAGCAAGGAGACTATTGAGTATAAAGGAGAAACATATCCACTTGTAAAGTTGGATATTTCAAGCAGTTCTCACCCATTCTATACCGGCAAATCAACTTTGGTTGATACAGCAGGTCGTGTAGATAAGTTCAATTCACGTTACAAGAGGAATAAGTAGTTTTTTTTCATAGAAGGAATAAGGCTCGTACATTGTGTGCGAGCCTTATTCATATAAAGCATTACCTAAAATATAAAGCCCTACTTACAGTAAGGCTTTAATTTTATCTTCATAAACATTTCTTGGTCCTGCACCCACCTGCTTATCCACCAACTGACCGTTCTTAAAAAACAACACTGTAGGCACGTTACGTATGCCATACTTATCTGTAAGGTCTGTATTTTCCTCTATATCAACCTTACCAACTAATGCCTTGCCCTCATAATCTTTTGCAAGGCTCTCAATTATAGGACCCACCATCTTGCAAGGTCCACACCATGTAGCCCAAAAATCGGCTACCACTACGGCGTTATTGTCTAACACCTCCTGAAAATTCTGATCTGTAAATTCCATAATAAATTATATTTAAAAAGTTAATTCTCACAATGGTTTTGAATCAAAGTAATATGATAAAGTCTGCTCCTCTACTGTAGGTTGCGAATAAGACTCATTATCATCGCCTGTTATAGCAATATCATTAAAACCCGTGTCATCTTTAGCCAAGCTGTATGACGATAGTATGTCTATCAGCCTATTGTTTACATAAATCTCTTGTTTACACTTAAAATTCACCTCAGTATTAGCCTCTTTATCATATACATTCACATACAAATCTGTTTTCAGACCGCCTGCATCAGGGTTATCTGCTATAGCATTACCCAATGTCTCAATCACATCTGTGCGCACACTGTCAAGCGGAAGTGTCACATTTAGATCAAACTTATAATGGTTTTTCACATCATCAAGAGACTCTATTGTATTTATTGAGAAGCTGTACTCCACAGGTTTTCCCGCCTCTTTGTCCTCTTTACGTTGATAACGCTCTTTGATTTCTCCACTTATCAGTACAAATGAATTTGCAAGAAATACGTTTCTGTACATGGGAAAAAGTTTTCCCGCTATTGAGAAAGAATGACTGCCACTGAAATCCTCAACCTCCATAACTATATACGGCTTACCGCTTTTCATTCCTATTTTCTCCTCTGACGATGTTACAATACCGCCAAAATTAAGTTTTGTACCCGGTGCGTATTTGGCAAGGAATGTCTCATTATTCTGAATCTCCACAATGTCTGTTATATTCATAGCCTTTAATATAACTCTGTATTTATCAAGTGGATGTGCAGATATATACATTCCCACCACATCTTTCTCATTACGCAGTTTATACAAATCATCCCAAGGTGCGGCTTTCTCTATCGGCGGTTTTTGGATTTCAACTCCCATATCGCCAAACAGAGAGTTCTGCATAGACGATTTGGATTCCTGATACATGTTTCCATAACGCATAAGCACCTCTATCATGGTAGTGCCCTTCTTGCCTGTGGCAAAGAACTGCTCTCTTGTAATGCCGCCTATGTTATCAAACGCACCGCCGTAAACAAGTGATTCTATTGCCTTCTTGTTACACGATGACAAATTAACACGCTCAAAAAAGTCAAATATATCCTTGAACCTACCACCCTTGTCACGTGCATTTACAATAGCCTCCACAGCAGTGTCTCCCACTCCCTTTATACCACCAAGTCCAAAGCGTATATCTCCCTTATCGTTTGGCACAAAGTGAAGGCGGCTCTCGTTTACATCGGGTCCCAAAACATTTATACCCATAGCCTTACACTCTGTCATAAACTTTGTAACCTCTGTAATATCGCTTTTATTACGGGTTAGGTTGGCTGCCATAAATTCCGCAGGGTAGTTTGCCTTCAGATAAGCGGTCTGGTAAGACACCCAAGCGTAACATGTGGCATGAGACTTATTGAATGCATATTTTGCAAAAGCCTCCCAATCAGACCATATTTTCTCCAATTTTGCAGTGTCATGACCGTTTGCCACTCCGCCATTTATGAATTTAGGTTTAAGTTCATCAAGCACCTTACGCTGTTTTTTACCCATAGCCTTACGTAATGTATCTGACTGACCACGAGTAAAGCCTGCAAGCAGACGGCTAAGCTGCATGACCTGCTCCTGATATACTGTAACTCCGTATGTATCTTTAAGATACTTTTCCATTACAGGAATATCGTACTCTATAGGTGACCTGCCCTGCTTACGGTTAATAAAATCAGGAATATAGTCCATAGGTCCGGGACGGTACAGGGCATTCATGGCTATTAGGTCTTCAAATACAGTTGGCTGTAACTCACGCAGATATTTCTGCATACCTGCTGACTCAAACTGGAATGTGCCTACCGTACGCCCGTCACTATAGAGCTTGAATGTTTTTTCATCATCTATGGGGATATGGTCTATATCTACATCTATGTTTTTAGTTATCTTTATGTTTGCAAGTGCCTCCTTTATTATTGAAAGAGTACACAACCCTAAAAAGTCCATCTTTATAAGCCCCACAGACTCAACTACATGACCGTCATACTCCGTAACCATCACATCTTCTCCGGTATTTTTATCCTTAACGGTACTGAGCGGTGCGAATTTAGTAAGGTCATCGGCTCCTATTATAACTCCGCAAGCGTGTATTCCTATCTGCCTTATGGTGCCTTCAAGCTGCCCTGCATACTCAAGTGTCTGCTTAATGTTTTCATCACCGCTATGCAGTGCCTGCTGTAGTTCAGGAACCATTTTTATACAGTTCTCCACAGTAACGGCAGGTGCCTTGCCTGTCTTCTGGTCTTCCGGAAACTTGGCTGGAACAAAGCCTACCAAACGGTTCATTTCCGCCAACGGCACATTCTGCATTCTGCCCACATCCTTCATACTGGATTTGGTTGCCATAGTGCCGTATGTTATTATGTGAGCCACACGCTCCTTGCCGTATTTCTTTGTTATCCAATCAAGTACAAGCCCACGTCCGTCATCGTCAAAATCCACGTCAATATCGGGTAATGAGATACGGTCAGGATTCAGGAAACGCTCAAACAGCAGATTATACTTTAACGGGTCCACATCTGTAATGGTAAGGCAATATGCAACCACACTGCCTGCCGCACTTCCACGACCGGGACCCACACTTACGCCTAATTTTTCTCTTGCCGCCTTTATATAATCCTGAACTATAAGGAAATAGCCTGGAAAACCCATAGTTTTCATTATGTGGAGTTCAAATATAATGTTCTCCTTAATATGGTCGTCCATATCCTTGCCGTAGCGTTTTTCAGCCCCTTCCCAAGCAAGTTTTGCAAGATAATCGGCCTCTAACTTTATTCTGTACAGTTTCTCGTAACCGCCTAATTTCTTGATTTTTTTCTTGGCGTCCTCATCGCTGAGCACAACCTCACCCTTCTCATTACGGGTGAATTCATTAAAGAGGTCCTCCTCTGTAAATTTCTTTTTATACTCCTCTACCGTACCAAACTCCTTAGGAATGTCAAACATAGGCATAATAGGGTCTGACTCTATGCTGTACTCCTCCACCTTATCCACAATCTCCTGTGTGTTTTCTATGGCTTCAGGCAGGTCTGAGAAGATTTCAGCCATCTCATCGCCTGACTTCAGCCACTCCTGCTTGGTGTAACGCATACGGTTCTCATCCTCCAGCTTTGCTCCTGTACTTATGCAGATAAGCCTCTCGTGTGCCTCAGCGTGTTTTTCCTCTATAAAGTGTACATCGTTTGACGCTATAATTTTTATACCTAATTTGTGGGCAATGTCTATAAGTATGGGGTTAACCACACTCTGTTTTTCAAATGTGGATGTGTCTCCTGCTGCCTTATCGGTCTGATGACGCTGCAATTCTATATAATAATCATCTCCAAAAACATCCTTGAACCACTGTGCCGATTTTTCCGCCTCGTCACGTCTGTTCCTTAATATATAATAAGGTAGTTCTCCGCCTAAACAGGCAGAGCAGACAATAAGCCCCTCTTTATGCTCTTTAAGTATGTTTTTATCTATACGTGGTCTGTCATAAAAGCCGTCAACCCAAGCCTGAGTAACTATTTTACAAAGATTCTGATACCCTGTCTTGTTTTTTGCAAGCAGAATAAGGTGCCAACCGCTACGGTCTAACGCCACATCTCTGCCACGCTCATCGTCAAAAACACGGTAATTAGGGTCCTTGTCATAGAGTGTACGTCTTGCACAATATGCCTCCACCCCTATAATAGCCTTAAAGTGCGGATTATCGGGGTTACTGTTGTATTTTTTCACATTATCAGTAAACTCCTTTATTCCAAACATATTTCCATGGTCTGTAAGGGCAATGGCACTCATACCAAGGCTTGTGGCTTTGGTTACAAGTTCCGGCACCTTAGACATTCCGTCTAGAATGGAATAGTGTGAGTGTACGTGTAAATGTGTGAACATAGGGTAAAGGGTCAAGGGTAAAGAGTAAAGGGTCAAGGGTAAAGGGATACTTGTCCCTTGTCCCCTGTCCCTTGTTCCTTTATTATATTATTTAATATTTTAGGAAACCATTCATACTCAAGTGCATGCACTTTTGTGGCTACATCGTGTGGAGTATCTGTAGGCAGAACCTCACATTTGGCTTGGAATATGGTTATACCCTGGTCATAATTCTCATCAATATAGTGGATTGTTATGCCGCTCTCTTTCTCACCCGATGCCACCACAGCCTCGTGAACACGGTCTCCATACATGCCTTTGCCCCCAAATTTTGGCAGCAGTGCAGGGTGGATATTGACAATCTTATGCGGAAACGCCTTAACCATAGCCTCCGGCACTCTTAGCAGAAATCCGGAAAGCACAATCAAATCGGGGTTCATACCCTTAATATCATTCAGCACCGTACCGTCTTCAAACTCCTGTTTTGTAAAAGAAGAGCTGTCAATGCCTAAATTGGCTGCCCTTGTAAGCACATACGCATCCTTTTTATTGGACATTATGCGGCAAATGGAGACATCGCCGTTACCCTTAAAGTGCTTTACAATATTCTCTGCATTGGTTCCGTTACCCGATGCCAATATAACAATCCTCTTCATAAGCCTGTAAAACTTTTGATTTTTAATATATAAATCTTCATTTGCAAAAGTAATTAAAATGTAATATTTGGAGACAATACAGACTAAAAACTTATTAACAATATGCAACTATTTTACCCGATATTGCATTTTTGTAGAATTTTTACTATCTTTGCAAGCGATAAGAAATAAAACTTTAAACAACTAATACCTATTTATTATGGCAGACAATTCTATCGCAGCACAAGTTAAAGCAATTATTGTAGAAAAACTAAGTGTAGAGGAATCTGAAGTAGTTGAATCTGCAAGCTTTTCAGGAGACCTTGGAGCAGACTCGCTTGATACAGTTGAAATGATTATGGAATTTGAGAAGAAATTTGGAATTTCAATACCTGATGAAGCGGCTGAAAAGATAACAACCGTAGGTGAAGCCATCAAATTTATAGAAGAAGCCGCTGCCAAAGCCTAATCTTATTTTATGAATCTTAAAAGAGTAGTTGTAACGGGTTTAGGAGCTCTTACCCCCGTAGGCAATAGTGTTCCTGAATACTGGGACTCGTTGTTGCGTGGTGTAAGTGGGGCTAAACCCATTACTTGTTTTGATGCTTCTAAGCACAAGACTCAATTTGCCTGTGAAGTCAAAAATTTCAATCCTGAAGACCACTTTGACCGTAAAGAGGCACGCAAATTAGACAGATTTTCACAGCTTGGGATAGTAGCGGCACGTGAGGCTATTAAGGATTCCGCTCTTAATTTAGAGCAGGAGAATCTCGATAGAATAGGCGTTATTTACGGTGTAGGAATAGGTGGTCTGAATACATACGAGGAGCAATGCTCTGAATTTTACGCAGGGGACGGTACTCCACGTTTGAATCCCTTTACCATACCTAAAATGATTACTAACATAGTCAGCGGACACATATCTATAGAGTTTGGGTTACGCGGACCAAGTTATATATGTTCTTCTGCCTGTGCATCAAGCAGCAATGCCATTGCTCAGGCATTCAATACCATTAGATTAGGCAAAGCGGACATTATAGTCTCCGGTGGTACAGAATCTTCTCTGACTCAGTGTGCAATAGGTGGCTTTAATGCCATGCACGCCCTATCAACCCGTAACGACAGTCCTGAAACCGCATCACGTCCGTTCTGCAAAAGTCGTGACGGATTTGTATTTGGAGAGGGTGCAGGTTGCCTTATATTGGAAGAGATGGAGCACGCACTCAGCAGGGGTGCAAAAATATATGCTGAGATTGTAGGAGAGGGTGAGACTTCTGACGCATACCATATTACAGCATCACATCCGGAGGGGTTAGGCGCAGTATCTGTTATGCGTAACGCACTTGAAGATGCAGGTCTTAAACCTACCGATATAGACTACGTCAATGCACACGGCACATCAACCACATTGGGCGATATTTCAGAGGTTAAGGCTATAAAAGAGGTGTTTGGTGATTGGGCTTACAAACTTAACATAAGTTCCACCAAATCTGTTACAGGTCACTTGCTTGGTGCCGCAGGGGCGGTGGAGGCTATAGCCACCACTCTTGCCGTATATAATGATATGATACCTCCTACCATTAACTTTACAGGCGAAGAGGATGAGAATATAGATTACAAACTTAATTTCACATTCAACAAGCCTCAGAAAAGGGTCGTGAATGCGGCGTTATCAAATACATTCGGTTTTGGTGGACACAACGCCACCATAATTCTAAAGAAATTTTCAAAATAAAACAAAAACGCTTTGAAAAACAATCTGATACAAAAAATAAGGTTCTTTTTCTCCAAGAAACAAGAGCCTTATTTTAGTTTAAAAAAATTATTGGGGTTTACCCCTAAGAACATCGGCATTTATAAACTTGCCCTGATACACAAGTCAGCCGCTATGCGTGAGAACAGTGGTAGAATGGTCAACAATGAAAGACTTGAATTTTTAGGAGACTCCGTTTTAAGCACAGTCACAGCAGATGTACTTTATAATAAATACCCTCAAAAGAAAGAGGGTGAACTTACAAACATCAGATCTAGAATAGTGCAAAGGGCATCGCTTGACGCTTTGGCTCTTGCCATCGGGTTGGATAAATTGATGACAATGAACCGCCGCAGCACTAAAAATTACGGAAAGGTTCACATAAACGGGAACGCATTTGAAGCTCTTATGGGTGCCGTATATGAAGACCGCGGATATGAATACTGTAAACGTTTTTTCCTAAAGTTGGTGGCTGACGGGTTTATAAACATAGAGCAGGCGGTGCAAAAGGATGTAAATTTCAAGTCAAAACTTATTGAATGGTCGCAGCACAGCAAATTTAAATTTGAGTTCAGTACCGATGACGCCAAATTCATTCGTGAAAGCAATACAACTATATTTACCTCATCAGTAAATATAGAAGGGGTTACAGTAAGCTGTGGCAAAGGCTTAAGCAAGAGAGACTCGCAGCAAGAGGCGGCAATGTACGCACTAAAAAAAATAAAAAATCCTAAAGTTTTAGAAACTATAAAGCAAGCATATAAGGCACGGATTGAATCTGAATGCAATGAACAACCAACAGACACCACATCTGAACAAACTGATATTTGAGCAGGCTAAACGCTACGGAAACAGAGCCGCTATTTATCACCGCAATGACAACTCAGGCAAATGGGAGTCTGTCAGTTGGGGTGAACTTGCCATGCAGGTAAGTGCCATAGGTAAGGCTCTCATTGAATCAGGTGTGAAATGTGGCGACAGAGTAGGCATATTCTCACAGAATATGTATGAGTGCATTGTGGCTGATTTTGCAAATTTCTACGCCAAGGCTGTAACTGTACCACTCTATGCCACAAGCACTTCCATTCAGTCAGACTATATAATTACAAATGCTGGCATAAACATACTGTTTGTAGGAGAGAGGTATCAATTTGATGTGGCACGTGAGATAGCAAAAGATTCATCCACACTTAAAAAAGTTATTGTATTTGACAATTCTGTAGATATCTCTGAATGTGATGAGGCTGTATATTTCTCAGACCTTCTTAAAAGCAGCGTATCACCCGATACAGAGAAAGAGGCAAAAAAACGTAATGCATCTGACTCAGAAGATGACCTTTTGACTATACTCTACACATCGGGCACAACAGGTTTTCCCAAGGGTGTAATGCTTTCACAATCAAACTATAAAGAGTGTCTTGACCGCAGTCTTGTAAGGTTCGGTGTAATAAACGACAAGGATACTACTATAACATATCTACCTCTGTCTCATATATTTGAAAAGGTTTGGACATATTATTGCCTGCTTAACGGCGTTACCATCTACATAAACCATCTGCCTGATGAAATAAGAAGAACATTACAGGAGGTTCACCCTACCGCATTCTGTGCCGTACCAAGATTTTGGGAGAAGATTTACGCAGTAATATCAGACAAGATGGAGACTGCAATACCCCATTCAAAACGTATATATTACAAGTGGATTCTCTCTTTAGGAAAAAGATATAATCTTAATTACAAACGTTTTGGACTTCACTCTCCAAAAGGACTTAGCGCCGCATACAAGATTTTTGCACGCCCTGTATTCCGTAAAGCGGAACGTGCCATAGGTATAGAACGCGGTAAGGTATTCCCTTGTGCAGGAGCAAAATTATCTGATAATATAAATATGTTTTTCCATAGCATGGGCATAAATATATGCTATGGTTACGGACTTACAGAATCCACAGCCACAGTAAGTTGCTTTCTGACAGACAACAAATTCTATAAAATTGGTTCTGTAGGCAGGATTATAGAGGGTATGGATGTTAAAATATCACCCGATGGGGAAATTCTTATAAAAGGGAAGTCTGTTACATCGGGGTATTATAATAATAAAGAGGCTAACGCAGAGGCATTTACAGAAGACGGCTGGTTCCGTACAGGCGATAGCGGATTTGTGGATATGGAGAATAATCTTTACCTTACAGACCGCATAAAGGACCTGTTCAAGACTGCCGGCGGCAAATATGTGGCTCCGCAGATGCTTGAAAGCCTTATATGCAGCAGTAAATTTGTGGAGCAGGCGGTGGCAATAGGTAACGAGCATAAATATGTATCTATGCTTATAGTGCCATCGTTTAAGCATTTGGAGGCTTGGGCTAAAGAGCATAATATAAATTGGAAAACAAAAGATGAGTTATTAGCCCAACCCGATGTAAAGGAACTATATAGGGATATAATAGACAAACGTTCAGGCATTCTTGCCCGATTTGAACAGATAAAGCGTTTCACACTTCTGCCTCAGCCTTTCACTATGGAGCAAGGACACCTTACTAACACTCTGAAAATCAGACGTAAGGTTATAAATGAGATGTTTAAGGCGGAGATTGATGCTATGTATGAATAAAGTATAATCAATAGTGGACAGTGGAAAGTGGACAGTGGACAATGATCCCATCCCGTCATCTTGAGCGTAGCGAAAGATCTCTCACTGTCAACTGTCAACTTAAGAATATGAAGTATTCTAAAAAGTATCATATAGGGTTTCACGCTACAGACCTGCACTTTGCGTTAAAGCCATACGAGTTTATGAACATGGCACAGGACATAGCCACAGACCATGTTCAGTCCAAAGGTTGCGGACAACTTGATTTACGCAAGGACGATTTGGCTTGGATGCTCATAAAAATGAACACAGAGTTCATTCAGATGCCTTGCAATATGCAGGATGTAGTTATGCAGACCTGGCATAAAGGGCAGATGGGTCCCATATTCTATCGTGACTACACCATGCACGATACAGACGGCAAACTGCTTATAAAATCCACATCCATCTGGGCTACCGTAAACATTAAGACACGCTCACTGTCACGCCCCAATTCAATTCTTACAGACTGCATACTACAAGAGGACGCAATGACAGACCGCAACATAAAGTTAAGAATCCCATCGGGATTGCCCCTTGTAAAAGAGTGCATTCACACTGTAACATACTCTGACATAGACTGTAACAGCCATGTAAACAATACAAGTTATGTGGTTTGGGCATTAAACGCACTACCCTATAGCATCGTGGCAAAACATGGCATAAAATCCATAGAGGTAAGTTACCTTAACGAGACCAAACCGGAGACAGACGTAACCATACAGATATACTCCGCCTCAGACGGCAACTACTACTTCAAAATGCTTAATCCCGAAGGACACTCCCTTGCACTGATTAGAATCGGGGTAAACTAAGTAATCTTCCATTATCATTCCACTGCCCATAGTAACGTCCTTGTTTGGCATACTTTATTACGTTTTGCAACTGATTTTTGGCTTTGTCTGTGAATCCATGATTTATAAGTGACAATATATTTGATACTCTTACTCGTAAATAAAGTTCAGGCGCACTATTTAAGAATTCCCATGCCTCAGCATCAGCACGCATTGCCGTCTCTATATCAGTAGGTATTATAAAAGTTTTATCATCTGGCATCACAGCACGCCCTGCTTGAGTCATTAATCCTAAATACTCAAGTCGATGACATCGTGCAATATTGAGTTCTGTCCAATTACTATCTTTGCGTCTTGGCGAGAATCGGGAGCACAGTACCCCGTTAATTTTTTTATGTACTGAATCTATCCAACCAAAACATAGTGCCTCCTCGACAGCATCTACATACAATATAACGTCTTCTTGCGGTTGCCAAGACTTTGATATTGGCAGATACATCTCCTTTGCTGTAAAAGCATTTATCTCATACCAACGCCGTAATTCATTCCTGCTCTTTATACCTAAATAATTTGTGTCCATTAGTTAATTTTCAATACTTTCCCGTAAAGGTAATAGTTTTTTCTTACTTTTTTTGTAACTTTGTTGCAATAATTACACACCAATCACAAATCATACTTGTAAATATTAAGTGTTAAAAGAATAAACATACGATTTATAGAAAATATGAGTACAAAGAGCAATGACAACGGTCGTGCATATGAATTTGCATGTATTACTGTTTTTTCGAAGGCCATTGAGTCATATCGTAAAGTTAAAATTGTGCACAATAGTGCATATGAAGCAAACGAACGAGCATGGAATACTTTAGACTCTTATTCTCAAGAGATGTTCCTTTTAAGTGCTAAAGCCACCATTCAATCTATTTTTGAAGCAGAACCTCGTATGATAGAACCTGGAGAAGATGAACTTTTGCTTCTATTCCAAACAGATGATGCCGGAATAAGGGGCGATGTGCGTGATCTTTTGGTCATTCGTAAGGATATACAGTGGGAAATAGGATTTAGTATAAAGCACAACCACTTTGCGGTTAAACACAGTCGTTTGAGTCGAACTAATAATTTTGGTCTTACTTGGTATGGCAAAACTTGTTCAAATACATATTTTGAAGAAATACGTCCGATATTTAATTACTTAAATGAGGAAAATCATAATGGAACCAAATTTGATTCTTTGCCAAACAAGTGGGACGATATATACATTCCAATTCTTAAAGCCTTTATGAAAGAAGTAAAAATGCAATATGCTCAAGACAATACTATCGCAACAAAGATGGCAGAATATCTTTTAGGGCATTTTGATTTCTACAAGGTAATTAGTGTTGATGATAAAAGATTGACTCAAATAAAAGGTCATAATATGCATGGAACACTTAACCAACCTTCGCAAACTGCCAAACCTAAGATAAAAATTCCAATATCAACATTTCCGTCACGTTTAGTAAGTCTTGAATTCATTCCAAATCATATGAATACATTAGAGATGGTTTTGGATGGTGGGTGGTCATTTACATTACGTCTTCATAATGCATCTACTAAATGCGAACCTTCTCTTAAGTTTGATGTGCAGATTCTGGGTGTCCCAGCTAGTATCGTAACAATTAATTGTATTTGGAGATAATGGAACTGATTAGTCTCTTTAGTGGTGCAGGTGGATTGGATAAAGGTTTTGAAAACGCTGGATTTCGAACAATAATCGCCAATGAATGGGATAAGAAAATAAGCCCTACTTTTCGTGCCAATTTTCCAAATACCAATCTTATTGAAGGAGATATCCGCAATATTAACGAAGAAGTATTTCCTCAACATATCACGGGCATTATAGGTGGTCCTCCTTGCCAATCGTGGAGTGAAGCAGGTTCATTACGAGGTATCGAAGATGCCCGCGGACAATTGTTTTACGATTACATTAGAATTTTACGTACCTCAAAACCATTTTTCTTTGTTGCGGAAAATGTATCAGGAATGTTGGCTGCACGTCATACCAATGCAGTTGATAATTTCTTACGTTTATTTAATGAGGCTGGTTATAATGTTAATTTAAAAATGCTCAATGCTAATGATTATGGGGTACCAGAAGACCGAGACAGAGTCTTTTATATTGGATTCCGTAAAGACTTGGGCATAATCAATTTTGAATATCCTCAACCTCAAGACCACAAACCTACCTTACGAGAAGCCATTTGGGATTTGCGCAAAAATGCTATTCAGGCAAAAGAGCACAATAAAACAAATGGCACAGAGTGTTTTGTGCCTAACCATGAGTATTTTGTAGGCTCTTTTTCCCCTATTTTCATGTCGCGTAACCGTGTGCGGAGTTGGGATGAACCAGGATTTACCGTACAAGCAAGTGGTCGTCAATGTCAGTTACACCCACAAGCCCCTAAAATGATTAAGATTGAAGCAAATAAGCAAATCTTTGTGCCTGGACAAGAACATTTGTACCGCAGAATGACTGTGCGTGAAGTGGCAAGAGTACAAAGTTTTCCTGATGAATTTCAATTTATCTACGATGAAGTGGATTACGGTTACAAAATGATAGGAAATGCTGTCCCTGTCAATTTAGCGTATTATATAGCTCAAAGCATCATTAAATGTCTAATTTCACATAATGTACACTTGGAATAATGGACATCTGTTCTTTCTTTGCTGGTTGTGGAGGGTTGGATCTCGGATTTGAAAAAGCGGGATTTAATGTAATATGGGCAAATGAATTTGACCCGACTATTGAAGCCACGTACCGCCACAATCATCCAAAGACAATCTTCTGCAATGCTGACATTTGCACATTACAAGCAACAAACATTCCAGATTGTGATGGTTTTATTGGTGGACCTCCTTGTCAAGCATGGAGTCTAGGAGGGAAGGGATTAGGACTGCAAGATATACGTGGCAGGGTCTTTTTAGAATATATCCGACTAATCAAAGCAAAATGCCCTCAATTCTTTGTAATTGAAAATGTAGAAGGCATATTAACAGCACAGCATATCCAAACATTCAACTCTTTTTTAACCACTTTATTTGAAGCGGGATATATTGTAACTTATGCTCTATTAAACGCCAAAGATTTCAAGATACCACAAGATAGAAAGAGGGTTATAGTGGTTGGTATAAAAAAAGAACTAAACAAAGCATGCCTTTTACCGAATCCGACCAGCGATAAAATTATTACCTTACGTCAAGCCATTGGAGATATAAAAGAACAACCTCGCATCTATACTGATGGAGAGAAGGTCTTGCAAGATTATGACAAATATCTCAACCACGATGTCTACAACGGAGGTTTTGACGAACGCTTTATGGCAAGGAACAGAGTTAGAGGATGGGATGAATTATCCTATACAATACAAGCACAGGCAAAAAACGAACCTTTGCATCCACAGGCTCCTAAAATGGAGTTCATTTCTCCCAATAAACGTATTTTTGTCAAAGGTAAGGAGCATTTGTATCGCCGATTGAGTATACGAGAATGTGCACGAATACAAACTTTCCCTGATACTTTTCGTTTTATATACACAGATATTAAGGATGGCTATAAAATGGTAGGTAATGCCGTACCACCACGATTAGGACAAATTTTAGCAGAATGGATATGTAGGACGCTAAAATTTTAAACTATCAGTTGTTAACCGCTATGTTTTGAGGCGAACTTGAAAAGATTCTCCACATTACAAAATTTTTCGTTACGAAAAATTTCGTAATAAAACTGAGAACAGCGGTAATAATGTCGGTGATGTCGGTAATAATGTCGGCAATGTGTCGGTAATCCAACTTACTGATAGACAACGTGAAATAAAAAATTTAATAGAAACTGACCCTTACATTTCAATTAATAGGATGTCGGTAATAATGTCGGTAAACAAACGAACAATAGAAAGAGAACTTGCAAATATGCAATCCAAGAATATTATTCGCCACGAAGGTTCTACAAGAACAGGCAAATGGAAAATTTTGTGATTGCCACAACTTTTTGTAACTTTTTCTCGCTTTTTGTAACTTTTTTTCGCTTCGCTCAAAGAAGTTACTGGCGCTCGGAAGATGCAAAAACTGTCGTTTTTGTAATCTTCCTTTTTCCGTAACTGCAAGCAAGCTTGCGTTACATCAAAAGTCAGATTACTACAAAAAACAAAGTTTTTTTTGCATCTTCTCTCGTTTTTTGTAACTTTGCAATTCGTTTGAAAATTTCAGGTAGAAATGGAACTTGCATCTAAGTACAGCCCTAATGAGATTGAGGCTAAATGGTATCAGTATTGGTTGGATAACAAACTTTTCAGTTCAAAACCCGATGGCAGAGAACCCTACACCATTGTGATTCCACCGCCAAATGTTACCGGTGTGCTTCACATGGGGCACATGCTTAACAACACTATTCAGGATATTCTAATTCGTCGTGCCCGTATGCTTGGCAAAAACGCATGCTGGGTACCAGGTACAGACCACGCTTCAATAGCCACAGAGGCTAAGGTTGTGGCAAGGCTTGCAGAGCAAGGCATTAAGAAAACAGACCTTACACGCGATGAGTTCCTGAAGCACGCATGGGCTTGGACCGATGAGCATGGCGGCATAATACTAAAGCAACTACGCAAACTTGGCGCATCGTGCGATTGGGACAGAACAGCCTTTACTATGGACGAGGCTCGCAGTAAGAGCGTTATAAAGGTGTTCTGTGACCTATATAATAAAGGACTGATTTACAGAGGTGTGCGTATGGTTAATTGGGACCCTAAAGCCCTTACTGCACTATCTGATGAGGAGGTTATCTATGAGGAGGAGCAGAGCAAACTATACTACCTAAGATATAAGATTGTAGGGGAAGACGGCTATGCCATAGTAGCAACCACCCGTCCGGAGACCATTATGGGCGATACCGCTATGTGTATAAACCCTAAAGACCCTAAGAACCAACACCTTAGAGGTAAGAAAGTTATAGTTCCTCTTGTTAATCGCGAGATACCTGTTATAGAAGATGAGTATGTGGATATTGAGTTTGGTACAGGTTGTCTGAAAGTTACTCCAGCCCACGATGTAAACGACTACATGCTTGGTGAGAAGTACAACCTGCCTACAATAGATATTTTCAACGATAACGGCACCATAAGCGAGGCCGCAGGAATGTATGTAGGCATGGATAGGTTTGATGTACGCAAGCAGATTGAGATAGACCTACAAAATGCAGGGCTTATGGAGAAGGTTGAGGCTTACACAAACAAAGTTGGCAAATCAGAGCGTACAAAGGTTGCAATAGAGCCAAAACTGTCAATGCAATGGTTCCTAAAGATGGAGCACCTTGCAAAACCTGCTCTTGAGGCAGTAATGACAGACGCACTTAAATTCTACCCACCTAAATATAAAAGCACCTACAAGTATTGGATGGAGAATATAAAGGATTGGTGTATAAGCCGCCAGCTTTGGTGGGGGCACCGTATTCCTGCATATTACCTGCCCGAAGGTGGTTTTGTAGTGGCTGAAAACATAGATGAGGCTTTAAAACTTGCCATCAAAAAGACAGGAAACAGCAACCTGAAGGCAACTGATTTACGCCAAGATGAAGATTGCCTTGACACATGGTTCTCATCGTGGTTATGGCCTATATCGCTGTTTGACGGCATAAACAACCCTAATAATGAGGAGATTAAGTATTACTACCCTACTTGTGACCTTGTAACGGGACCCGATATCATATTCTTCTGGGTTGCCCGAATGATTATGGCAGGTTATGAGTACATGGGCGATATGCCTTTCCGCAATGTATATTTTACAGGAATCGTGCGCGATAAGTTAGGCAGAAAGATGTCCAAATCTTTGGGCAATTCTCCTGACCCTCTGAAACTTATAGCAGATTACGGTGCAGACGGCGTGCGTATGGGAATGATGCTTTCAGCCCCTGCCGGTAACGATATTCACTTTGATGAGGCTCTGTGTGAGCAAGGACGTAACTTCAATAATAAAATTTGGAACGCCCTGCGTTTGGTTAAAGGTTGGAAAGTTGAAGACAAGGCACAAAGCAGTGCAGCCTCAGCCGCTGTAAAATGGTTTGAGCATAAACTGAATGCGGCAATAATAGAGATTGACGACCAATTCAGCAAGTATCGTTTGTCAGAGGCTCTGCTTAGAGTCTATAAATTGTTCTGGGATGAGTTTTCATCTTGGTACCTTGAAATGGTAAAGCCTGCTTACGGCGATTCTATAGACACAGCAACCTACAATGCCACATTGGAGTATTTTGAGAAACTATGCCTAATGCTACATCCATTTATGCCATTTATAAGTGAGGAGGTATGGCAAAGCATACGTGAGCGTAAGGCTGGTGAGAGCATTATGACTGCTGAGTGGCCAAAGGCCGCTACACCTGACAATGCCATGCTTGACAAGTTTGAGAATCTTAAGGAACTTGTAGCAGCCATCAGAACAATAAGGCTACAGAAGAACATTGCCGCCAAGAACGCCATAACACTTAATATACTTTCTGACGGACATAATGCAGATTATGATTGTGTTACAATTAAAATGTGTAACATATCAGGTATAAACAAGGTGTCTGACAAAGACCCTATGGCTGTATCATTCCTTGTACGTACCACAGAGTATGAAATCCCGATGTCAGAAAACATTGACATTGAGGCTGAAAAGAAGAAAACCATTGCTGAAATTGAGCGTTTTGAGGGATTCTTAAAAGGTGTGATGGCAAAACTTAACAATGAGAGGTTTGTAGCCAACGCCGCACCTGAAATTGTGGAGCGTGAACGCAAGAAGAAAAGCGATGCCGAGAGCAAGCTGCAATCACTAAAAGAGAAACTTTACAAATTAAGTCTCTAAAGAGACTTAGGGACAAGGAACTGTTACTAGGAACGAGAGCAGAATCAAGGTTACTTGGATTATGCCGAGTGACGAAGTAACATGGTTAAGGCGAAGCCTTAACAAAAGGAACAAACCCCTGACCCCTGACCCTTGACCCTATTTTTATGAGTGAAACGAATAAAAATATATAACTATGAGCACAAAAGCAAAAGTCTGGTCAATTATTTTAGCCATCATTCTAATAGGCGGTGGCTTATGGTTCTACTTCAGATACTACTTTGTATTTGGTGAGGGTGTAAAGGCAGGAGAACTTAACTACTGCACATATAAAGGTTACATCTTCAAGACCTATGAGGGTAAGTTAATCCAATCAGGATTTAAGAAAGGCGCCACAGGCTCCATTCAAAGTTATGAATTTAAATTCAGCGTTGAAGACAAGGCTGTAGCGGATTCACTTATGCGTTGCTCTGGCAAAACCATTGAGGTTCACTATAAAGAGTACATTGCACCTATCGTTTGGCGTGGTGTCAGTGAATTTGTAGTGGATAGCATTATAAGCGTGAACTAAAAGGGACAAGGTTCCACGTCATTTTGAGCGAAGCGAAAAATCTCTATCTCTTTAGCGTGAAATGCCCACTGATTTTCTTGTCCATATCCTCGCTTATAATCACATACCAATAGTCTGTCATTGACATGTCGTGTCCGTCGTAAGTGCCGTCCCATCCCTTAAACTCACTTGCCTTTACAGACAGCAATAACTTGTCAAATCTGTCGTAGATTTGAATATATGCATTAGGATGTGTCTCAATGTTCTCTATTAGCCATAAATCGTTTATTCCGTCATCGTTAGGTGAGAAATAAGCCATAGGCTTAATATCCTTAACCTCATACACTGTCAGTTTAAGTGTGGTAACACTGTCGCAACCGCACACTTTTGTCTTGCCTCTATTGGTTTTAGTTATAATGCCAACATTTTGTGTCTCATCTTTAGATACTGTGAACCCGTTTTTATTATAAGATTCGCCCAAAGGAACCCTATCATCTATAGTTACACTATCATTAGGGCATATATTAAGTTTAAGATTTATGATACTGTCGCAACCTGTGGTTATAGACTTTTCAATACGCTGACGCTCAACTAAAGACACTCCTATTGTCTCATCCGCCGTAATAGAAAATCCGTTCTTATTATATGGCTCACCCACACACACATTATCGTCAATATTCTTTGTAAGTGTGGACACCACCGTTACAGTATGATATTCTGTGCGTGAACATACACCATCGGGGGTACTGACGGTAATATCACAAGAGTAGGTTTTTGTACCTGTTTTTGACACATCAACGCCTATCTCCCTTGTATTTTCGCCTGTACTCCATTTATATAAAACACTCTCCGTCTCTGCAGAAAGTGTGAACCTTGTATCGCTTTGGCAAACAATATAGTCAAACGCAACTGTATCAGGACAGCAAATGGCTTTTATATTAAATATACTAGTACTTTTACACTCTCCATTATCAGTGTGCATTACATACACATCAGTGGAACCAATCTTTGTACCTACATAAATATCATCGTACGATGCTACAGGATAATCAAACATAACCTCTCCAGGCATAGGCGCCCCATTCTTATCTAATGAGAACGTAGGGTTAAAGTAATACTTATCAGGATATTGACTAAATTTGTTAGGCATAGGGGCAATTGTAACCTCCATAATGTATGGTCCGTCACCGGCACATATCTGATAGTCTTTAGGAACATCATCACCAAGATGCACATCAGCTATAATATGTACTGTCTCTGTAACTTGTGATCCATCTTGCTTGGTGACAACACATTTAAGACTCTCGTCGCCAACCATAGCGTCCGCTCCCTCAAACTCTATTGTCCTGCTGTTACTGCCATGTGCTCCTACATAATTCCATTGGTATGAAACGCCCTCGTTTACCGCTGTAACAGAAATCGGCTGACCATAACAAGCATGAATTGTTCTATCTGCCAAAGAGGTTGTACTAATTGTAGAAAAAACCAATAAAAGCAGGATTTTTACTGTTATTTTCATCTATAAACGTCCATTTATTTCCACTCCGCAGTCTCCATTATACGCATAATATCCTCTGTAATATATTCCGCCACAGGAGCGATGGAATCCTTGTTAGGTCTGTTGTTAAAATACAACGCTCCACGCAAAAAATGCTTTACGCTATCTGTAAGTAAGAACTGCACCTGCGATGCCGCATTCCCCTTAATCTCATACAATATGCCGTACATATTCTTTTCCGGGTTCTCATACGGCTGCTCCGATATGGCATCAGCCTTTACCACATGTTTATACACAAACTTGCGTGAATCTTCCGATATTTCATAAAAATTTCCGTTTATATTCTTGTAACTGCAATATATACGGGCATTATATTGCGGATATACAATATCAAAAAACTCCTCTTCTCCCTTATGCTGAACCACACGTGCCACATTTGACGGATACTCAAACACTATGGGGTCATCTATCTTAACCGTATCGTAGATTTTATCCTTTAGGTCTATTCTAAAATATCCCATAGGTTTAGGTGTATAATTTATACACGATGTAAACAACAGCGCTGTTACACACGCCTCTAATAGTATTTTACCAATCCTTTTCAACTCTTGAACCAAATTATGGCGTTTACTGCCTTTTTTACAAGCCATCTGCCTGCCGCACCTTTATTATAACGGTTGTAATATATTGACATTGAGCCGTAAAAAGCATTAAGATACTCTTTTGAACGTTTGTTTGTACTTTTACCTTTTAAATGTGTTACTTTTATTGGATAATAATAATTGTACAAACCCATTCCCAATATAGTACGGGACAAATCAACATCTTCTCCAAACATGAAATAATCTTCACAAAGCAATGCCGAATCACCTAACGCCTCTTTATTTACAAGCATAAACGCCCCTGCCAATATATCTGTTCTGCCTGCCTCACTCTCCTTTAGCCTGTTATTATAATATGAGCCAAAAATCCTGCTCTGAGGGAATGTTTTTGTAAGCCCCGATATTTTACAGAAACTATTCCACAAATTTGGCTTATTACGCTTACTCTCAGGCAGATAATTACCATCTCCATCAACCATTCTCACTCCCAAAGCACCAAATTTTTCCGCTTTGGACGCAAAATCAAGCACATCTTTCAGGCAATTTTCTGGAATGAAGACATCGGGATTAAGAAGTAGAATATACTTGGAATCAGCCTCCTTTATGGCTATATTGTTAGCCTTTGCAAAACCTACATTCTTACTGTTCTGTATAAACCTGACTTTAGGAAAACTGTTTTTTACTGCCGCTTCTGCCCCGTCACCCGATGCGTTATCAACCACAAAAACCTGCACATCAATGCCTTGTGAGGCTTTATCCACACGCTCAAGGCACCGTAGCAACAACTCCTTGACCTTATAATTCACTATTATGACAGACAGCGTATTCACCTGTATTATTGTCCTTTCTGCAATCGTTCTCCAAGCCTTATGAGCCAATTCTTTTTAGGCTTGTTAAGAATATAGGCATCATCGTACGATGGTTTTGTCAGCCCCTTGATAACCGCATATATCACGCCCCAATCAGGCAGACCGCCAAGATTACGGTCATCTATATAAATATCTGCGTTTATCTTACGTGAGAAGTCCTTATCGCCGTCCTCCTCTTCAGGGTAATTCTTGTTTACGGCATAAAATTCCAGACCCTTACTGCGGCAATACTCCACCGCCTCATCAAGTGTCTTTCCTGTACGGTATGTCCACAGAATTATGTTGCAATGCAACTCTTTCTGCAACTTTATAAGTGTCTCTATGGCAAATGGGATTGGCTTGCCTATCATCGGGTACTCATGGGTAACCAATGTGCCGTCAAAATCAACTGCGATGGTCATAATGTTAAAGTTTAGGAGTTCAAGAGTTTAGGAGTTAATTTTCATTTGACTCAAAGTACTTGGTAATTTTGTACTTGGTGGGTTTGGTAAGAATCAGCGCTACAAACACTATTAAGTAGGCAAACAGGCTGGAACGGTCACGCAGCAGTGCATAACTTGCTATTGAGACTAATCCAGATACGGCAATAAGAAGCATCTGTATCAGATTCCACTTAAGATAGTACTCCAAATCCACCTGTTTTTTAATTTTGGCATTGAACAGAGATATGGCAAGTGGTATAAACACAAGCAGGAATCCTACATTCACATACCCCATAACTATGGCTTCTGTGCCACGCAACACCCCCATTTTTAGTGGGAACAGGTGTGCCAGCACTAACCCTATCACAAATACAGCGTAAATTAAATAGTACACTGTAACTAGTTTTTTTTGTACGTCTTGCATAATTA
>JAZLHT010000003.1:0-7907 GCA_045616965.1 Candidatus Enterocola sp.
TGCATTGGTAGGTGCGTCTATGAACATAAACAATATAGATGCCAAATATAATTTTGATGCCAATAAAAGTGCTGAGATAGCATATACGATTACTCCGTATTCATCTATTGCAGACTCTACTATAACAGTGGATGCAAAAGAAATAAAGGCATATTACAATGAGCACAAAAACAAATTCTACAAAGATGCGGAGATTCGTACCATTAAACTGCTCTCATTTAATATAGTGCCTTCAGAATCAGATTATGCTGATGTTAATGAATGGATTAATAATCTTAAGGATGAGTTCTTTACGGGGGAGGACTACATTGCAGTATGTAATCAGAACTCAGATGTTAGATACACAGGCATTGCACAGAGCAAGGCTGGTGTTGATGCTGATTTGGTTGATTTTGCGTTCAATGGAAAAGCGGGAGATACTTTTGGTCCACAACTTTTTGGCAATGTGTATAAGATGGCTCGTATTGTGGAGACCGGCATTACACTACCTGATTCAGCTAAGGTTCGTCATATTCTTATTCAAGAAAGTTCTGAAGAGAGAGCAAAAGCTGTTGCGGACAGTCTGCTTAACCTAATTGCAGGTGGTGCTGATTTTGCTCCTTTGGCAAAACAGTTCTCTAAGGCAAGCACAGGTGCCAGCGGTGGTGAACTAGGTTGGCTTAAAGATGGTGATTATGATGCCGAGTTCTCATCTGCATGTATAAAGGCAACCGTAGGTAAGGCGTTTGAGATGCCTATGGGAAGTGCAGTACAAATAATTGAGGTTACGGAAAAGACCAAACCTGTGGTAAAAGTTAAACTATGCGTGCTCCAGCGTGCTGTAGAGGCAAGTTCGCAAACTGTGGGTCAAATATTTAATGATGCCAGTCAATATATGACGCAGAACGGTGACATTGAAAAATTTGAATCAAGTGCTGATGCCGCCAATGGTCAATATGTACGTACTTATATAGTAAGCGCTTCCGATAATAGAATTGCTGATATCAAGGATTCAAGGCAGATAATACGTTGGGCGTTTGAAAGTGAAGAAGGAGATGTGGCTGAAAAGGTGTTTGAGTGTGGTGATAAGTTTGCGGTTGCGGCGTTGTCAAATATTGAGAAAGAAGGCTATCAAGCTCAAAACAATGTTGAAGAGCAGATTGTTTCTGAACTAAAAAAAGATAAAAAAGGTGAAATTATAGCAAAAGAGATTCAAACAAAATTGTCTGGTGGTGATTTGGCTGCTACAGGTAATGTTGTGAATGCTTCAAATGTATCAATGGGTTCACAGTATGTAAGTGGCATAGGCATGGAGCCGAAACTGTTTGCTACAGTTGCTAATATGACACCTGAGAGTGCACCTCAAATAGTTCAAGGTAACAATGGTGTGTATGCTGTAAAGGTTGTGTCACAAAATGAGGCGGGCGAGTTTGACGCCGCTTCTGAGATACTGCAACTTTCTTCGCGTAAGCCATACAGATATATGGTTTATGGTAGTTTGGAGAAAGCAGCTGTAATTAAAGATAATAGAATTATGTTCTACTAATAAGTGGTTATGCCGCATACATAAAAGGCGATGCTTTTTTTAGTGTCGCCTTTTTTAGTAAAAGATATGGAACCCTTAAATAACAGTCAGAAACAGGCGATAATGTATAACGAAGGACCATCTCTCGTTATAGCCGGTGCAGGTTCAGGTAAGACGAAAGTGCTTACTTGTAAGGTAGCGTACCTTATTGATGTTGTAGGGCTTAAGCCATATAACATACTTGCACTGACATTTACCAATAAGGCTGCCGCCGAGATGAAGGATAGGGTGGCTGCAATGGTTGATGAAAAGGCGGCAAAATGGCTTAATATGGGTACATTTCATTCCATATTTGCTAAAATACTACGAACAGAGGCTGAAGCGGTAGGTTTGCAAAAGGATTATACCATAATGGATGCTGATGATTCCAAAAAACTTGTAAGGGATATAATCAAGGATATGAAACTTGATGAAAAACTCTACAAGTACGGAACTATATCAGGTAAAATATCTATGGCTAAGAACGCACTTATTACTTACGACAGATATAAGCCGGAGGGCGTGTTTGTGCGTTTGGGCGATATTTACAAAGAGTATGAGAACCGTAAGCGTGCGGCAAATTCAATAGATTTTGATGATATGCTGCTGCTTACAGACACTCTGTTCGCCACTCATCAGGATATTCTTGAAAAGTATCAAAATAAATTTCAGTTTATACTTGTAGATGAGTATCAGGATACAAACTATGCTCAATACTCCATAATAAAGCGTCTGGCAGAGAAACACCACAAAGTTTGCGTTGTAGGTGATGATGCACAGAGCATTTACTCTTTTAGAGGGGCTAATATAGACAATATACTTAAATTCACAGCCAACTATCCTGAAGCCAAAACGTTCAAGTTGGAGCGTAATTATCGTTCAACACAAAATATTGTGGCCGCCGCAAATTCAATAATAAAGCACAATGTACACCAGATACAGAAGGCTGTATATTCAGAGAATGAGGATGGTGAGAAGGTACACGCGGTTGAGGCTGCGTCAGACCGTGGTGAGGCTGAATTTTTGAGTGCAAATATAAAGAGTGTCAAAACTGCTACGGGCGATACTTATTCTGACTTTGCCGTGCTTTACCGTACAAATTCACAATCGCGTGTAATAGAGGAGTATATGCATACTGCAGGCATTCCGTATGTGGTGTACGGAGGACACTCATTTTATCAACGAGCCGAGATAAAGGATGTGATTGCGTATCTTAAACTCATAGTGAATACAGCCGATGAGGTTTCGCTTGTAAGGGTGATAAACAAGCCTGCTCGCGGAATAGGGAATACCACCATTGCAAAGGTGTCTGATGTAGCACATACACAAAATGTAAGTATGTTCTCTGTAGTTGAGAATCCACTTAAATATGCTCTTGACGTAAATGCAGGCACAGCTAAGAAGCTTACTGCGTTTGCTTCACTTATACGTGATTATCAAGCGAAACGCACATCTATGGACGCTTACACATTGGCACAGGATGTTGTATCGGGTACAGGGATTATGGACGCCATAGATGCCGATAATAAGGCGGAGTTAGAAGTTAAGCGTGATAATGTACGTGAACTTTTAAGTGCCATAAAACAGTTTGTAGAGGATGCAGTGCGTAACGGTGATGAAAATACAGATATATATGATTATATTAACAGCGTTGTGCTTCTTACAGATGCAGATGAGGATTCTGGAGATATGCCTAAGGTTACACTTATGACAATACATGCCGCCAAGGGTCTTGAGTTTAAACATATCTATATAACAGGTGTTGAGGAGGGATTGTTTCCTTGCCAGTCTGCAATGCTTGACAATAAGGAACTTGAGGAGGAGCGACGCCTTATGTATGTGGCTTTAACAAGGGCAAAGTGCAGTTGTACAATAAGTTATGCTACATCAAGGTTTCGTAATGGCAAACTTGAATATCCGTCACGCAGCAGGTTTATTAAGGAGATAGACAGTCACTATATTGATGAGCGCACAATAAGCGGAGGGCGTAAGTTTGATTTCTCAAGGCAGGACGAGTCTTTCTTTTCAAGAATGAGCAAACCTGTTGTAAATATATTTGCTCAATCCAGGCCTGATACGAACATTCACAAAAATCTTAAAAAAATAGACAGTGTGCATAATGCAGAACATGCAAAATCTGATAATAATGCTGTATTGGAGTTGAGAGATGGTGTGCGAATCAACCATCAAAGATTTGGCAACGGAGTAGTGGTGTCGGTTGAAGGTTCAGGCAGTGAGAGCAGGATTACAGTAAATTTCGACAGTGAGGGTAGAAAGGTGTTACTTCTTAAATATGCTAAATTCACAATATTATAAACCATAATCCGTTGTAAACAGGTGAGACATAGGTGTTTTATATTGTTTCTTGTTTTTATTGCCGCATTCCCCGTAATATCAGAAGCGGCTAACAAACGCACAAATTACACTATTTGGGGGTTTGTTAGAGATGATAACGGTGATTTGCTGCCACATGCCGATGTCTATACTTTAGATAAAATTCATCATGTGTTTACCGATGCACAGGGTAGGTATGAAATTATAGTTCAAAGAGATTCGTTAACTTTGGTATATTCATACGTGGGATATATACCTCAAACCATACAATTTAAGCGTCAGCACAATGTGAAAACATCTCACAGGCAGGATATCAGATTAGAAATTGACAATACAGAATTAGATGATGTGGAGATTAAGGGTGATGCACTGCAACTTACTACTGCAGAGAAGGTTGATATAAGCGTTATTAATACAACTCCGTCTGTAACCGGCGGTATTGAGGGATTGCTTAAGACATTTCAAGGTGTAAGTTCAACCAATGAGTTGTCGTCACAATATAGTGTCAGAGGTGGCAGTTATGATGAGAACTCTGTTTATGTAAACGGAGTGGAGGTATATAGACCATATTTAGTTCGTACGGGAGAGCAGGAGGGTCTTAGTTTTATAAATCCCGATTTAGTTGGTGAGGTGAATTTTTCTGCAGGCGGATTTGATTCAAGATATGGAGACAAACTATCTTCCGTGCTTGATATAAAATACCGTAAGCCACACAAATTTGAAGCCGGTGTTGGTGGAAATCTATATGGTGCTACGGGGTATATTGGAAGTAGTGGAAAGAACTATTCGCAAATACATGGAGTAAGATACAAGAATAATTCCCTTATGCTTAAAACAAAGCCGGAGCAGGCGGAGTATAATCCTAATTTTATTGATTATCAAACATATATTACTTATAAACCACGTGAAGATGTTGAGTTGTCATTGCTTGGTAACTTCTCTCAGAATATATATAATTTTGTGCCCCAATCCAGAAACACCACGTTTGGACCTATTGGTATGATGCAAAATTTCAAGGTGTATTTTTCGGGTAAGGAAAAGGATTTGTTCAGAACCATTTTTGCAGACATCGGGGTGAAATATACTCCAAACAAGAAATGTGAACTGAATTGGAATGTATCCGTGTTTAACACAGATGAACAAGTCAATTATGATATTGAGGGTGAGTATTGGTTAAGCAATGTGGTCGATGAACGTGGAAATTCGGGCGAAATTACAGGTGTGGGAAATTACTATGAACATGCACGTAACAAGATGCAATCCATAGTTATAAGGGCACAGCACGATGGTTTGTATCGCTTTAATAATGAAAATACCTTGATGTGGGGTGTAAGCGGAGCATACGAAATAGCCAAAGAGACTGTAGGAGAGTGGGAAATGCGAGATTCAAGCGGTTATTCCATTCCATACAATCCATACGAGGTGAATTTGTATTATAGCTTGGGATCTCAAATCACGCTTAATGCCGCCAGAATTCAAGGTTACATACAAGATGAGCAAAAATGGCATTTTGAAAAGGGCGGTATCCTGGCTATGACCGCCGGTATAAGGGCAAACTATTGGACTTTTAATAATGAATTTACAATAGGTCCGCGTATAAATTTTGCATATTTCCCCGATATCAAGCCTGATTTAAGATTCCGTCTTGCAGGTGGTCTATATTATCAGCAGCCGTCTTTTAAGGAGATTAAGGACACCATGCGTATAGATGGCAATCTTACAAACTATCTTAATAAAGACATTAAATCACAGCGTTCCATACAGGTGGTGTTTGGTATGGACTACTACTATCATTTCCTGCATCATCCGTTTAAGTTGTCATTTGAGGTGTACTATAAAAATCTTTCTAATATTATTACATATAATCTTGATAATGTCAGTGTCAGATATATGGGTAAAAACAATGCTAATGGCTATGTGGCGGGGTTTGATGCCAAACTGTTTGGTGAGTTTGTAAAGGGAGCGGACTCTTGGATATCATTCTCTCTTATGCGTGCTATGGAGGACGTGGATAATGACGGTCATGGCTATATTCCACGCCCAACAGACCAACTTTTCAATATTTCTGTATTTTTTCAGGATTATATTCCTAACTTACCGCAATATCGTTTCAGTCTTTTGCTTAACTTTGCACAGGGATTTCCTGTAGGTCCGCCAAGGTCTGAACGGTATATGTCATCTACATTGCGTGCCCCTACATACAGACGTGTGGATGTGGGCTTTTGCCGCGTGTGTGAGAAGGGTAAGGATGCTTGGATGGGACGTGGATTCTTTAAGCCGTTTAAGAAGATAATTATTGGGGTTGAGGTTCTTAACCTGTTTGATTTTAAGAACGTTAATTCATATTATTGGGTAACGGACATATATAATCAGCAGTATGCCGTTCCTAATTATCTTACAGGGCGTCAGTTCAACTTTAAATTGCAGTTGTACTTTTAGTAGTTGACAGTGGACAGTTGACAGTGAACATACATCATACATCATACATTACTATGAATATCATTTTACTATTTATTATTCTGTTCATCGTTCTGGATTTTACTCTGGAACGTATATTATGTGCCCTTAATGCCAAGGATTTTGGCAAGCCGCTGCCACCTGAACTTAGCGGAATCTACGATGATGAGAAATATCGCAGACAGCAGGATTATTCACTTGCAAAATACAAATTAGGCATAGTGTCGGCAGGGGTGTCGCTGGTAGTGGAGTTGCTGGCATTCAGTCTTGGATGGTTTGGCTGGCTTGATGGGGTGCTTAGAGAGTGGCTCTCACCATCATTGGTTACATCGCCGGTATGGTATGCTATATTTATGTGCGTGTTGTTTTTTGCAGTAATCATTGTGGCTAATGAAATACTTGATATTCCTGTATCTTATTACAGCACCTTTGCCATAGAAGAACGTTTTGGGTTTAATAAATGCACCAAGAAACTGTTTTGGACAGACCAAATTAAAAGTTTGTGTGTCAGCATTATAGTTGCATCACTTATTTTTGCATTGGTTACATGGATTTATACAGCCATTGCTGATTGGTTTTGGCTGCTTGCATGGTGCGTTCTTATTCTGTTCCAGATATTTATGCTTCTTTTCTACAGCAATATCATAGTGCCTCTTTTTAATAAGCAGACACCGCTTGAGGATGGGGAACTTAGAACCAAGATAGAGGCTTTTGCATCTAAGGTGGGATTCACACTTAATAATATCTATGTGATGGATTCATCTAAGCGTTCCACTCACGCCAATGCCTATTTTACAGGGCTTGGTGCCAAGAAACGCATAGTATTGTATGATACACTTATTAAGCAACTTACTACAGATGAGATAGTTGCAGTGCTTGCACATGAGATTGGGCATTACAAGAAAAAACACACTATGCGTATGCTGTTCATTTCTGCCGTCTCCACTCTTATAATGTTCATTATTTTAGGGTGGGCAATTAAATCGCCTGAATTATCTGCGGCATTGGGTGGACCTAATGAGAGTGTGTTCCATTTAGGTGTGTTGGCATTTGCCATACTTTATACACCTATTTCAACGATATTGGGTGTTTTGACCAATAAACTGTCACGTAGGCATGAGTATCAGGCAGATGCATTTGCTAAGCAGAATGGTATGGCTGCGGAGCTTATTTCCGCTCTAAAGAAATTATCTTCAGAGTCATTAAGTAACCTGCAGCCGCATAAGGCATACGTGTTTGTGCATTTCTCACATCCAACGCTATTACGCAGAATACAGAAATTAGGGACAAGGGACAAGGAACAAGGGACAAGGTCTTGACCCCTGACCCTTTAACCTTGACCCTTGACCCCTGACCCTATTTTTATGAATGAAATGAATAAAAATACTATCTCGTCCGCAGAAAGTTGCACCGGTGGTAATATAGCACATCTTATTACATCTGTGGCAGGCAGTTCCCCTTACTATAAGGGTGGGGTGGTAAGTTATTGTAATGAGGTTAAAATAAATGTATTGGGTGTAAAGGCTTCTGATATTGAGAAGTATGGGGTTGTAAGCAAACAGGTTGCTGAGGC
>JAZLHT010000004.1:0-6106 GCA_045616965.1 Candidatus Enterocola sp.
TGATGGAATGCAGTATCAAACACCGCCACCTGAGGCACATTAGGCAGTATTTTTGAGATGGTCTTTATACCCTCTATGTTGGCAGGGTTATGAAGCGGAGCCATATCAGAGCATTTCTCTATCTGGGCAAGCACCTTATCATCTATAAGCACGCTCTTATTGAACTTTTCTCCACCATGCACTACCCTATGTCCTACAGCATTTATCTCATCCATAGATTTTATAACAGCATACTCTCCTTGTGTAAGAGTTTCAAAAATAAACGCAATGGACTCCGTATGAGTAGGCATATTACGCATAAGAGTCTTTTTAGAGCCATCAGCAAGTTTAATCACATTGCATGAGTCCGGAAGACCAATCTTCTCAACACCG
The DNA here is from genome assembly GCA_045616965.1 of Candidatus Enterocola sp. Lineage (GTDB taxonomy): Bacteria > Bacteroidota > Bacteroidia > Bacteroidales > Paludibacteraceae > Enterocola. The sequence continues at coordinate 373 of JAZLHT010000004.1, forward strand.
CCGGCGGCAATCACAGTTCCGCCATCTGTCATATCAAAAAGTTTGTACTTGACAGAAGAGCTACCGCAGTTTAATACTAGAATTTTCATAATTTAACTGTTTGCTTGATTTGAGGTTATTATTATCATTTTTACTATATCATCTACGTTGCAACCGCGTGATAGGTCATTTACAGGGGCTGCCATACCTTGAAGTATAGGACCTACAGCAATACCGCCGCTCAGCCTCTGTGATAGTTTATAGCCTATGTTACCTGCGTCAAGATTAGGGAATACAAGAACATTGGCATCGCCTTGAATTTTACTGCCAGGTGCCTTGCTCTTACCCACCGATGCCACAATAGCCGCATCTGCCTGGAACTCACCGTCAATGCAAAGGTCAGGAGCCAACTCTTTGGCAAGACGTGTGGCAGTCTGAACTTTCTCTACACTATCATGTTTGGCACTGCCCATAGTAGAGAAACTAAGCATAGCCACCTTAGGTTCATAGCCACCCAATACTTTTGCCGTAGAAGCACTTACTACCGCTATCTCTGCAAGTTGCTCTGCCGTAGGGTCAGGTGTAACGGCACAGTCTGCAAAAACAAACATTCCGTTATGACCGTATTCAGCCTTAGGTATTATCATAAGGAATGCACCCGATACCACGCTTATACCCTTCTTCATCTTAATTATCTGAAGAGCAGGACGTAATACATTGCTTGTGGCATTCATTGCTCCAGCCACTTCTCCGTCTGCATCGCCGTTCTTAACCATAAGAGAGGCAAGGTATAGAGGATTGCCGAAAACCAACTTACGAGCCTCGTCCTCACTCAAGCCTTTATTCTTACGCAAACCGTACAGAAGCTGCACATACTCCTCTGCCTTAGGGTCAGACTGAACGTCAAAAATGGTGGCTTTGTCTATACATTTAAGCCCCATTTCAGCAGCCTTTGCATAGATTTCATCTTTTTTACCCAGCAGAATTATATCTGCCAAACCACTTTCCAATACCTTAGAAGCCGCCTCTAATGTGCGTACCTCAAGCGATTCAGGCAACACAATGCGTTTCTTGTTTGCCTTAGCCCGCTCCGCTAACTGTTCAAATAAGTCCATATTATAAAAAATTTCCTTTTTCACTGTCCACTGTCAACTGTCCACTGTCCACTAATTCTCCCTCTCGGATGAAATTCCGTTATCGTATTCCTCAAATTCTCCATACTTATATGGGTGTAAATCTCAGTTGTAAGAATGCTCTCATGTCCAAGCATCTGCTGTATAGCCCTTAGATTTGCACCGCCTTCAAGCAGGTGAGTTGCAAATGAGTGCCTAAGTGTATGCGGACTAAGCTCCGTCTTAATGCCGGCATCCTTTGCACACTCCTTTATAATATGAAACACCATCTGTCTGGTAAGCTGCACTCCACGCCTGTTCAGAAACACAAAATCCTGATTACCAGGTTTTATAGGCAAAGACCTACGCCAAGGCAGATAATTTTTTATATCATTTATTGCAGTCTCAGAGATTGGAATAAGCCTCTGTTTACTGCCCTTCCCCTCCACTCTTACATACATCTCGTCAAAAAACACATTGCTCATTTTAAGCCCCACAAGTTCACTCACACGCAATCCGCAACTGTAAAGAGTCTCAATAATAGCCCTGTTTCTATGCCCCTCAGCCTTACTAAGGTCTATTACAGACTTCATGGCATCTATCTCCTCCACACTAAGCACACTGGGCAGGTGTCGGCTGAGTTTGGGAGTCTCTATAAGGTCTGCCTGGCTGTCAGCAATAATATCCTCCATAACCAGATACTTATAGAACTGCTTTATACCCGATAAAATCCTTGCCTGGCTTCTTGCCCCTATACCCATTGAGCCTATCTCTATCAGGAAAGCGTTAAAATCCTCTAACTTAGCCTTTTTATAATCCACCCCCGATGCTGAGAAAAACTCCAACATTTTCTCCACATCACGTATGTAGGCTTCTACCGTATTGGGAGAGAAACTCCTCTCAAGCAGCAGATAACGCTTATAGCCTACAGTGTCACTGTAATGCGGCTTGATTGATGGCTGGGTTGGCATACATCTCCACTATTTTAGACTTAAGGAAACTGCAATCCTTATTTGGTATATCTATCATATCCACCCTACGGTTTAAGTAAGACTTAAACATCTCTACATCCTTGTCTGAATATTTATCCTTAAACCTGCAACCACCTTCAAACATATCAGCAGCCACATAATTATTAGGATATAGCAAATACCCTCTGTGAATCTCCTTGTCAATAGCCTCAGCAATAAGATGAGCCTGCTCATTACGTGGAGCGTCACCTACAATACCATGTAAGTCTCTCAATGGCTTACCTGTTACAAACGACACTCTACCCTTATACCCCATAAGACCGGTCTTCATATTAAGCAAATCCTCCTCTGGTGACTTTTTATAGTCAGAAAAATCTCTTTTAAGCTGAAACTCCTTGGCTTTCAGATAATCGCATGGGTCAAACTCATAATTTATAGATATAGGGGTGATATTTAGTTCTTCTACAGACTCTGCTATATCACGGCTACCACTCATAGACAGCATCTTAATAATGGCAGGTGCGGTACGGTCATCGGAGTTCTTGGCACGCCCCTCGCGTTGTGCTATCCAAACAGATTCATTATGCTCCAATCGAGTTATACGTATGTACTCAGAAAGGTGTTTTGAAATAAGCAGTTGGTCCTTTATGTTACCATCACGTTTTACTACAAATGACTTGCATAACCTTACAGCCAAGTTTATCCAAGGATACACAAGCAAATTGTTACCAATGGCTATCTGAGTGGTGCAAAAACCCTTATACAGCAGATGAGCGTTAAGAAAAGCAGAATCCAGAATAATATCCCTATGATTGGTTATAAACAGATTTCCACGCTCTCTATCTACATTCTCAGCACCATACAGAGTAACCTCCTTGCATGTCTTATCCTCTAATGTGTGTACCAACTCCTTAATTATTCCATGTTGGAACCCATCTATAGTGTTTAGAGATTTCAATAACCCGATGACGTATTCTGAATAGTCACCACCAAGCACAGATGCAAGTATTGCAGACATTTGAGGCTGGCTCAATATCTGTGCCACAGACTCTTGTACTTCTTCATCATAAAGTCTGCGAATGTCATCAAATTCTACAGAATATTTCATATTAGTTGATAATTGACAGTTAGGCATTGAGCTTTTGTTGCAAGGCTACTATCTGCGCTGCCTTACGTGATAGTGCTGCATTTGAATAACTACGGTCAAACGACACCTCTTCTCCTGCCCACCCAGGCAACTCAAACACCTCTGTTTCACTACTAAGTTCTATCTCCGCTATAACAAGACCCTTATGCACACCTAAAAACTCATCCACCTCCCAAACTTTTCCTCCCACAGGCACCTTATATCTGTATTTTTCTATTATTGGATAGAGAGCCATCTGCAACATAGCCTCAGCATCAGCTACAGGTATCTCATACTCAAATTCCGGACGCGATATGCCAACAGTCTTGCCCTTTATGGTAAGGTACGCCTTTTTATTCTCAGGTTTCCCCTTAGGTGATGTTATTCTTACCCTTGTGGTGGCACCTCTTTCTGCCAAATATCCCTGACGGAAATACTCTCCACCCTCTTGTGGAGCAGACCACTTGTTATTTACCAAATATTTCTTCTCTATCTCTATCATCGCATCTCCAAATCACCGAATCACCATATTATCAAGCAATTCACAATAAATCTTCACCGCCTCACGTACCTCATCAATGCAAATATACTCATCGGCAGTATGAGAGCGGGCAGAATCGCCGGGACCCAATTTTACCGATGGGAACGGCATTAACGCCTGGTCAGACATGGTTGATGAGCCAAACAACTCTCCACCCATAGCCTTAAACCTACTTACAGCAGGGTGCTCCACACTTATACCCGATGGTTTAAGCCTGGTGGAACGTGGCTTTACACTGCACTGCACATTATTCCCTATTATATCTAAAATATCTTGATGAGAGTAGCACTCATTAAGCCTTACATCTACTGTAAAAGTACACTTATCGGGTACTACATTATGTTGTGTTCCTGCACTGACTATGGCTACCTGCATATTTACAGGACCAAGCCACTGAGACTCCTTAGGAAATTTATATGTGCGGAACCACTGTATATCATCCATTGCCTTGTAAATGGCATTAACCCCCTCACCGCGTGCCGCATGTCCGCTTTTTCCCACACTCTCACAGTCAAGCACCATAAGCCCCTTTTCTGCCACCGCCATCTTTAGAGATGTAGGCTCACCCACTATTGCAAAATCTATTTTTGGCAGTTTGTCAAGCACACTCTCTATACCGCCCTTACCCGATACCTCCTCCTCAGCACTGAGTAGCAGAACAAGATTGTAAGCCTGTTTTGTATCTTTAAGTTTAAGAAATGTATATATCAACGACACTACACTTGCATGGGCATCGTTTGAACCTAATCCATAAATTTTACCGTTCTCCTCTGCAACTTTATATGGGTCTCTGCTCCAAGATGCGGTAGGTTTTACCGTATCTATGTGTGAATTTAGCAGAATGGTGGGTTTTGATGCTTCATACCCATCTGCTACGCACCACAGATTGCTTCCAAATCTCTGCACAGCACACCCCTTCCCTTTCAGAAATTCCTCTAAAAAGTCAGCCTTTGCCTTCTCATCTCTGCTGACAGAAGGAATGGCAATCAAATGTTTTAGCAAATCAAACATACATCATTTTCTCTATCTTGCACGTGTGCTTCTTACTCTTCTTATTATAACTTACCCCTACAAACAGCATATCGCCACGGTAGTGATGAAGTATTTCATCATATTTACGTTCCTTTATCTGATTTATGGCACTGCCTGCACTGTCGTTGCTTTTTAACTCCACAATTATGGCTGGTGTATTTGGCAAAACCGGTATGTACGCCATGTCAGCATAACCTTTACCAGTAGGCAGTTCCTTAACTATGGTGTATCTTAAGTTTGCATAGAAATATGCCAAGCCTATAACACTCTGCATAACCGCCTCCTTATTGTAGGTGAGAGGATTTGTGGCATTTAAGTGAGCCTTGTCCAACGCATCTGCCACAGCCTGCTCATTGCAGTTTATGGTATCCTCCAACAGTTGCCTTGACCCCTTTATCTGCTCCACTATGTAGGTGTAGTTATCGTTGTTACGTATAGCATCCACCCATTGCATCTTTATCTCCTCATTGGGTATATAGCACTGCTCCTCATATACGACACTGGCATCTATGGCAAGGTAGCCTAAATGTATAAGATAGGTGAACACATCGTCCTTGGTCTCAAATGAGTCCATTGTGTTCATAAAGGTACGCACATTAACATCAACTCTGCCTCCGCCTATCATTGTTATTATATCATCACGCAAACCGTCATAATTAATCCTTATGTAGTCCCTTAATGCATCAAATGAGCCTGTCTGTGTCCAGTAACTGCTGAACTCCTGATTCATCATTGCCTCCACCACTGACTTGGGACTAAATATCTCTTTTACATTCTTCAGACTGTAACCGTCGTACCAGCGGCGGCACTCCTCGTAGTCCATTCCGTAACGCTCACAAAGCCCCTTGGTCTCATCTGCCGTAAAGCCTATGAACTCTGTAAGGTTATACGGCGTAACCATAGAGTACTCTCTGAACAAGTTGAGTTTAGACTGTATTTTATCCCTTACTATAGGCAAAATTCCTGTAAGGTA
>JAZLHT010000005.1:0-10366 GCA_045616965.1 Candidatus Enterocola sp.
TATACAAGAGATGCTATGGATTTTTTACAAGCACTTGTGAATGCCAAGTTTGTTGTTACGTCATCTTTTCATGGTGTGGCATTATCTTTATGTTTTGAAAAACAATTTTATTATGCTTCAACTGATTATTTGAAAAACAGAACGGTATCGTTATTGAGTAAATTAAAATTGTTAGGTTCTGATTATAGTCAAGTGCCTGTTGCAGATATTGATTGTCATGATTTTATTGATTACAATAATGTTAACATTCTCAAGGACGAATACATTAAAGAATCAAAAAATTGGTTACAACAGAATATTACCATGTAATTTTAATTTTTATGAAAGAAAAACCGTTGTTTTCAGTTTTGATGGCCAATTACAATAACGGTCAGTATATAATTGATGCTATAAAAAGTGTTCGAGAACAAAATTATACAAATTGGGAAATTATAATTGTTGACGATAAATCAACAGATAATTCAGTTGACATATACAAACAGTTGTTAAATGACCCTAAAATATTTATTTATTATAATGAAGAAAATAGAGGATGTGGTTATACAAAAAACAGATGTGCAAAAGAGGCTCATGGTGAAATATGTGGGTTTCTTGATCCAGATGACATGTTATTACCTGGTGCAATTGAAAAGCATGTCAATGCTCACCTAAATAATCCAAATGCATCTGTGGTATATTCCAAAGCACATTATTGTGATACCAAATTTAAACAAGTATGGCCAGATGAACCAATGCCTGACTTTTCGTCTGGAAAAACCTATTTTGATTATAGATGGGTGGGAAGTATGCACTTAACAACTTATAAAAAATCGTTTTACGATAAAACAGAAGGTATAAACCCCAAAGCATTGGCGGGTGTTGATCAGGATTTATATTTTCTGATAGAAGAAGTTGGAGTAATTGTTGGATTAGATGAATTTTGTTATAATTATGTTGTAAAAGGGCATAAGTCATCTATTGCAACTGATGATAGCAAATATATCAAATTATGGTACTGGAATTTAAATGCAAGGTATAGAGCGGCATTAAGAAGAGGGTTAGATGCAGATAAGATTATCATGGAAGATATGGAGCGTGTTTTTGATAAATATGTAAATATGCGTATTCATAAGGCGGTATATGATAAAGAAATAGAAGTCCGTTCATCAAAGTCATATAAGTTAGGTAATGCAATATTAAAGCCTTTTAAATTTCTAATTGGAAAACATGCAAACTAAAGTTGACATTATTTTTATAACATATAATCAGGCTCAATATGTACCTCAAGGAATTGAGAGCATCTTGTCACAAAAAGTAGCGGATGATGTTTCTGTCAGAGTGATTGTTGCTGATGATTACTCCACAGATAATACGCTTGAGATAATTAAATCATACGAATCCAAATCACCATTCCAATTTATTTATACATCATTTGGAAAAAATTTAGGATATCATGAGAATTATCATAGAACATTTCAAATGTGTGATGGCGATTATATTGCTGTTTTAGAAGGGGATGATTGGTGGCATTCCGATAAGCATATTCAACAACATATTGAATTTTTAAATTCTCATCATAAATTTTCAATGTCGTTTAACAGAATAAGGCATTTAAACGAACAGATAAATAAATATAAGATAGGCTTTTGGCCATATACAAAAGATTTTCATTCAATTCTTTTGAAAACTCAAGTCGTTAATGGCAATCAATTGGGCAATTTTTCTGCTTGTGTGTTTAGAACAAAATATATCCATTCTATTCCTGATATATTGTTTGATATGGATTTTGCTGAATGGGAGATTAGCATGTGGGTTGCTCAGTATGGTTATATTGGTTGTTTGAAAGAATCCACATCTACATATAGAAATAATCAAAAAGGAGAGTGGACAAAATTAAGTCAAGAAATGAAGAGAGAGTCAATGCTAACTACATTGAAGCGGATGAATGAACTATTTGATTTTAAATATAGTAAGTGGTTTGAGCAGGGAATGTATAATATAAAACATAATATACAACCTGAACCATATGTGACTTGGAAAACCAAAATTAAACGATGTCTCAAAATAACCAAATAACCGTCACCTCTCCCTTGCTTCCTCCATTAGATGAGTTTATTCCATATCTTCAGGAGATTTGGAATAGCAAGTGGATTACAAATAACGGGCAGTTCCATCAGCAGTTGGAACAGGCTCTGTGTGAGTATCTTGGTGTGGAATACATATCGGTGTTCACCAATGGTACATTGCCTCTTATAACTGCATTGCAAGCACTCAATGTAAAAGGTGAGGTTATTACTACTCCATATAGTTTTGTGGCTACCACTCACTCCATTTGGTGGAACGGATTGCAGCCTGTGTTTGTTGATGTTGACCCAAAGACAGGTAATATTGACCCTGATAAAATTGAGGCTGCCATTACTCCAAGAACTACAGCGATTATGCCCGTCCACGTATATGGTAATCCGTGTGATGTAGAACGCATAGATGTACTTGCAAAAAAATATAATCTAAAGGTCATATATGATGCCGCCCACGCTTTCGGGGTAAGAGTTCCTCTCCGTCATTCAGAGCTTTTATCACGTCATACTGAGCTCTCACTCCGTCATCCTGAGCTTTTATCACGTCATTCTGAGCGTAGCGAAGAATCTCATCCCGACACAAGCATTCTGAATTTCGGCGACGTTTCCACTCTTAGTTTCCACGCTACTAAAACATATACAACAATCGAAGGTGGGGCATTGGTATGCCATTCTGCTGAGATGAAGCAGAAGATAGATTATCTGAAGAACTTTGGTTTTGAAGATGAAATAACTGTTGTTGCACCTGGTATAAACAGCAAGATGGATGAGGTGCGTGCTGCGTTTGGTCTGGTTAATCTGAAACACGTTGATGATGCTATTGAACATCGCCGTAAGGTAGTTGAGGCATATAGAGAAGGACTTAGAAGTGTTAAAGGCATAACATTTTTTGAAAATATGCCTGGAGTAAGACATAATTACAGTTATTTTCCTATCTTTGTAGATGAAAAAGAGTATGGAATATCCAGAGATGCTCTTTATACAAAACTTAAAGAGAATGGCATACTAAGTAGAAGATACTTTTATCCTCTTATAAGTGAGTTCTCACCATACAGAAGTTATGCTTCTGCAACTAAAGAGAATCTGCCGGTGGCAAACAAAATGGCGGATAGTGTTATCTGTTTGCCACTGCATGCAGGATTGAGTGATGAAGATGTAAGAAACGTTATGAAAGTCATTTCCGACCGATGAGCTGGAGATGAGGCACAAATAAGCATTTCAAAGAATGAATATCAACGATAATATATTGATGCAGTACGATTTGCCAAAGAACTGGAATGAGGAAAGAAATTTCTCATTTGAGCATTTGATACAGTTAGTAGGGCAAGTTCATAACTCAGCATATTCTTCATCCATCAAAGCAATCAATCAATTTGCAACTATCCGAAACTATGTCATCGGATTCTACATAGTGGAATATGAGCAGAACGGAAGTGATAGGGCTAAATATGGGGAGCATTTACTTACAAATTTGGCGAAAAAAGTTAACCAACGTAATATTAATAAAACGCTACTATATAATTGTCGTAGGTTCTATCTGGCTTACCCACAAATACAACCTTATATAGAAGGGAAATGTGTAACGGCATCACATAAATTAGAAATATTCCCGACGGCATCGGAACAATCAGCTCAAAAATTCCCGACAGCATCGGGAAAATTTGGTGAAACAAGTCCGATATCATCGGACCAATTCATAACCGATGCTGATAAACTCATCTCCATGTTGTCTTTCTCGCATATTGTAGAGATACTCACGGTTGATGATCCATTAGCACGGTTTTTCTATGAAACGGAGTGCATCAAGAGTTGCTGGAGCGTTAAAGAACTGCGTCGCCAGATATCAACTAATCTATATTTTCGTGCAGGAGTTAGCAAGAAGCCAGAATTGTTGTTACAACGCACAGAGATAAACGCCGCTCCTGCGTTAACAATCAAAGACCCATTCTCATTTGAGTTTTTAGACTTACGTCCAGAGGCATTTACAGAAACAGATTTGGAAAATGCTTTGATTTCGCATTTGCAAGATTTCTTGCTTGAGATGGGTAAAGGCTTCTGCTTTGAGGCAAGGCAGAAACGAATGATAATTGATGATGAGTACTACTTTGCAGATTTAGTGTTTTATAATAGAATACTGCATTGCAATGTAATTGTAGAATTGAAGGATGACGAGTTTAAACACGCAGATTTAAGCCAGTTGAATGCGTATGTGTCTTACTATCGCGAGAATGAGATGAATGAGGGCGATAATCCTCCAATTGGAATTCTGCTATGCACGCGGAAAGGCAAAAAAATGGTAGAATATGCATTAGCAGGAATGGATAACAAGCTGTTTGTTTCAACATATATGCTCACCCTACCAGATAAGGAAACATTAAAAGAGTTTTTATTGAATGAACTTAAATAATTAAAGTGCCAAATTGTATTGAGAGATGAAATTAGCGATAATGCAACCATATTTTATGCCGTATCTTGGCTACTGGCAAGCAATTGCCGCTGTAGATAAGTATATTTTATACGATAATCTTACTTTTATAAAAGATGGTTGGATGAACAGGAATCGTTTGTTGTTGACTAATGGGAATATAACAACAATCACAGTGCCGTTGATAGGTAAAAGTTCTAATACTTTAATTTCAGAAATACAAATTGACAATTCAAAAAAGTGGGAATGTAAATTGCTTAATACAATTAAACTTAATTATGGTAAATCTGCTTTTTTTAAGGAAGTGTTTCCATTATTTGAAACTTTATTTTCTGTTAGATACGATAAACTATGCGTTCTCAATGGGGAAACGATAAAAGCAATTGCAAAGTTTCTTGATATTGACACATTGATAGAAACCGACAATACTTCATATATAAAAATGGAGGAACAATTATGTGATATAGATAAAGGAGACTATTCAGCATTTTCATATTTAACAAAAACAAATCCTGTAAAAAAAGTTGCCAGGGTCATTGTGATGTGTAAGAATGAAGATTGCACTTATTTCGTTAATGCTATTGGAGGTCAATCCTTATATTCAAAAGAAGAATTTAAACAATATGGTATAGATCTTCATTTTATTAGTACTAATAGCGATATACAATATAACCAAAGACAAGTTTCGTTTGAACCTAATTTATCTATCATTGATGTCCTAATGCATAATGGTAAAGAGAGAACTAAAGCATTGCTAAACAGATACACATTGATATGATGCAAGAAACGCCGTTAGTCAGCATTTGCTGCATAACATATAATCATGAGCCATATATCAGGAAATGTCTTGATGGCTTTTTGATGCAGAAAGTCGATTTCCCAATTGAGATTATTATTGGCGAAGATTGCTCAACAGATAAAACAAGACAGATATGTGAAGAGTATGCAAAAAGACATCCACACCTAATCAATTTATTACCATCAGAGCATAATTTGGGGTGTCTTGACAATGAATACAGAGTTATGAAGACTGCAAGGGGCAAGTACATTGCTTTTTGTGAGGGTGATGATTATTGGACTGAACCTACAAAACTACAAAGACAAGTGGATTTTTTGGAATCTCATCCGGAATATACGGTTTGTTTTCATAATAGATTGGTTGAACGCAAAGGTGAAGTATTGTTCAAAGATAAATTTAAAAGGTTTTGCAAGCCAGAAGATAGTGGATTTGATTTGACAATGGATATGTTGTTTTATAGATGGATAACATATCCGTTTTCTATGCTGTTCAGAAGAGAATGCTTAGATTTGAAGTGGTATGATACATATAAGTATTTTAGAGATACTCATCAAATCTACCATTTTTTGAAACAAGGTAAAGGTTATATAATGAATTTTGTTGGTGGAGTACGTGTGGTGCATGAAGGAAGTATTACATCTATATTCCGTAAAAATGGCTATTACGATATTTCTATTAAGGTTGCCGAAGAACTTTATAGCAAAAATCGTGATTTTGACACTAAAAAATATTATGAAACAGTATTACAAAAATATCTTTATGCATATAAGGAAAAAAAATGGTGTTACGCATTAAAATTGTTTAATCTTAATAAGGATACAAGAACGTTATTTAGAAATTTAGTCAGATGAAGTCTATTTTTCACTATTCATATTGGATAAAACGAGATTTTGTGCGATGGACTATTAAACATGAATCTTGGCGGATATGGTTAGTAAAACATAACTTAAGTTTATATCTTAAGATGTTTTATTATAATTGGCAAGGTAAGTGGCCAAATCTGAAACATCCGACAAATTTAAACGAAGCATTGATGAGATTATCTGTAAAACATCAAAAGGATAAAGTAAAACGAGACTTTATTGTAAAGTGTGCAGATAAGTATGCCGTTAGAGAATATGTTGAGCAAATGGGATACGGAGATACTCTTAATGAGTTGTATGGTGCGTATAATAATGTAGATGATATAGATTTTGATGCTTTGCCAAACCAATTTGTAATGAAAATGAACAATGCATCTGGCAGAAATTTTATTTGTAAGGACAAAAGGTTCATTGATATTATTAAAATAAAAGCTCAATTCAAAGAATGGTTGAATGATGATAAATTTGGGTTGGCAAGTGGAGAATGGCAATATAGCCTTATGAAGCCAATGATTGTTATAGAAAAATACTTGTCTAATTTGGGAGAGAGCATGTTGATTGATTATAAATTCAATGTGATTGGTGGTAATGTTTATTCTTGTTTTGTTGCATATAATAGAAATGCTATAAATGCTCATAATGATTTATGTATGGATAATTATGATATAAATTGGAATAGAACAGAGGCAAGTAAAGAGCAATGGCATAAGGATAGACGGCTGATACCTAAACCTAAAAATTATGAGCGTATGTTGAAAATGGCATCTGATTTATGCGGCACATTTCCATACGTAAGATTTGATGTATATGAAGTGGATGGCTATATAATTTTTGGTGAAATGACATTCACTCCCAATGGTTGTGTTTTGGACAAATGGAATGATGATTTTTTGGTAAAAGCATATAATGATAACAAACAAATTTTCTCAGAATATGAATGATATTATTAATGTATTATGGACTGGAGGATTAGATAGTACATATCTAATAGCTAAACTCTGTGCAATGGGGGGGGTGAAAATTCAACCATATTATATTATTGATGAAGAACGAAAGTCAACCCCTAAGGAAATAGATTCTATGATATATACAACAAATTATTTAAGAAATAAATATAAGAATGTTGTGTTATATGATTTTATAAAATTATATAGAAAAGAATTACAATCAGATAATGTCATAACAAATGCATGGCAATCATTATCAGATAAATTTAAATTAGGAACTCAATATGAATGGTTTGCTCTTTTGGCAAAACAATATAATTTAGATTTTATGGTTGGCGTGTTGTTTGAAAATCAAGGTAGATGTGCAAAAACTTTGAACGGAGCAACATTATCCGAAAAAACAATAGGCACTATTTCTGTTAAAACTACCGTAAATGGTATAAATGTTCGGTCAGATTCAAGCATCATATATGAGCATATATTATTTCCTGAATTTATAATAAATATAGGGAAAATTCAAGAATGGAATGAACTAATAGATATGGGATTAGAGTCGGTTGCAAAAAAGACTTGGTTCTGCCATAGCCCTATTTTGGGCTATTCTTGTGGACATTGTAACCCATGTAAAGATGCATTAAATGAAAATATGGAGTTTAGAGTGTCCAAAATAGGCTATAATTTGTGGTGCATTAGGCATTTTTATGATAAAACAACACATTTAATTGTACGTATTATAAGAAAACCATTTAAAATGCTAAAGTTAATAAAATAGAATGATATCTATCATAATGCCTTGCTATAATGCAGGGAAATATATAAAGGAGGCAATAGAATCAGTTCTTAATCAGTCATATAATGATTGGGAATTGATTGTTGTGGATGATGGAAGTACTGATAATTCATTAACTATAGCAAACTCAGTAAGTGATAAAAGGATAAAAGTTTTTTCACAACCCAATAGCGGGGCGTGCGTTGCAAGGAATAAAGGCATAGATATGTCTTCGGGTGAATACCTTAAATTTTTAGATGCGGACGATATCCTTGAGAAAGATTGTTTGAAAAATCAATTGGAGCAAATTAAATCGCTGAATGATAATCAAGTTCCGTTTGGAGATTATGATAACATTGATGAATATGGAAAAGAAATATCAACTTTTTTATTTTCAGAACATCCAGATATGTTAGATATATTGAGGAAAGATCAGCCATATTTCTTTTTTAATTATTGGCATATTTTAATAAGTTCGCCTTTGCTAAGAAAGAAGGATTTGGTTGCTTGTGGAGGTTACGATGTTGAACTAAAAAGGGGGCAGGAATCTGATATGCATTTCAGGTTAGCATTGTACGGTATAGAATTTGTTTATTTTCAGTGCGTTACGTTTAGTTATAGATGTTTTAAATCAAGCACTAGAATATCCACTGTGTTTGCTCCTGATAGTAATTTAAAAAAACAAGCAGATATAATTAGATTGGAAAAATGCGAAAAGTTGATTTTAGAGAAATATGGATGCGTTCCAAAACAATATAAACTCACATTTGAAAATTTTTGGTTCAATAGAGCACGTACAGCCTGGGCACAAAAAAACAAAACCTTAGGACAAATGCATATTCAACGTGTACTTGACTATCATCCAGATGTGACATTTATCAAATTCTATTGTTTTATAGGAGCTATTATAGGATATGATAATCTTGAAAGCATTTTTAGGCTGCGATTGAAATTGTTGAATAAATAAACACACAGTATGAATGTCAAAATTTCGGTTGTAATTCCATTATATAATAAAGAGCAGTCAATAATAATCACCTTGCAATCCGTGCTAAATCAAACTTGTAAGGACTTTGAATTGATTATAGTCAATGATGGTAGTACAGATAATTCTGCAAAGGTTGTAAAGGATTATATAGATAATGTGCAGACCACGATTAATATTTGTTTAATCAACAAAGATAATGGTGGCGTCAGTAGTGCAAGGAATTGTGGTATAAAACAAGCAACAGGTGAATACATAGCATTTTTAGATGGTGATGATTTATGGGCTGATACTTATATTGAAGAACTTTCAAAACTAATTAATGATTTTCCTGGATTCTCTATATATGGGATTAGATGTGTTGAAATAAATGATGATGATATTCCTGTTATTCCACAAACAGATTTCTTTAGAGGGTGTGTAAATTGGAGCTATCAATATATGTGTTATTCAGGGAGCAGTACATGTGTAAGAAGAGAAGATGCATTTATTGTTGGGTTGTTTGATGAACGTCTGACTTATGGTGAAGATAAGGATTTGTGGTTTAGGTTGCAGTTATTAGGTGGTGGGGCTTGTTATCATAAACCATTGGCATTTTATAGGCAGAATTCTGAAAATAGGGCAATGAAGAGAGTTATTCCTTTAAATAAACATCTCGCATTTTATATTGATAAATACGCAAATGATAGGAAGAATAATCGCGCGTTCAGGGCTTTTTTTGATGCTGAAATTATATATGTTTTATATCCATACTTATTTGATGCTGTTTGGAAGAAGGATGCTAAATATTTATCCAAAAAAATTGATTATAAGAATTTAAAAAAATCGTTTTGGTTTAGAATGCATTTTCCGTATTTGTATGCATTATATCTAAAATTTAAGAGTGTTGAAATATTATGATGTTTAGCATAATAATTCCGTTATACAATAAAGTTGATTTCTGTAGTAATACAATAGAATCAGTTATATCTCAGTCATACACTGATTGGGAGTGTATTATTGTTGATGATGGCTCTACTGATGGTAGTGGTAGTATGGCTGACAAATATGCGAATATTAATGCAAAAATTAATGTTATTCATCAGAATAATGCAGGCGTTGCTATGGCAAGAAATAATGGAGTTAAGCATTGCAAAGGCGATTATGTTTGTTTTCTTGATGCTGATGATTGGTGGTCCCCATTCTTCTTAGAGAGAATGAAAGTGATGATTGATAACTATCCTAATGCAGGAATCTATGGAGTGAATTATTATTACCATAAGAATGGGAAAGATGAAGTTCGCGTGCATGCTGAGACTGGATATATCAATTATTTCAAGGTATATTCTAATGGACTACAGATGCCGTTGTACCCATCATCGGTATGTATTCCCAAAGATGTATTTACTATTGTTGGTGGATTCCCGTCTTTAAAACTTGGAGAAGATTTTATTGTTTGGGTAAGGATAGCATTAAAATACAAAGTGGCATTTTATGCAGAACCATTGGTATATTATAATCAAGATGTTCCAACATCACTTA
>JAZLHT010000006.1:0-4877 GCA_045616965.1 Candidatus Enterocola sp.
CTGTATAGTCAATTTTTACATCTTTGACTGTTCCGTCCTGATTTATGACAAGCCTATATACAGGATTTACAAATCCGCTATAAGGGGCTATGTTAAGGTGCTTGTAACGTTCTGTAACCTCATTGTGGAACAGTTTGTTAGGTATTACTCCGTATTGCTCCACAAGTTTTTTACCTGCCTCATAATCACCCTCAGATTTGATTCTCTGAACCTCACTAAGCAAATCTCCAAATAACTTGCGTAGAGTGGTGTAATCATAAATTTCAAGATAATGCTTGCCGTCTTTCTCAATCCATTTAAGTGCTTTTGCCTTTTCTCCTTTCTCATATACCCACGATGCAATGAGTTGACGGTTACGCATGTGTGACTCTTCTACAACTTCTCCTAATGGAATGCGTCGTAACTGTGTCATCATTCCGTTAAGAATATACTGATAATAGGCGGTTTGGAATGCAACAGAATCGGGTAACAAGCCTAATTCCACTAATTTGTTGTCTGCCATATAATATAACCCGAACAAATCTGCACGAGCCTCTTCAAGTGTGGCTCCATAGCTTTTTAGAGCATCTTGAGACACTCCGTCAAGCAATTGTCCGCTACCATGACCAAGACACTCATGAAGGTCTGTATGCAGAACATCAGTTATGAATCCGTATTTGTAGTGTGCATTGCGGTCTGTATCGTGCAGGTAGAACTCCTCTGCAAAACCGTTCCCTTTTGCCGCCTCATCGTAGGCATCCATTATATTCTCTATTGTAACTGATTTAGAACCATAGACCTGACGTATCCAATTTGCATTTGGCAGGTTTATGCCTATAGGGGTGGCAGGGTAGCAGTCTCCGGCAAGAAATGCGTTTGTAATCACTTTGGCAGACACTCCTTTAACTTCTTTCTTTTTAAAACGGCTGTCAACAGGGGAGTTGTCTTCAAACCATTGGGCATTGGAACTAATTGTTTCTGTGCGTTTTGTAGCCTCCTCGTTCCTGAAATTGACTATTGACTCCCAACTTGCCTTAAGCCCTAACGCATCGCCGTAGGTCTCTATAAAACCATTCACAAAATCCACTTTAGACGTGGTGTCTTTAACCCATGCTATGGAATACTCATCAAATGTCTTTAGGTCTCCTGTGGTGTAGAATGACACAAGTAGGTCTATTATATGCTTTTGTGTATCGTTGTCGGCATATTTGCGTGCATTATTCAGATTATATATTATGCGTTTTATATAATCTCCGTATAGTCCGTCCGCTTTCCATACGTTTTCTGATATGTTACCCTTGTCATCTTTCTCTAATCTGGAGTTCATTCCGTATGATATCGGGGCTTTATCAGTGGAATCTGCTATTGCGGCATAGAAATCTTCCGCCTCCTTTTGGGTTACTCCGCTGTAATAATTGTTTGCAGACGTGGCAATAACATCAGCAGAACTGTCAAGATTAACTCTTTTGGCGTATATTGTAGGGTTAAACATAGCCTCTTTAATCTCTATCTCACAACTTAGTTCACATGCACTTAACAATTCATTGAAATAATCTTGTGAGAACCCAGGGATAATCTTGTTTGTAGAGTAGTGGTGGTGTATGCCGTTAGAGAACCATATGCGTTTAAGATAGACCTCAAACTCCTTAAAATCGGGTGTAGTCCTGTCTCCTTTGTAGTTTTGGTAAATATCTTCAAGTATATTCCTTATTTGAAGATTGAATTTAAAATTTTGGTCAAACAATATGTCCCTTCCTTCTTCCGCCGCTTTTGTAAGGTGGTAAATATATAATTTTTGATTTAGAGTCAAATTCTCAAACCCGGGTACCTTGTACCTTAAAATCTGCAAATCTGCAAAACGGTCTATTACATAGTTAAAGGTTGTATCCATCTTTTCTAGTTTCTCTATTGCTTGTTTTTTATATCTATATCCTGAATCAGATGCCAATATTTTTTTTTTGGACTTCAGTGCATCGTAACTGAAGTCTGGTCCGTAGTATTGGAAAAGTCCTTTCATATTAGGATTCTCAGGACTTAAATGGTCAAATACAAATTGATGTTCCTGCTCATTGTACGTTATTGACATTACCGCCTTGGCACTGTATTCAAACACAGCCCTGCTCTGCGGCTTTTTGTCTAGTAAGAACACATCGTTGCCAAAAACCATATCCTTTGCGCTTATCTTTATAGGTTCAATACATTTTATTCTACTTATATCCCGATATGTCTGATAACCTAATAAAATATAGCCTTCTTTTACTGCGAATGCACTATAATATAAAGCACCGTACCAATTATTCGCATTGTATTTGCCGTTATTTATAGGTTTTGTGGCTATAGGGCAGTGCAGTTTATGCAAATAGGGTTTTGACTTTTTGTTTTTCTTAAAAATAAAGTATGTGAAATACTCAAATGTACCGTCATCATTACGATTATTCCAAGATACAATCCTAAGTTTGCCATCATCGCTCAGTATGGAGCCAACATTGTTAAGTTGTGTTAAATCGGCAGTGAACGGGTCGCTGTTACCAAAGATGGAATCCACCTTAATTTCCGTTTCATCAGCCCAAACGCTTAAACTTATAAGCGATAATGCTAAAAGGAATAACTTTTTCATATTGTTTTAATGTTAAAGTTGACAGTTGACAGTTGACAGTGAAAGATCTCTCGCTTCGCTCGAGATGACAGTATAGGGTCATTGTCCACTGTCCATTGTCCACTGTCCACTAAATGATTTTATCATTCATAATAGATTTTGTTAATTAAGTCCGTTCTCCCTATCTCTTTTAGTTTCCGTATAATATTGCGTTTCTCTTCAGGCTTGTACCAAAAGAAAAAACTTCTCTGCTCTTTTTTCTGTTCAATGCTTCTTGCACATTTGACCTTCTCCATAGTGTAAGGATTAAAACCTGTATAGTACATCTCTGTAGAGAGCGTCATAGGGGTGGGTGTAAAATCCTGCACCTGCTCCAGACGGAAGTTCATATCTTTAGTTATGGAAGCCATTTCTGCCATATCTACTGCTGTACAGCCAGGGTGGCTTGATATGAAATAGGGTATAAGTTGCTCTTTTAGAGCATATTTTGCATTGATTTTATTAAATAGAGAGTCAAATTTTATAAAATTGCTGAAATCGGGTTTTCTCATAAGCTCCAGCACCTGACCCGATGTATGCTCAGGAGCCACTTTCAACCTACCTGAAACGTGAAACCTGAGAACCTCCTCAATATACTCTTCTGATGCCAAATCGTAGCGTATTCCACTGCCTATAGTTGCTTTCTTTATACCTTCTGTGTTACGTACCTTGCGGTATAAATCTATTAGGGCAGAATGGTCTCTGCTCATATTGGGGCATATTTTAGGGTATAGGCACGATGGCTTGTCGCATCTCTTGCAGGCATCCATATTTTTACCCATAAGGTTGTACATATTGGCTGAAGGACCACCTAAATCACTTATATAGCCTTTAAAATCAGTATCTTGTAAAATTTTAGAAACCTCTTTCATTATAGATTCCACAGAGCGTGAAACTATAAATTTGCCTTGATGGGCAGATATTGTACAGAAAGAACACCCGCCAAAACACCCACGATGTATAGTTATAGAGTACTTTATCATATCGTAGGCAGGAATCCTCTTTCCTTTATATCTTGGGTGTGGAAGCCTTGTATAAGGCAAATCATAGATAAAGTCCAACTCTTCTGTAGTGATAGGAGGGTATGCAGGATTGCATACAACCATTTTGCCGTCAACCTTTTGACCTAATACAGCAGATGGTGCGTATTTGTTGCTTTCGGTCTCAAATATCTTAAAGTTTTCCGCTTCCGCACGTTTGTTTGCAAGGCATTGCTCATGCGATGCTAATTCTATATCAACATTTTGAATATCACTTAAATATGCAGTCTGATGTAAATCTTTTATAGAACTGAAATCCTCACCATTCCTTAGTCTGCGTACCAACTCTTGAAGCGGCTTTTCTCCCATACCGCATATAAGCAGGTCTGCACCTGATGTAACCAATATGCTTTTACGTAGGGTGTCGTCCCAATAGTCATAGTGTGTGAATCTACGCTGAGATGCCTCTATGCCACCTATTACAATGGGTACATCGGGGTATAAGTCTTTAAGAATCTTACAATAAACATCTGTAGCCCTGTCTGGGCGGAAACCTGCCTTGCCATCAATGGAGTAGGCATCATCGCTACGCAGACGCTTAGCGGCGGTATAATGGTTCACCATAGAGTCCATAGCCCCTGCAGTAACTGCAAAAAACATTCTTGGAGCCCCTAATTTGCGGAAATCACGTAAATCATCACGCCAATTTGGTTGGGGAACCACAGCCACCCTTAAACCTTCTGCTTCCATAACTCTTGCAATTACGGCGGCACCAAAAGCGGGGTGGTCTATATAGGCGTCACCTGTAAAAACAATGACATCTATATAGTCCCAGCCTAATGCTTTAACCTCTTTTGCTGTAGTTGGAAGGAAAGACATAAGAATGTATGATGTATGATGTATGATGTATGAAATTAAAGTATTGCTTAGTTATTTGGTAAACACGTCTTTATATTTTTTATCGTCTGAAAGGAATTCTATGGCAGCCTTAATGTCTTTATCGTGCTTGATAGAGTAGTATTCCATACCGTCTTCATAGTAGTACCGTGATATTACATCTGATGTCAATGCTTTCATAACCTCCTCTTTGGCAGAGTCAAGTTCCGCACTTATATTATGCTCTAAAGCATGCTCAAGGCTGTCAAACAGAGCCTTGTTTGGTTCATATACACCCTCATACTTGGCTGCATCAAGTAGGTCTGTAAACATATCTTTGGTAGAGACCTTGTAGGTAAACTTACTATCCAATACAAATTGTTTGAAATCATCAAAATCTGCATCTG
>JAZLHT010000007.1:0-8945 GCA_045616965.1 Candidatus Enterocola sp.
TTGTAACTTTAAAAATAAGTTTATAGTTGGTTTTTATTTTGTTTGAAAACATTATTATTCCAGCTAATTTATCATTCGCTTCCATCATACATTTACTAACTAAATCATGATAATCATCAGTCCATTCATCTTCACCAAGAATAAAATCTTCATAGTCTAAGTTGTATATTGTCGCTTGAGAATAGTCTATTTCAAAGTTTATTCTTTTTTCGGTTTTTAAAATAGAAAAAGAACCTTCTTCTACTTGTTGTGCATAACTTGTCATACACAAACATAGTAACATTAATAGTGTAGCAAATGATTTTTTCATAATTTAATTTTTTTTATTATTAATGTAGAGTTTGTTCCTCCAAAACCAAATGAGTTTGCAAGGAACATATTAAAGTGTTTCTCAAGCCTACGGTTTGGTATATAGAGTTTGGCACTGTCCTCATCGGGTTCCTCAAAATTAAGATTAGGAGCAATAAAACCATTCTGCATCATAAGCATGGAATAGACTACATCTGATGTGCCGGACATCCACATTTCATGCCCTGTCATTGATTTTGTAGATGTGACAGGAACTTCAGTGTCTCCAAATATATTATGCAGTGCCTTGGCTTCACATGTGTCTCCAAGTGGAGTGGATGTGGCGTGAGCGTTAATGTAACCAATCTCACTTATATCAACACCTGCATTGCTTATACAATTTCTGATTGATTTTTCAGGACCTTCCACATTGGGCGCCGATATATGGTCTCCGTTGGCGGAGAATCCCCATCCTATAACCTCACCTAATATGTCAGCACCACGCTTTACTGCATGCTCATACTCCTCTAACACTATGGTGGCTGCACCACCTGAGGGTACTAATCCGTCTCTGTCCTTGTCAAACGGACGTGATGCTTTTGTAGGCTCGTCCATACGTACAGAGAATGCGTAAGTGCCGTCAAATGCTCCTACTGCATAAGAGTTGGTCTCCTGTGCCCCTCCCACTACAATCATATCCTGCATTCCGTTACGTATAAGCATAGTGCCTAACCCAATGGAGTGGCTACCCGATGAACAGGCAGATGATATAGTCATATTTATACCCTTTAAGTGGAATATACAGCCAAGGTTCATTGTAACGGTTGAGTTCATAGACTTGAAAGTGGTACCCAATCCGCATAAGGTGGTATCGTTTACAAGCCTCATTCTGTCCACACCCTCTATAACAGCCTGAGCGGTGGAGTCATTGCCGTAAATCAGACCTATATCTTCTTTTTCTATGTCTTCTGCGTTTAGTTTTGCGTTTTCAAGAGCCTCTTTTGTGGCACAATAGGCATATAGTGCCTCTTCCGGCATAAGTGCACGTTGGTGACGGTTCAGCTCTGCCTTAACATCGGGTAGGGGAACTATGCCTGTAAGCAGGCTGCGGAACCCCAATTCCTTTCTTGAAGGGTCTATACCTATACCCGATACACCATTGTACAGTGACTGTCTGACACTGTCAAGGTTAGTGCCTATGCATGAGTATATGCCCATTCCGGTAATTACAACACGTCTCATTTTTTTGTATATGTTATGTTAAGAAATTGAATATTTGTGGTATTCCCCGATTTTTCATCTACAAAAACCTTGTCTGCCACGCCGTCTTTTGCAAATGTTATCGTTATGGAATTAATGATATTTGACATTACCTTTTTCTTAGGCTTTATTGTAAGGGCGTTGCCGTTCCATGTTTTCTCAAAGTCTTTTTGAATAATCTGATTCTCGGACTCGTCACCATCATTAACTTTGGCTATAAGTTTGACAAGT
Source organism: Candidatus Enterocola sp. (assembly GCA_045616965.1). GTDB lineage: Bacteria > Bacteroidota > Bacteroidia > Bacteroidales > Paludibacteraceae > Enterocola. The sequence continues at coordinate 1,780 of JAZLHT010000007.1, forward strand.
ATTTTAGGCAGTTTGATGGCATCATCTGAGTCGTATGCCCAAACAATACTATCGGGATATACATACTTGAACTTGCCTGTTGTGATTTCAGGCTCGGTAAGTGCAACAGATGTCCGTACTTGCTTAAAGTCCGCCTCTATGTGCGATACATGTGTTACTGTAACTTGTGCATTTGCACACAGTGCCAGAAAGGATAAGACAAATAAAATTATGTTTTTTTTCATATTTGTAGCGTTATTACTTTTGATTCTATAATTGTTTCTGATTTTATTTCTGCTTTATTAAGTAAAGACTGCCATATATTATCTGTCTCATTAAAGGCACAAACAAGAACACTTTTAGCCGCACCCCTTTTTATAAGCATTTCTGCTTGATGTTCAGCTTTTTCCAAAGGATTGCAATTGGACACCAATGTTATGTTGAACCCTTTGCAATCTAATGTGCGCGCTAATGTACATGCCGCCGTGTTGTGTGTGGAGTTCATAAACGCTGTTGGCGATAGTGACTGCTCTCCGTTTTTTGCAAGTTGCTCAAGCAGAGACACTGTTTGTACTATACACCCCCATACGGTGCATACAACTATGGCATCTGGTTTTGTTATTCCTGCTTTTTCCAATGCAGTATGTGCAGTGGCAATAAGCTGGCATAATGACGGTGTCATTCTGCGTGCCTGTAGTGGGGAAATTATGTTTTTATACTCTGGTGTATTTTTGTAATTAAATGACTGTGAATGTTTTATAGTTACATTAAAGCTTGTGTCACAAAGTGAGACAGGTTCTTTTGACAGTATTATAGATGAATCGTTGCCACCAAAACCAAAGGCGTTACAAACGGCATTTTTGTAACCGTTTTTTTCCATTTTCCATAATGTAAATATTGTTTCAATGCTTCCACTTGCCGATGTGGTATGCCCTGTAAGCGGTTTTGTAGATTCTATTTTTTCAGAATTGTTCTCTCCAAAAAGTCTCTCTATGGCACGCAGTTCACTCTCATCATTGTTTTGTGTGGCAGTGCCGTGTGCATTTATATAATTTATATCCCCCGATGTCAATCCAGCCATATTTAATGCCTGACTCATAGCGTTGTAGGCCCCGTCGCCATCGGGTGATGAGGCTGTCTGATGGTATGCGTCACAACAATTTGCATACCCTGCCAAGTATCCGTAAATATGGGCGTTGCGGGCTTCCGCTTCATTGGCGTCCTCTAAAATAAGGTATGCTGCACCTTCGCCTAAATTTATTCCGTCACGCTCAGGCGCAAACGGACGGCAGACTTTTTCTGACAAAATGCCTAACGAAGCAAATCCGTTCAGATGAAATTTTGTAAGTGCTTCTGTGCCTCCTGTCACCACACGCTTTGTAATGCCGGCACTAATAAGGTTTGCACCATAAATTATTGCGTTAAGGGCTGATGAACATGCTGTAGAGATAGTGGTGCTGTCTGAAATGGAGAACTTGCCTGCAAGCATTTTGGTTGTCCAGTCCGCTTCCAATTGTTCAATACATGCTATATTGGAAAATTCTCTTTTGCTCCAATCGCCGTAATACTTTTCTATAATATCCATACCACCTACAGTGGTGCCGTTTACAAGGTGCAACGCCTTTACTTGTTCCTTGTTTAATCCGGAGTCTGTAAGACACTCGTTTAGTGCAATGTTACCTAACAGAACGTTACGTGAAATATTGTTGTCTTTAAAATCAAGTGATACCTCTCCCACAGGCCACTCTTTGTGGACAGTTTGCAGAATTTGCGGTGCCCTTACAAAAGATTTGCCTGATAACAGGTTTTTCCTGTTATCTGCCGCACCCACCCCTAAGGCGGATATAATCCCTATGCCTGTAATGGCAATCTGCATACTATTTAGTGCGATGTTCAGTTACGTACTCAGCCAGCGTATCTATACTTTTAAGTGCAAGTTTTGATTGCTCCTTGTCTGCAAACTTAATGCCGTAATTCTTATCAAGAATCATAACAATCTCAAGAGCGTCTATTGAGTCAAGTCCAAGCCCCTCGTTAAAAAGAGGGGCGGAATTATCTATATCATCGGGTGTTATATCCAATAGGTTCAACGCACTGATTATTTGTTCTTTGAGTTGTAATTTAAGTTCTTCCATAATATATTAGTGTTTTTCAATCCACATTGTGCAATTATAATTGTTATCGCCATTATATTCCGCCCAGCCTGCCAAGGCATCGCTTTCTAACGGAATGGTTTTCAATATCTTAATAAACTGTTCAATCCCCTCCAAAACCATAAATGATGACTCTCCGTAATACTTGTTGCGTATTGCTATCTCTCCTGTTGTTATGTTAGGCAGGGTATATACAAACAACGATGGGGAGGGGTAGTAATTGTCTTTGTTAATGGTTCCGCTATATTTTAAATCTGTGTTCAGCGATGCGTTCCTGTTTGCCAAAATTATTTTTCTACTCTCATTTGACTCAAATCTAGTGGTTCCGTTTATTTCAGCATCTTTTTGTAAAACAAGTTCCGATGCAATGAATGCAAGGCGGCTTAATGAGTCCATCTTGTAGAATTTGGGATAGTCTCCCACATACTTTCTGTATAGTTCCATAAGTAGTTCAGCCTCTGTTTCAGAGCAAGTCAGCACCTCTCCGTTTATAAAGCACTTTTTATCTGATATTTCAACTAAAAACTCTCTCATTTGTCAAGTCTCCATCTTACTGCGGCATTGCAACCGCCAAACCCGCTTAACACTTTAATAAAACTGTCGCCATTTACTTTTGTATTGGAAGTAGGCAGCAAACACTTATATGTAGTACCTTGCTCATTATAGCCCAAAGCAGTTGGAATCTCACTATTCTCAATAGATTGCATTGATATTATGGTTTCCAAAACACCTGCCGCTCCAAGCGTATGTCCGTAATAGCATTTAAGAGTGAGAACAGGTTTTTGCTCCAATCCTGCTCTGTGCAAGGCTATAGATTCCATCTCATCATTGTATACAGTTCCTGTTCCATGAACGGATATAAAAGCCAATTTATCCATCGGGCAGTTCTTTAAGCAGTCTGTAAGACATCTGTAACTGCCTTCTGCAGTACGGCTTGGACCCGATATATGGTTTGCATCGTTGTGAACAGCCCCAGCCTCATAAATCCAACCTTTGGAAGCAGAATCAGCATAAGTTAAAATCATACACGCAGCCGCCTCTCCTAAATTAAGTCCGTTTCTGTCCTTCTCAAACGGACGGCATTTTTCAGGCGATAACGCTTTTAGAGATTGGAATCCGCTTACTATAAATTTTGACAGCACATCACAGCCAATAACCACAGCCGTCTTGTACAGTCCTGCCGTTAATAGTCTGCTTGCCATAATTTGGGCATTAACCCCCGATATGCATGCATTGCTCACAATCACAGGCTGATTATTGTTCCCAAAGTGCCTTGCCACCGCTACAGACGGCTCCCGTAACCGCAAATCCTCACCCTTGGTGGTTGAAAACACAAAAACAACATCGTTTAATGCAGGGTTAATGTCTGTGTTTTTCAGCGCCCTTGACGCAGACTCTATACACATCTGTCTAAAAGTCATTCTTTCAGGCATTGCTGAGGCGGTAAAAGGCTCAACGCTGTCAAACATATCGTAATACTTTTTCAGCCCCGATATGCCTGATTTCACCGCATTGAAATTCTCTTCTGTAGTAATTCCAAGTGGTGAGTATATATTGTCCGCTATTTTAGTTATTGTTCCCAAAACTCATAAAAATGAAACCATTGGCGTGGATAGCGTTCCAGAATCCACTCCAACTTATCTCTGAATAGATTGAGCAATTCTTGCGCCTGCTCATTATGGTTTGTGCCTTTATAGGTGCCGTCAGATAACTGAAATACGTAAAGAGTGTATCTTTTGTAATTCTCACGCATCATAAACAGCGTAATCACAGGCACTTGCTCTGCCACTGCCACCCTGAAAGGTCCCTCAGGGAACGATGCCTCCTCACCTAATATCTCCGCTTTTAATTTTCTGCCGCCGTAAAACATTCTGTCACCATGAACGGATAGGATATTACCACCGCTTACGGCATTGTGCATTTCAAATATATGGCTTCCGTCTTCATTTACGGGTATAATGTGCAATCCCATCTCCTCAAATTTGGAGTTGCGGTTATCGTTTACCGTCTTGGCATCGCCCGTAAAAGTAAGCACGTATGCCTCTTTTGTCATTTTAATGGTATATCCTGCAAGTTCCTGATTCCCGATGTGGGAGTTAAGAATAATAAAACCGCCCGGTTTACCTGTCAGGTTATCTAAAATCTCAGGATTTACAATTTTTAACTCCACATTTCTGCCTGCCCATACGGCAAAACGGTCAAGCACAGATTTTCCAAACTCCAAATAACTGAGATATAGGTTTCTGATAGAAGAAAAAGTATTGAGAGACTGTCTTTCTCTCCAATAATAGTATATGCCGCGTCTGCCCGATTTATGTGCTGCTATTGATACAAGAATCCAACAATACACAATGGGATACACAAAAGGCGGTGGCATCAGTCTGAACATCTTAAGGAGGCTTTTATGCATCCAAGTTGTTCCTTCTGATTTGCCGGACCACGCTCTGTTCTGCATATAATCCAAATTATTTTACGTGAGAGTAAATCAATTCATACAAATCAGCAAGAGTCTTGACACCTATAAGCTCATCCTTCTCCAATTTGAATCCGAACTTCTCCTTTACACTTACAATAATGTCAATAATGTCAAGGCTGTCTATTCCTAAGTCAGTGGTGATGGTGCTTTCAGGTGTAATTGAATTTTTATCCAAATCAAAATCCTCAACCAAAAAGTTGTTTACTATTTCTATAACTTCTTCTTTTGTCATGATTATAAAATGTTTTATTTTTTGTCATCAAAGGCATTCCTAAAACTATCCATAAAATTACCCGATAAAACAGTCTGACTAAATCCACCGTCATTGTATAAGGTTTGCATTGTCAGCCCTTTAGTGTAATCAGAGAATAGCATTACACACAAATTGGCACAGTCTGTTGCAGTGGCTCTGCCAAGCGGTGCCATCTTGTCTGCATATTTATGGAAATATTCAACTCTAGAAAAACTTTTCTCCGCTCTTGTCTGGGTGGGTGATTGTGAAATGGCATTAACCCTCACTTTACGTAATTGCCCATACACACCGCCCATATTTCTTACAATACTTTCAAGCAGGGCTTTGGCATCACTCATATCGCCATATCCATCCATAAACCTACCCGATGCTATATAAGTAAGAGTAACAACAGATGCCCCCTCAGAAAGAGCATCTGTCTTTATACATGTTTGCAATATTTTATGCAGAGATACGGCAGATACATCCAATGTCGTATTGTAATAATCGTAATTGGAATCGGGATACTCTTTATGCCTGCGTAAGTTTTGCGACATTGCCACAGAGTGGAGTATAAAATCTATCTTGCCATTCAGAGTCTGTTGAGCCTCAGTAAGCAGGTTCTCTATATCGGGAACTTTAGTGGCATCACACGCAATCAACTTACAGCCAAGTTCATCCGCTATCAGATTGGTTTCTGCCAGTGATATAGCCTTATCTGTATTGGTTATTACAAATTCCGCCCCTTCCTCCTTACATTTGCATGCAACATACCACGCCAAGGAGTTCTTGTCCATAACCCCAAATATAATACCCCGTTTACCCTGTAATATGCCCTGCATGCCAAATTTTTGCATATATAATTAACTTACAAAGGTAAGTTTTTTTATCGGTATTTACAAGCCTATTAAAAAATATGTGATAATTCCGACAATTTGACCAATAAAACTCCGACATTTTGACTAAAAAAACTCCGACATTTTGACTAATGAATAATTTTTACTATATTTGCAAGTGATAAAAGCACTAACAAATATGAACAATACGGAATATAGGCATAGGATAGTTGATGCAATTTTAGAAAGGAAACTATCTGGAATGGGAGCAATAGTAGTTGAAGGTGCTAAATGGTGCGGAAAAACTACAACTTCAGAACAGCATGCAAAAAGTATTCTATATATGGATTCCCCGAAAGATAGGAATAGCAATATTCAACTTGCACAAATTAATCCGGAGTTGCTATTGGAGGGGGAAACTCCAAGATTGATAGACGAATGGCAAATAGCACCGGAATTGTGGGATGCAATTCGTTTTACTGTTGATCATCGTTCTGGTGATGGTCAATTCATCCTAACTGGTTCTGTGTCGCCAATTAGTGAATCAGATGAATCCAAAATACATCACTCAGGAGCTGGCAGATATGCAAGATTGAGAATGCGTCCTATGACACTTTGGGAGTCTGGAGAATCTAATGGAGCGGTAAGTCTAAAAGAATTATTCAATTCAGATTATAAGGTATCCTCACATAATACTCAATCACTATCAGATATTGCCTTTTTAGTTTGCAGAGGAGGATGGCCTAAAGCAGTAATGCAGCAGAATGATATAGCCCTTGACAGAGCGTATGACTATTATGATACAGTGGTAAACATTGATGTCAATTTACCGGACGGAGTTGAAAAAAACAAAGATAGAATTATGCGTCTAATGCGTTCATACGCCAGAAATCAAGGTACTCAAGTATCCTTAAACGCTCTTTGTGCAGATATGGCAGCAAATGACAACAGCACGCTTGATGACCGCACTGTATATTCTTATTTATTAGCACTTAAAAATATTTATGTGATTGAGGATTGTCCTGCGTGGAATCCGAATTTAAGAAGCAAAACAGCCATCAGAAGCACCGATACCAGATATTTCACAGACCCATCAATTGCTGTTGCCGCATTAGGTATTGGACCAGATGACCTTATGCACGATTTAAACACATTTGGGTTGCTTTTTGAAACCCTATGCATACGTGATTTAAGAGTTTACGCACAATCTATGGATGGAGAAATTCGTCATTATAGAGACAAGGATGGGTTAGAGTGTGATGCTGTTGTACATCTGCGTAATGGTTCATACGGATTGATAGAAATAAAACTTGGAGGAGACTCACTAATAGAGGAAGGCGTAAAATCATTGAAAAAATTATTAAATAAAATAGATACTACAAAAATGTCTGCCCCCGCATTTCTAATGGTCTTAACCGCCACAGGTCAATATGCCTTTAAACGCCCCGATGGAGTTTTTGTAGTACCTATAGGGTGCTTGAAGAACTGAA
>JAZLHT010000008.1:0-2119 GCA_045616965.1 Candidatus Enterocola sp.
CTACACCCCATACGGAGAGACCTTTATAGAAGAAAGGGACGTCACACCGTACAAGTTTAACGGAAAGGAACTTGATGCAGAGACAGGCTACTATTACTACGGAGCAAGATACTATGACCCAAGTGCGGCATTGTGGCTTGGCGTAGATCCCCTCGCAGATAAATATCCTGGTGTGAGTCCGTATGTATATTGTGCAGGCAACCCAGTCAAGTACGTGGATCTGGATGGGAGAGATTCAAAAGAATCTTTATCTATTACTGCATCTGCAAAAATTACAATAGGCCCTCAAATAGGATTAAATGTGACTGATATGGCTAAAGCCAAAGTTAATGTTGCCGCAGTAACTATTGCTGAATCTTCGGCATCATTGAATATTGACGAATATGGGTGCAAACCTGATTTTGAATCCAATATTATTGGATTAGACGGTGTTACAATTCAACAAGAAGCCTCTATTGGTGCAGGTGTACCTATTCTTGGCGGCGCTGAATTTTCAGCTAAAAATACGTTTACAGATAAAAATGGACACGTAACACCTGACAACAACCAGACTGGAGTTGAATTTGATATTGATGCACTTAAGGTGTCGTTTGAGATTGACTGTATTATTGGTGTAAAAGCGGAGATAAATGTGGATGCTATAAAAGGAAAGAATACATTCAAATACATTTTTGAAACTGCGAAGAATTTATTTAAAATTGAGAAGGAAAAGGCAAGATGACTAAATTTGAAATTTTATTTACCGTCATATTAACGGTGTTGTGTTATTCTCTGTATTTTATATTTAAAAGTTGGATTTATACATCAATTTTAAATACGTTATTGTTGTGTTTTTATATATTGTTTGTTTTTGGAAAATTACCTAAAATTTTTTATAGGGAAGGAAAAATTCCAACATCAAAAACAGAGATTGTATGTATTTGGGGCGGTATAGCTTTTTTGTTTTGCTGTTGGACAGTTGATTTTTTCCCAATTTATTATAAACAGATAGGTCGTGCTGGATTTGTATGTGCAATATTAACAGTATGTGTTGTTATGCTATCAACATATATGAAAAGAATTTTCGGGGAGTTGCCAAAAGATGTTTTTCTGAAAAATCATCAGTACTATTTAAGAACGGTACTAATTATTTTTACTAATATATATATGGTTCCCGCATGTGCTTATAGTTATCACGCATCATACAACCAAAATGGCAGATTGATTTCCAAAGAGATTCTGGATGGTTTTAATGAATACAAAACAAAATATGTAGATTCATTGTCTTGCTATGTGACACTTGCAATAATCAATGATCCAAGTGACAAGGATATTAAGCATTTGGAATATAACATATACTACAAGAAGTACCCTGATGTGATAGAAAAGATTGATACCATTAAAATTGTTAAAAGAGAGAAAAAAAATCATGAAAAAGAGTGAAATTGCAATTATTGTCTGCGTTATAGTGGCTTTGACAGGCCTGTTGTTGAGAATGTTCGGCATTCCAGGAGGTGGAATATTAGGAACAATTTCACTTTTTAGTGCCAGTAGTGTATCAGCATTATCTGTTATCGGGGTTGCTGCAAAAAATAAAACAAAGCCGTATGAGGCTGTAGCCTACACCTCAATGTCAATCGGGTTCATTGCCATTCTGTTTACCACTATGTTTTATCCTGGCTCAAGAATGATGACGTTAATGACTGGGGTGTCTTTTGTTGTTGCATTGATAATGTATGTGGTGTCTCATCCATCGGCTCTTTCAAAGCCTGTTGTTTATTCCGCTGTTGTGTTTTGTATTTCTTGTGTTAATTTTATTCCAAGCTACAAGATATATCAGTTCATCAATATGAATCCTTTAACCAAAAATCAGGAACAGATAGATGACAACATAAGAGGGATATGTTTTATTGGTAGGGGTTATTGCTATAATGGAATGGACAGTTTGGCGGCAATACAGTACACAAAGGCACTTGATGCGGCAATAAGATTATGTCCAAATGAACAGTATGATTATTTAGAGGACTTTCTTGAAATACAGAATCTCTTATTGGTTCTAAGACAGGATGTAGATTTTGCAAAGGCTGATTCTGTGGTTAAGAGTGATATTAAACAACGCAAACTGGAATTGGGCGTAGTT
>JAZLHT010000009.1:0-2091 GCA_045616965.1 Candidatus Enterocola sp.
TCAGAGGAGATCTCCTCTGAAGCACACAAAATACTTAGTGCAATAGGCAAATCGTATGAGGAGCCGGCCTTACGAATGCTTGCTGGCGAGAGGTTCACTATCACCTGTTTTCTTGGGAACTTGTATCCTTTGTGATTGAAAGTGGATAGGATACGCTCATAACTCTCTTTTACAGCGAGGTCTGGCAACCCCACTAAGAAAAACTTGATACCACTTGAGACATTAACCTCAATGGTAATGATTGTGGCGTCAATGCCTTGCACTGCCGCCCCGAAAGATTTTACTAACATATTTTGAAATTAAATGTATCTCAGTTTTCGGCACTGTGATGCTTTAATTTCGCTATAATAGTCTCGTTTCCTACTGTGTCTTCTTTTAAGTCAATTAAAATTTCAGCGTCCATGGGAAGATACATATCCACTCTGGAACCAAATTTTATAAAGCCCAGCTGCTGGTTTAAGTGGCACTCTATTCCCTCTTTTGCATATGTCACAATTCTACGAGCCAAAGCCCCCGCTACTTGACGCACTAATATCTTCTGTCCGTTCTTAGCCTCTATTATAACAGATGAGCGTTCATTCTCAGCACTTGATTTAGGTAGATATGCAGCCATTTTTCTGCCGTTTTGATGCGACACATGCAATATCTTGCCTGAAATCGGATACCAGTTTGCATGAACATTAAACACACTCATAAAAATTGATACCTGCATACGTTCCTCATGGAAGAATTTGTCTTCCATAACCGGCTCTATTGCCACAATAGTGCCATCGGCGGGTGCAATTACATAGTTGTCGTCTGCAATAAGTATTCTGTTTGAAATTCTGAAAAAATATGTGAAAAAGATAAATACTATTATGGAAATAATAGTTACCACAATAGGTATTATAATGTTAAGTGATACATAGAAAAGAGCACCGTTAATAAGAATCAAGGTGAATAATAAAATCAGCAGCATGTGCCGTCCTTCTTTATGAATCTTTATCATAAATGTAAATGTTATATGTTAAACAAACTCAAAACCTCTCAATATTTCAAGGTATATATATACCATCGGAGCTGCAAGCAACATACTATCAAAACGGTCAAGCATACCTCCGTGACCTGGCAATATATTCCCTGAATCCTTTAATCCGGATGCCCTTTTTAGCATAGACTCTGACAAGTCTCCGTATGTGCCAAAAACTACTACTATAATGGCAAATATAATCCATTCCCAAATAGGTTGTGATAGGTAAGAGGCAATTCCTATGGCAACTGCCACTGTGGTCAGAGCACCGCCAATCTCACCCTCCCACGATTTTTTAGGTGACACGCTCGGTATCATTTTATGCTTGCCTAAGGTAGATCCAAACAGATATGCACCTGTGTCAAATGTCCAAATCATCACAAATAATGCAAGCAGGCAATTAGGGTCTCTTGCTATAAAGTTCAGAAGACCGAATGGGAATGCCACTACTGCCTGACCTAAAAAAGAGAAGGCAAGGTCGTATGTAGGGTGCTCTTTCTTTCTATATAACTCATATATTACAAGAGATGCCAAAGACAGCATATACAGAATAAGGAACACATACCCTATATAATTACCCGATATTTCAAACAGTGTGAACCAAAAACAACCAAAATAAAGCATAGTGCCGCTGATTAGCATGTATGTGACGGGTACGCTTACATTCTGTTTTTTGTTGATGATTCCGTAATACTCTTTCATAGCCAATATGTTGAATATTGCAAACAGAGCGGAGAATGTATAATATTGTTGCTGAAATAATATGCTCGCCACTATAGCGGAGACGAATACTGTTCCGGTAATTGTTCTTGTTACTATATTATTCATTTGTGTTATTCTCGTTAGTGTCTTCGGTTTTCTCTTTAATTTGTTTTACCTGTTTGGCGGCTGTTATTTCATCCATTCTGGTTTTCCATGGACGCGGACCAAAGATTTTCTCCACATCATCTGCAAAAATAACCTCTTTCTCCACTAATATGTTAGCCAATTCCGCATGTGCACTAGAATTATCAGTTATTATCTTTACAGCACGTTCAAACTGACCTTGAACTATGTTTTGAATCCCTTTGTCTATCAGTTCT
>JAZLHT010000010.1:0-1177 GCA_045616965.1 Candidatus Enterocola sp.
CTACAATGAGGAGGCTCTTGAGGGTGGTGAGACTCGTGTGGTTCTTAACCTGCCTCCTGTACTTGCCCCTATAAAGGCAGCCATTCTGCCTCTTGTAAAGAAGGACGGTCTGCCAGAGAAGGCTCGAGAGATTATGGACAGCCTTAAATTTGACTTTAAGTGTGTTTATGATGAGAAGGACTCAATAGGCAAGCGTTACCGCCGTCAGGATGCAGTAGGCACTCCTTTCTGTATCACTATTGACCACGATACGCTTAACGACGGTTGTGTAACCCTCCGTTACCGCGATACTATGAAACAGGATAGGGTAAAGATAGAGGATTTGCATAAACTGATTGATGCACAGGTTAATATGAAGAATCTATATAAAAAATTACTCGCAGAGTAATTTTTTAGGGACAAGGAACAAGGAACAAGGAACAAGTACTTGACCCTTGACCCCTGACCCCTGTAATATGAATACACATACCCTATATAAAGCATTTGCAGTGCTGCTGGCAACGGCAGTACTTGTGTCTTGTGCCAATAGGGGTAGCGGTCCACAAGGTGGTCCTAAAGATGAAAAATCTCCTGTTGTGTTAAATACAATTCCCGCATACGGTGCTGTTAATGTAGATACCACATTGACCGATATTCGCATTGTCTGTGATGAATTGGTTGCCATAAAAGACGCTCATAAACATGTGGTGGTATCGCCTCCTGTGAAAAATAAGCCTAGTGTAAGAAACAAAGGGAAGGAGGCTATTCTCTCTTTTGTGGATACGCTTAAACCAAACACAACCTACACTGTCTATTTTGGAGACGCCATAGTTGATAATAACGAGAGTAATCCTATGCGTAATTATCAGTTTGTGTTTTCAACAGGTGATTATATGGATTCTTTATATATAAACGGTTGTGTCATAGACGCTCATACACTAAAAAGGAGAGAGGGTATAATTGTAGGTATTTATAAAGATGCCGTAGATACAACTTTTACCACCACTCCTTTTATGTATTTGGCCAAAACTGATACATTGGGCAATTTCAGAATATCCAATATCCCCGATGGGCAGTATAGCATCTTTGCTTTAAATGATTTGTCATCATCGTGGTACTATAGCCAGAAAGCAGGTGGAGAGGTGGCGTTTTTGGACGAACTTGTGAAACCTAAGGGACAAGGGTCAAGGGTCAAGGG
>JAZLHT010000011.1:0-5467 GCA_045616965.1 Candidatus Enterocola sp.
TGAAAAATTATTATAAAGAGTTGGAATAATCTTCTGTATAGCCTCGCTTGTATGGTTTATAATAAGGTTTGCTTTGCGTACATCTTTACGCAGCATTGCGTTTGCAAGTTCAAACACATTGTAATCCTTAGATATGCCCACAACTTTCTCTATGGCTTCAACCGTAATGCGGCGTTTGCCATCGGGTAGGAGAATGTTAAATTTCTGTATCACACTCTCTAATTGGGTTAAATCAGAACCAATATACTCTACAAGCAACTCTGTGGCAGCCTTATCTATATCAAGATGGGCTCTGTCTGCCATCTGTTCTATAAGTGGCGGCAGTTGGTACTCTCTTACCTGCTCCGATGTAAACACCACCCCTAACTTCTCAGCCAGCTTAATCCAAGCCTTACGCTTGTCTATGGTGCCGCCTTTATAGGTTATAACTATAATGGTGCTGCTTACGGGGTGTTCCAGATATTTCTCAAACAGCGATAGCTTATCCTTATTCTGTAGCAGTTGCGCCTCTTTAATATATATAACCCTATATGGCGAGAACACGGGATATTGGCGTGCATCTGTTATTATATTTGCTATGTCAGCCTCCTTGCCATAAACAATAGTCTCGTTCATAACCTTCTCATCGTCAGTTAGAACTGAGGCCTCTATAAGCTCCGTAATCTTATCTATATAGTACGGCTCATTACCCATAAGCACATATATGGGCTTAAAGTCTTTTATACTGATTTGTTTTATTATATCTGAATAATTCATAATTTTCTACAAAGTTAAAACTTTTTTCATAAATTTGTATGGAAAAAGCGAGTTAATGGAACACAAACCGCAAATATTTGATAAGTTCAGAAAAAAATATGTGGCACTGACCCTGGAAGAGGGGGTGAGACAGTGGTTCTGTAACTATTTAATGGAGAGTAAAGGCTATCCGTTGCTGTCAATATCCACAGAGGCAGGCTTAAAACTCAACGGCTCATCACGCCGCTGCGACACTATAGTATATAAGGGTGTAACGCCTATGATACTTATTGAATTCAAGGCACCCGATGTTGCAATAGACTCATCTGTTATGAGTCAGGCCATAAGTTACAACACCAAACTAAAGACACCATACATTATTCTAACAAACTCAAAGACAACACTTTGCATAAAATTTGACTTTACCGCAGGTACACACCTGTTCCTCAGTGATATTCCGGAATATAATGTGCTATAAGCAATGTATAATGTATGATGTATGATGTATGAGGAGCCGGAGGCGACAGAGAACGATAGTTCTCCGCGAAGCGTAGGGGCTTGGGGATATGCCCCAATAGAAAAGGATTTTTATTTTAACGAGGCGTAAGGCGAGGTTAAAATGATGTATGATGTATGAGGTGTGTTTTTCTTTCATACATCATACATTTATACATCATACATTACTTCTGTATCTTATCATCAATACTCAGTCCTTCATTGATTTCAATGTTTATGCCGTCAGAAAGTCCGATTTTAACATTGCGGCGTTCATAAACATCGGGGTTGGTGGATTTAAGAACATCAACGTACGGTGTATCTACAGCAAATTTAAGTGATGACTCAGGTATGGATAGCACGCTGTCAGCCTTGCTAAGTATAATACGTGCGTTGGCACTGTAGCCAGCCCTCAGAGACTCACCTTTAGGAATGGTCATGGCAGCCTTTATCTCAAACATAACAGCACCGTTATCTTCAGTACCTTTTGGTGCAATGTACTCTAATACAGCATCGTAGCTTTTATCCTCTATGGCACCTATGATAATCTGGATAGGCATATCTATATAGAGTTTGCCAACCTCAGTTTCATCAATTTTTCCCACAAACAGTAAATCACTCATATCGGCAATGGTGGCAATGGTGGTACCTTCATTAAAGTTATTTGTAAGTACAACAGAGTTACCGACTTTCTCAGCTATGTCAAGTATTGTGCCAGATACTGTGGAACGCACGTATGTGGTACCTGTACTTTGAGAGTTCTTGGTGGCACCGTCTTTTGCAATGTCATACACATCTTGGCAGCGTTGTAACTCCTCTTTTGCATTTTTTAGAGACACCTCATACTCCTCAATGTCTGACGCAGATACCAAATGCCTGTCATAGAGTTGTTTTTCACGATTATAGTCTATCTGTGCCTTGTCAAGTGATATTTGGGCTTTCTTTAGCGATGCCTCCGCATTTGCAAGGGTGTTCATATCAGGTATGACACGCAGTTTTGCAATAAGTTCACCCTCTTTTACGTTATCACCAGCCTCCTTGTACAGTTCTTCAATAATACCCGATATCTGAGGCTTGACCTTAACCTCATCTCTTGGTTGTATTTTACCTGTGGCAAGAGTTGTTTTTTCTATGGTACGGATTTCAGGAGAAATGGATTCATACACCACCATCTCCGGTTGAGATTTTTTCCACAGATACACAAATGTACCTACAATTGCCGCTGTAAGCAGCACTGTAATAAAAATTCTAAAAACACGTTTCATAATTTAGTATTATATATTTTAGTTGTTCATTCATACATCATACATCATACATTATACATCATTAGATTTTTCGCTACGCTCAAAATGACGTAGGAAGGATTGAATGACGTAGGAAGGGGTGCGTTTATTCATCCCTCAAAGCATCTATCGCCTTAATCTGCACTGCTCTGTATGCAGGCAGAAGCCCTGACATAAGTCCGCTTAATACCAATATGCCAAGAACTCCCAATGCAATGCTGAACGGTACATACACTCCGTCAATGAATTGGTTGTCTTGTGGCATAGATGATAGTATAGACTCTGCCATTGCACCTATCAATACACCTACAAACAGCCCTGTGACACCCGCAATAAGGGCAAGTACAAGACTCTCATTCATTATCTGTCTTATTATTACAAGTGGCGATGCTCCCAATGCCCGCCTTATACCAATCTCCTGTGTGCGTTCCTTTACTGTAACTAACATAATGTTACTTATACCAACCATTCCTGCGGCAAGTGTTCCCAACCCTACAATCCATATAAGTATCCTAAGTCCTAAAAACAGGTTTGCAAATGTGTCAAAAAACTGCTTTGTGTTAAAGTGTCCTACGCCTTGCTCATCTTCAGGTGCCACATTATGTCTCTCTTTAAGAAATGCAACCGCTTCATTCTCAAAGTCCTTTACATTTATGTTTTTTGATACGGAAAGCCCTATACAGTCAATGTTATCTCCACGGTTTGAAGATTGTGCAAGGGTGGTGTACGGAGTGTAAATGGACTCTTCAGGGTCTCCAAAGATATTTATGTCCGCTTGCTTCTCCATAACCCCAATAACAGTATAAGCAGTTCCGTTTACCCATACAAGTTCACCTGTAGCATTGTCACCGCCAAACAGTGTGTTCTTGACTTTTGAACCTATGACGCATATTTTACGGTTTTGTTGAACATCTATGTCATTTATAAACCTGCCTTCCAGAATATGGCAAGGGTTAATTACATTATAGGCACTTGACAGTCCTATGCATTGTAGGTTTTCTGTTGCCTTGTCAGCGTGAGTCATCTTCTTTACACTGCCCCAAATCACAGGTGATATGTTCTCTATCTCAGGGAATTGATTAATTAGTGCACTGATGTCGTCACGTTTGTATTGTATGCGTCTTCCACGCTTGAATCCCTTATAAGGCATAGATGTGGTGCCTTGGAAAAAGAATGCCGCATTAGCCGAAGTGTCTCCCCATTGGTTAAGCATGTTACGCTCAACGCCCAAGCCGAATCCAAGCGTAACCACAAGCATAAACATTCCCCAGAACACACCAAAGGCTGTAAAAAAACTTCGGGTCTTATTTCTTGTTATTGTTGCCCAAATCTCCCGTATGTTATCAATATCAAACATTATTTTGCCAGCAATGCTTCAATAGGTTTTATTTTTACGGCTTTTCTGGCAGGAATGTAACCTGCAAGAGTACCTGCAATAACAAGTATAATTAACGCCATTGTTGCAATAGAAAGGTCTATGGTAGGGTTCATGAATGTAGTGAACGCACTGTCTCCGCTTTTTGGCATGGTTTCCAAAATCTTGGATACGGTCTCACTTAGCATTATTCCCAAGAACAATCCTATGTACCCGAAACTAACCGTTATAAAAAGTGATTCAAAAATTACAGATTTAAGTATTGACACAGGGGTTGCACCCAACGTCTTGCGTATTCCAAACTCTTTTGTACGTTCCTTAATGGTTATAAGCATAATGTTTCCCACACCTACAATGCCTGCCACAAGTGTCCCGATGCCTATAATCCATATAAAGAAGACTATTGCAGAGAATATGGAGGCAGACTGCATTGAGTTTGACACATTGTCACGAATCCACACCGCTTCCTTGTCATTGGGGTCAAAGTTAAGACGGCGGGCAAGAATCTGTCGCAATTGGTTTTGCAGTGCCTCGCTTTTCTCTTTTGTATCTATTCCTGCCACAGAGAACGATATGTCTGTTATAAGCCCCGATGGATTAAAAATCTTCTGTGAGGTGGAGAATGGAATATATACATCGGGTCTCCAAGACTCACTTTTCTCTGTGTAGATGCCCACAACCTTGAACGGTATGCCGTTTATGTTTATAAATTCACCTACGCCGTTCTCACCTTTGAACAGATTTTTCTCTGTTTTAGGGTGGATTAGAACCACCTTGTTATGGTTTACCTCATCTGCATCATTAAGAAAACGCCCGCGTTCAATGCTGAGGCTGCGCATAACCTCATATCCTGGTCTTACTCCGCAAAGTGAAGACACATCGTTCTCTTTCTTATAAGTCAGAGTGTCGTTCCATATATTGAAAATAGGGGTATATTGCTCAACTTTTGCAATTTTGCGTATCTCCATTTCCATATAGTCAATATCTTCTGCCTTAAAGTTAAGCTGACGACCTTTTTGAAATCCTGCATAGGGCATTGTGGTTCTGCCAGGGTAGAGCATAACTGTGTTCTTTGCCATATAGAAGAAATTACTCTCCATACCGTTCTTAAGTCCGTTTCCGGCAGCAAGAAGCAGTATGAGCATAAATATGCCCCATATAATGGCAAAACCGGTAAGGAAAGTCCTTAGTTTGTTAGCCCGTAATGCCGATAATATTTCTTTTAATGTTTCCACTGAATGTTCATTTTGTCATTACCTAACGGTCTGTTAACAGTCTGAGCGTCCTTTTACGTCATCCTGAGCACCTCTTTTCGTCATGCTGAGCACCTCTTTTCGTCATCCTGAGCGTTAGCGAAGGATCTCATAATCATCGTGAGATTTTTCGCTCCACTGCGTTCCGCTCAAAATGACGTGGAATGGGTTGCTCTCCACTGTCAACTTTGTTAAGGCTTCGCCTTAACTATGTTCGTCGTGACTCGGCATAATCCAAACAAGTTTGGCTTCTGCCCTCGCTACTCCTCACTGTCCACTGTCAACTGTCAACTGAGCCTCATACATCATACATCATTACGGTCTAT
>JAZLHT010000012.1:0-16597 GCA_045616965.1 Candidatus Enterocola sp.
GGTAATTGACAGCATAAAAGACAATAATAAAATATTATTAAGATTTATTGGGGAAGGTATGGCATCAAAAACACTTCAAGAATATGCAGAGAGAACCAATGCCAAGAACGTAACATTTAGTGGATTTTACAAAAAATGTGATGAACACATATTTTATGAGACAACAGATTTTGTAAACATTTACTATCCACACATATTATCTCACGACACAGCACTTTCTAATAGGTTTTATAAATCTCTTGTTTTTAGAAAACCAATGATTGTCCGGAGCAATTCCATTCAGGGTGATTACGTAAAAAAGTATAGGCTTGGTCTATCTCTAGACAATTGTATTGACCTCTCTTCTAAATTATGTGAATATGTAATTGATGAAGATTTCAGCGAAAGATGCAATATGCTACTTTCTGAGTTTTGTAAGGATTATGATTGCTTTTATAACAAATTTGTAGATTTTATAGACAAATGATTTTCATATGAAGTACGATTATCTTATAGTTGGTTCCGGACTTTTTGGTGCTACATTCGCATATTTTGCAAAAAAAGCGGGGAAAAATTCTTTTGTAATAGACAAACGTCCACAATTGGGAGGAAATGTTTATTGTGAGCAAATAGAAGATATAAATGTCCATAAATATGGTGCCCATATTTTTCATACGAACAATAAAGAAGTTTGGGATTTTGTAAATTCAATAGTACCATTTAATCGTTATACAAACAGTCCGGTAGCAAACTACAAGGGCACTCTGTATAATCTGCCGTTTAACATGAACACATTTTACCAAATGTGGGGTGTCACAACACCGGCAGAAGCTCAGGCAAAAATTGATGAGCAGAAAGCACTTGCATTGATGTATTTAAACGGGCGTGAACCAGCCAATCTTGAGGAGCAGGCATTATGTTTGGTTGGAGAGGATATTTTCGTAAAATTAATAAAGGAATACACCGAAAAACAATGGGGTCGCAAATGCAGCGAACTGCCTGCTTTCATCATTAAAAGATTACCTGTCCGATATACATACGACAACAACTATTTCAATGATTTATATCAAGGCATTCCTATTGGTGGATATAACATTCTCATTAACAGATTATTAGAAGATATAGACTGCAAAACTGGAATTAACTTCTTTGATAATTTAAAAAACAGTTGGCAGAATATTGCAAAAAAATTAGTATATTGCGGGCCTTTGGATGAATTCTTTCAGTTTAGTTTGGGTCATTTGGATTGGCGTACGGTAACCTTTAAGACAAGAATAGAAGACACCCCAAATTATCAAGGAAACGCAGTTGTAAACTATACGTCTCATGACAAGCCCTATACTCGTATAATAGAGCATAAACATTTTGAAATGTTTGGTGACAATGTCTATAATTGTCCTAAAACAGTAGTTAGTGAGGAATATAGCGTAGAATATAAATATGGTATGGAGCAATACTATCCCATTAATGACAATAGAAACAACACAATCGCTGAACAATACAAGATTCTCGCAAGTCAACAACAAAATGTATTATTCGGAGGTCGTCTGGCAGAATACAAGTATTATGATATGGCACCAATAATAGAAAAAGTAATGAATTTATGGAAATGAATGAACAATTAGTAAGTATTATCACTCCACTATACAATGGAGAGCGTTTTTTGTCAGCAACAATTGACTCTGTAATAGCACAAACGTATAAAGAGTGGGAAATGATTATAATAAACGATGGCAGCAAAGATGGAGGTGAATCAATAGCCAATGCATACGCAGAAAAAGATTCTCGCATTAAAGTGTTATCTCAACCTAACAGAGGAAGTGCCGCAGCCAGAAATAACGGTATTCGTATGGCAATTGGCAGGTATATTGCGTTACTTGATGCAGATGATTTATGGGAACCTGATTTTCTGGAACAACAATTGCGGCTTTTAAAAGAAAAGAAATGTCAATTAGTGTGTGGCGCTTATAAAAGAATAGATGAATATGGGAAAGAAATATTAAAACCATTTGTACCACCTATATCCGTCACATATAATAATATGTTATACACCAACAGCATCGGTTGTCTTACCGGATTGTATGACACACAGCCGTATGGCAAAATCTATTTAAATGAAAACTTCCGTAGTTTACGTGATGACCATATATTTTGGCTTGATATTATAAAAAAATGTCACATTGCCTATGGCAATCAAAATATTGTAGCGTCTTACAGGATATCCAGCACAAGTACAACATACAACAAACGTAAAATGATAGTGCCACAATTCCGTTTATATAGAGAAGCGGAAAAATTTAGTTTTATTAAGAGTTGCTTCTACTTGTGTTGCTGGGCATTAAACGGTTTTCTAAAATATAGAAAAAAATAATTATGAACAAAATTGCTATCATCGGTGGTTCCGGATTTGTAGGAACAAGACTTACAGAACTTTTATTATCAGAAAAAAAGAATGTCTATATCTATGACAAGCAGACAAGCCAAACATATCCTAAGTTGGTTACGATAGGCAATGTGCTTGATTTGCCCTCACTTATGACAGCACTAAAAGGTGCTGATACTGTTGTATTACTTGCCGCAGAACACAGAGATGACGTTACTCCTACATCTCTGTACTACGATGTAAATGTAGGTGGAATGCGTAACACATTGGCTGCTATGGAGGCAAACGGCATTAAACGCCTTGTATTTACAAGCTCAGTAGCAGTTTATGGGCTTAACAAAGTTAATCCTAATGAGCAGCACCCAGCAGATCCTTTTAACCATTACGGCAAGAGCAAATGGCAGGCTGAACAGGTGCTACAAGAATGGTACAAGAGCCATCAAGACTGGAATATCAGTGTTTTAAGACCTACCGTGATTTTTGGAGAGCGAAACAGAGGCAATGTCTATAACCTGCTTAACCAAATAGCTTCAGGTAAGTTTATGATGATAGGGAATGGGGACAATGTTAAATCTATGGCGTACGTAGGTAATGTGGTGGCGTTCATTAATTTCTTACTTGAAAATCAAAAGAGCGGATACGAGGTTTACAACTACATAGACAAGCCTGATTTAACTATGAATGAACTTGTACCTATTGTATCCCAAACTCTAAACAAGCATATATCTCCACTTCGCATACCATATTGCATTGGAATGTGTGGCGGTTACTGCTTTGACCTATTGGCTTGGATTACAAGAAAAAAACTGACTATAAGCAGTGTCAGGGTCAAGAAATTCTGTGCTATAACACAATTTGACTCTTCAAAAGCTATGGCATCGGGATATAAGCCGCCATTCACTCTTAAGGAAGGATTAACAAGAACTCTAAAATACGAATTTCAGAAGCAATAAAATTTATGAGAAACTTTATATATTTCCTAACAATTATTTTTTTTTACACAACGCCTTCATTTGCATCAATT
Source organism: Candidatus Enterocola sp. (assembly GCA_045616965.1). Classification (GTDB taxonomy): domain Bacteria; phylum Bacteroidota; class Bacteroidia; order Bacteroidales; family Paludibacteraceae; genus Enterocola. The sequence goes on from JAZLHT010000012.1 coordinate 3,387, forward strand.
TACATAAATGAGGTTGTTGCATCAAACACCACTTATGAAGTGGAAGGTGAATATCCTGATTGGATAGAGTTATATAATGATGACAGTACCACTGCTGATATTGGCGGATGGTATATGTCTGATAAAAAATCAAAACTAAAATATCAGTTGCCGGAAAACACTGTTATAGAGCCAAAATCTTACCTGCTGATATATGCCGATGACAAGGGTGAAGGTCTGCACCTTAATTTCAAAATTTCTGAAGACGGAGAAAAAATATTTTTATTTGACAGCAAAGGAGAGATTATCAATAATGTAGAGACACCATCATTAGGTGATGATATTTCATACGGCAGACTTACTGACGGAAGCAACACAATGGTACGTTTTACACCACCGTCACCTGCAGCTCCGAATGACCCATCTAAAGTATTGACTTCAACACCTGTGATATCTCAAAAATCAGGATTCTACAACGAACCAGTTACTGTTGAGATAACCACTGACGATGACCTTGCTGAAATAAGATACACTCTTGACGGAAGTGTACCTAACGGCACTTCCAATCTATACACAGAGCCTTTAACTTTTGAAGCCACAACAGTACTTAGGGCTATATCTTATATAACAGGAGTACCTGTAGGCACTCCTGCTTCAGAAACATATCTTATAAATGAGAGGAAGCCTGAACTACCCGTAGCACTATTGGTTACTGACCCTAAAAATCTGTTTGATGATGAGATAGGAATTTATGTTACAGGAACTAATGGAATACCCGGGAGATGCTCTGACATTCCACGTAATTGGAATCAGGATTGGGAACGTCCGGTAAAATTTGATTATTTAAATACAAACGATAAAAGTGTATATAATATAAATGCCGGGTTATCCGTTGCCGGAAACTGTAGCAGAACTCTAAGTAAAAAATCACTATCAGTAACTGCGCGCAATCAATATGGTGGGAACAAAATCAACTATAAATTCTTTGATGACAAAAATATAGATTCATTTAAAGCAATTATTCTCCGAAATAATGGATATGATTTTAGTTACACCTTGATTTTTGCTCAGTTTGTAGCATCATTATGTAACAATATGGGAATTGAATATCAGGCTACAACACCTGTTGTACTTTATGTAAACGGCAGTTATTGGGGCATATTTACAATCAGTGAAAAACTAAATGAACATTACATTGTGCAAAACTTCAACATTAAAGACACTGAATTTGATTTTTTGGAGAATAAAAATAGTATAATTAATGGTACCAACACAGATTACAATAGTCTGGTTTATGATTTTTTGGAACAGCACACCTCAATAACAGATGACGAAGCATATAAATTTGTTACTGACCGAATTGATGTTTATAACTATATGGATTATATTACAGCGGAAACATTTATTGGTAATGATGATTGGGCGTACAATAATATTAAATTCTGGAAACAAAAAGATGGAAAATGGAAATGGGTTTTGTTTGATATTGACTGCAGTTTCGGAATTGTAAATGAACATCCGGTATCATCTCCACATATCTTTGACATTCAGTTGTTGTCAAATGACGAAATGCATCCTGACTGGACAAACAGACTATTTCGCAGGCTAATTACAAACGAGCATTTTCTGGATGCCTTCACTCAAAGATATGCACTACATTTGCAGACAACATTTGAATACAGTTATACAGAATCATTGATTAATGATATGGTAAACTCAATTCAAAATGAAGTACCATACGACTTTGAACGTTGGCAGCAATGCACTGAATCACAATGGGAACAAAACGTACAAAAAACTAAATCATTTGTTAAGGACAGACCCCAATATATGTATCAATTTCTGCAAGAGCGTTTTGGAGTGGAAGGTCCCTTCAACACAAAAATCTCAATTGAAGGTGGAGAAGCCAATATAGGGTTATATGGTATAAATACAGCAACTACTTTTGAAGGTCTGTTGTTTGGCAAGAGACCAATTCAGTTGGAGCCATCATTTGACCATAAGTTATATGCAATTGACCATTGGCAGATAACCACTGAAGAAGGTGAGGTTGTAAAGATATTTGAGGACACTCTGAAATATACGCTTACATCTAATAGTGATATACGTCTTGTGCTAACAGAGCGGACACCTGCATATACCAATGATAATGCATTCCATTCTAATATTACAGTTTGGCCTAATCCTGCCTCCACCACTGTTACAATATCTGGTGGAACTGATGAAATATCTTATGTTATTTATAATTTTTCAGGCAATGAACTTATCAAAGGAACAGACAGAAGTATTGATGTAAGCAGTCTGCTACCAGGCATTTATATGCTCACTATTAGAGAAAACAACAATACTACAAACAACAGAATAATTATTGAAAGATAAAATTCCATACTTTTATTTTTCCATATGATATATTTTCGTATCTTTGCATTAAAGGTTTCAAATTCAAATCATTGCACACTCAAAATCTCTGCAACCAACTAATTTACACTAATTTCAAAGAACATTTTAATTTAATAGGCACCACTTTATGAAAAAATTAAAATTCATCTTAGTATCATTAACCGCTGCACTATTAATGTTCAGTGCATGTAAAAAAGAGGATGTAACGAAACAATCTGACGAAACAGAACCTTCTTATGAAACAGAAAGCTCCCTAGATCAAGACACAGGATTGCCTGTTTGCTATTTGAACACTCCTGGTGCGGAACCAATAACAAGTAATGATAATTGGATAACAAATGCAACTCTTACCATTATAAAACCAGATGGAAGCATTGATTATCAGGGAACGTTGAGTGCTAAAGGCAGAGGTAACACCACCTGGGGATATCCCAAGAAACCGTATAATATAAAACTTGATAAATCAAGTAATATTTTAGGTATGGCATCAGCCAAGAAATGGGTTTTGCTTGCCAATTGGATGGACAGAACACTTATGAGAAACGCCGTAGCATTTGAAATTTCAAGAAAAAGCGGACTTGCATGGACTCCTAACGGCAGATACGTTGAGTTAGTGATTAACGGAATGCATGTTGGAAACTACTATCTATGTGAAAAGATTGAGGTTGGTAAAAACAGAGTTCATATCAAGAAACTTGACAGCAAAGAAACCAACCCTGAGAAGATAACCGGAGGCTATTTATTTGAATTGGATGCAAACTTCAACGAACCATTCAAGTTTAAATCATCTATCAAGCAACTGCCATACATGTTTTCAGACCCTGATGAAATTAACAATGTACAGGAAATATACGCACAGAATTTTGTTTCTGACATAGAGAAAGCACTGTGCGGGACGGATAAAACCAAAAGATTATCTGATTTGATGAATCTTGAATCATTTGTAGATTGGTGGTTTATATCAGAATTGACTACAAACGATGAGTGTAGCGTACCCAAAAACTGTTATATGTATAAAGACCGAGGTGGAAAGATGACTGCCGGACCTGTTTGGGATTTTGATTGGGGTACATTTGTTCCCGAAAAGGCAAATATGTTTGCAGTCAAATCATATATATATTACCCTGAATTGTTCAACAACCAAGATTTTGTTAATTTAGTAAAATCAAGATGGCCTAATTTCAAAGCTTCAGTTTCCAATGAGGTTCCGTTATTTATTGATTCTTTAAGAGTGCAATTAAAACTTTCTAACGAACTGAACCTTTCAATGTGGCCTATTGAAGGTGAAAAACCAAACGGTGATGAAGACATGACTTTTGATGAAGCGGTTGATCGGTTAAAATCCTCACTGTTACAAAAAATTGATTGGTTGGATAGTCAAATAAACGCATTATAATATTATAACATATTATAACATCTATGATTTTTGCTTTTTTTATAAACATTTACTATATTTGCAGGCGGATATTCAACAAAAAATCGATATGATTATGAAAAAACTATTACTTATTTCGGTTATGGCACTAGTTGCCACATTTGCCGCTGCAGAAGATTGGGCTGCAACTATCAACGATGCTCCAGCAGGTGCCAAGTATCTAATCAACGGCAAAACCGTAAAAAAAGCGGAGGCTCAGACTATGGATATAACTACAGTTGAGAGCGTTACCGTATCTAATGACTCTGTATTGATCTACACAAAAGTTCACCAATTGTCTGAAGGTGAAAAACAAGAAGCTCACTACCCTGGTGGCAAGGAGGCATTGGATACATTCTTTGCAGAAAATCTTGTATATCCTGAAGCAGACAAGCCAAACAAAATCAACGGTTACGTTGTTGTTAAGTTCATGATTACATCTGACGGTGAGATTGTATCGCCTGAGGTGACACGCAGCCTTTCCCCCACATGTGATGCAGAAGCTATGCGTCTTGTAAATATGATGCCTAAATGGGAGCCTGGGAAAATGTCGGGACAAGCGGTGACATCTATCTATCAACTGCCTATACTATTTAAATGTCCAAGACCTGAGAAACCGGTAAAATGACATCAAAATGGTATGAAGGAATAGAGTATGAAGTGGCGTTTTGGGAAGCCACTTACAAAAACAAAAAGGCAAGAGATTCTCTATTTAAATGGTCTGATTATGGCAAAGATATATCTCTGCCAGGGTTTGATGTTCGTGCATTTCTTTCTGCAAATAGTGGAAATTTACTAAATATTCTTGACGTTGGATGCGGGCTTAGTTTCCGATCTGGCACAAAAATAAACGGGATGCCACTACCTATTCACTATGTAGATCCGCTATCTCCGTTTTTTAACAAAATATTAGATAAATACAGACCGGATCTTCCTAAAATTGAATTCGGGATAATGGAGAATCTCTCTGCTTTTTATGCCAAAGAGTCATCCTCTCTTATTGAGATCCAGAATGCGTTAGATCATAGTTCAAATCCGATTAAAGGCATCTACGAATCTCTTGATGTATTGTCTATAGGCGGTGTTCTATATCTCAACCATCATTTGAATGAGGCAGAAGCCGAAAATTACAGAGGATTTCACCAATACAATATTTCTGAAGAGAATGGTGAACTCAAAATTTGGAATAAGGAGAAGAAAGAAAATATCAATGAACTGCTGCAAGGCGTAGCCTCTGTTAATTGTTGCATGATAAATGGTGACGTTGTTGCAGTTATAAAAAAACTAAAAGCTACAAACTTCAGTGACTTAACATTGAGAGTTGATGTTGCCGAACTTTATTCAGACATTATCCAACTTGCCGGACAACAAAATTCCATTACATCTGTAGTAAAGCAACGTATTCGTTTTGCATACCACTCAATGGTTCAATATTTCTCAAAATATTTTAGTTATAATACGAGGTTAAAAATAAAGAAAATTATAAAACATTCATAATTTTTATGTCAGCAACAGTCGGTATAATTGTAGCTATGGAGATTGAGTTTGCCTTAATGAAGCAAACACTTTCTGATATAACAATGGACCAACCCGGATATTGCATCGGGGTATTGGGAGAAAAAAAAATAATACTGCAAAAAAGCGGAATCGGGAAAGTGAATTCCGCCCTTGCCACCGCTAAATTGATAGAGGCGGAACACCCTGATTACATTATAAACAGTGGTGTAGCAGGTGGTCTTGACCGTTCTGTAGCACAAGGAGATATAGTTGTAGGCGAATACACTGCATACCATGACCTTGACATTGGCGAGGAGATTGCCTCTCAAGATGATTTAGGTTTTCCAAAACTGATACCTGCAGATTCCGCACTACTTGCACGTGTAAAAGAGATTAGAGCATCTGATAACACCGTAAAATACGGGCTTATCTGCACAGGAGACCAATTCATTACAAACAACGATGCCCTGATGGTCATTAAGGGAAAGTTTCCTGAAGCACTTGCTGTAGATATGGAGTCAAACAGTATTGCACACGCCTGTTATCAGAACAAAGTTCCGTTTATAAGTATAAGAATCATAAGCGATACCCCTTGGGTGGAATACCACTCTGAACAATATGCAGCATTCTGGAAATCAGCACCACAGCGTCTGTTCCAAATAGTATCAGAAATAATTAGGTGATGAACCATTTCTATGCCCCAAATATATTAACTGATAATACTCTGCCTGAAGAGGAATCACATCACGCCATAAAGGTTTTACGCTTACAAGCGGGTGATAGCGTGCTTGTTATGGACGGACAAGGTACTATGTACCATGCCACCATCGCTGTAGCACACCCAAAACATTGCGTGCTTAATAGTTTGGAGAAGATTGACACCCCACGCACCCGAAACTACCACCTTCATATTGCCATTGCACCTACTAAGAATATGGATAGGTTGGAATGGTTTGTAGAGAAAGCGGCTGAAATAGGCATTGATGAAATTTCCCCTATATTCTGCACATTCTCAGAACGCAAAATGCTAAAGAATGACCGGCTTGAAAAAATTCTTGTATCGGCAATGAAACAGTCAATGCAGCCATACCTCACAAAATTGAATGAACCATGCACATTCAAAGAATTCATTAAACAAGCCTCTGTTTTTGACGGACAAAAATTCATAGGACACTGCCATAGCGGAGAAAAACAGATGCTTGCAAAAGCGGTTCATCCTAATGGAAATTATCTTATAATGATTGGACCGGAAGGCGATTTCAGCGAAGAAGAGGTAGATGAAGCCTTTAAGAATGGTTTTACCCCCATCTCCCTTGGCGATATGCGACTACGTGTTGAGACAGCGGCACTCTACAGCTGCTCTCTAATTGCTGTTAAAAATCAATTATAAAATTATACATTTATGAAACACAAATCTTATTTTGTTATTATTATATTCTTTCTTACAATTTTAATAAAAAATATTAGTTTTGAACTCTTCTATTGTGGATGGCTTCCCAGCAAATCCTTATTAATAAGCGTATCCACTGCTCTATTCCTGTGTTCGTTTATGTTTATTATAAAAAACAGAGTTTGGACTTTTTGCTTTTCTATATTACTTGACTTGTGGATTATTGCCAATATGTTCTATTTCAGAGCAAATAACTTGTTGATAACTGTTGATTCAATCTTAATGACAAGCAATTTAAATTCGTATTTGTCATCACTAAAGGCATATTTATGTTGGAGTATGCTTATACCACCTGCAACGACTATACTTTATGCCATAGCATACAAATTTTTAGATGATAAAAATCATACCAGACAATTTATTCCCTTTATTCTGTGCCTGCTATCTTCATTTGCTTTTAGTATATGTGGGAAATACGAAAGATGGAAAAATGAAATGAAAGAATTTGGCAATCATATTGATTTTTACATTTCTAATGGAGGAAGCACTACAGAATTAGGTCAAGACCACATGTTTGGTAAAAATGGATATAAACTATTTCTCCCATATTCATTCGCATATTATCTTGCTAAATGGAACTTACCAATTGACAATTATATTGCGTTGAATGATATAACAAACTTTTTCCCTGCCACAATTGTATATTATTTCTCTAAAACCGATTATTCCGCAAAAACATTGGATAAAAAATCTGTAGAACCATATATCAATAAAAATTCTGTCATTAACACTCATCAGCCTAAACACAATTTGTTGATTATTCTATGTGAGAGCCTTGAAAGTTGGCCTTTTGAAACTATCAACAATGTGGAGACAATGCCAAACACAAAAAACTTCATCAATAAACATAATGGTTTGTTCTTCTCTAAAATAAAATCGCAAGCCAAGCACGGGGTTTCAGGTGACGGACAAATGACAGTTTGCACTGGATTGCTTCCCATTCAAAACGGGGCGGCATGTCTCTTTTTTGCATCAAATAAATACCCTAATTTTGCAAGTTTTTTTACAGGATCAACTGTTATTACACCTGATGGAGGTTGGAATCAGGCTAACGTTAGCGGAAGCTACGGATTCAAAGAATATAAATTCTGCACAAACGGTCATTGGTCTGACGACAGCATAATGATTAAGACAACTGATGTCATTAAAAATATTGAAAAGCCATTCTGCAGCCTGTCTGTCACATTTTCAATGCATTCTCCTTTTAATTATGTAACTAATAGAAATTTTAACATTTCTGATAACCTGCCCAAATATATGAATAGCTATTTGAATTGTGCTCATTACACCGATAGTTGTTTAAATATTCTATATTCTTATCTTGAAGAAAGCAAACTACTTGACAGCACAATTGTTATCATTACAGGCGATCATACAGTCTTTAAAAGTCAAATGCTTGGTGACTTTCACGATGCCGCTCAAAAATATGGCATTTCCATAGCAGACGGTAATAATTATTGTCCTTTAATAATACTATCACCTGAATTCACGGAACCAAACCATATCAATGAACTATGTTACCAGATGGATATTTTTCCTACAATATGCCACCTTATAGGATATGACAATTTCTATTGGAAAGGATTTGGAGTCAATCTTTTGGATTCTACGGCATTACAACATCGAACTGTAACTGAAGATGAAGCATATCAACTATCCGATAAAATAATCAGAAGCAATTTTGACATTAAATCATACGCAACAACAACGTTTTAGTCCAAATATAATATTTTTGATTATACAGCATAAAACTGCAAAGCATCTCCTAAATACCAATAGACACCAGGCTCTGTAGGCAACCATAAACATACCAGGTCGTTCAGAAATGTACACATAAACAGCAACTGAAAAACAGATGTCTGATAAAACCTTACAGTCAATTGATCTACAACAGAAAAAATCAAAAGTGCAGGGACCAACAGTAAAAGAAGTTTTAAATAGTTTTTAATCAAAAACTTTTTAACATTAAATTCATTCCCTTGATATTGAGGGTAACTTCATGTTGTAAATAATTTATTTTCTCTGCAAAAGTGAACTTTTTTTTCAAAAGTCAGAATTTTTTTATAACTTTGTGAGGATTTTTTGCGTAAATAACGCATATATGCGTATTTTATGCAAATCACGGACAAAAAACAGTTAAAAATATGGAAAATTTTATTTATGCTCTTGAATTAATGGGTATTGGAATGGGTGCCGTATTTGTAGTTCTTATTTTGGTGATTGAACTTGGTAAATTACTTATACTGTTAGTTAACAAAATAGCTCCTGAAGAAGCTAAACCTCAAACAAAAGCCGTCACGCCCGCCGCCATACCTGCAAGTGTGGCACAGGCTATAGCTCAGGCTGTAAATATAGTTACAGCAGGCAAAGGCAAAGTTGATAAAATAGAGAAACAATAAAAAAATAAAAATATGGCTACTAAAAAGAAAGAAGTTAAATTCTGCCTGGTATTCCGTGATATGTGGCAGGCAGCCGGAAAATACGTTCCTCGTGTTGACCAACTTACAAAAGTTGCTCCGGCAATAGTAAAAATGGGGTGTTTTGCCCGTGTTGAAACCAATGGAGGAGGATTTGAACAGGTTAATCTGCTTTTTGGAGAGAACCCTAACAAAGCAGTCCGCGAGTGGACAAAACCATTCCATGAAGCAGGAATACAGACCCAACTTCTTGACAGGGCACTTAATGGTCTTAGAATGAGCCCTGTGCCAAGTGATGTACGTAAACTTTTCTATATCGTTAAGAAAAAACAAGGCACAGATATAGCCCGTACATTCTGCGGACTTAACGATTTACGTAATATAATACCATCAATAGGATATGCCAAAGCAGGTGGAATGATTTCTCAATGCAGCCTTTGCATAACATTCTCACCTATACATACTGTGGAGTATTACACCAATATGGCATACAAGCTAATAGAGGCAGGTGCAGATGAGATATGCCTAAAAGATATGGCTGGAATAGGCCGCCCCGTAACACTTGGTCAGATTGTTGCTAACATTAAGGCAAAATATCCCGATATCCCTGTTCAATACCACTCTCATGCAGGTCCAGGATTCTCTATGGCATCTGTTCTTGAAGTATGCAAGGCTGGCTGCGATTACGTAGATGTAGGTATGGAACCACTATCATGGGGTACAGGACACGTTGATGTGCTTGCTGTACAGGCAATGCTTAAAGATGCTGGATTTGATGTTCCAGAGATAAATATGGAGGCATATATGGAGGTTAGAACAATGATTCAGGAGATGATGGATGACTTCTTGGGTTACTACATACCTTCACGCAACCGTCTTATGAACTCATTACTTATAGCTCCCGGACTTCCTGGAGGTATGATGGGATCGCTTATGACAGACCTTGAGACTAATCTTGAAAGCATTAACAAATATAAGGCTAAAAACAACAAGCCTGCCATGACACAAGATGAGCTGTTGATTAAGCTGTTTAATGAGGTGGCTTACATTTGGCCTAAGATGGGCTATCCATGTCTTGTAACACCATTTAGCCAATATGTTAAGAATATGGCACTTATGAACGTAATGCAGATGGAGAAAGGCAAGGAGCGTTGGTCTATGATTGCTGATGATATTTGGGATATGATGCTGGGTAAGGCTGGTGCGCTGCCTGGTCCTCTTGCTCCTGAACTTATTGCCAAGGCAAAAGAGCAAGGGCGTGAATTCCATACAGAAGATCCGCAATCAAACTATCCTGATGCTCTTGACACATTCCGTAAGGAGATGACAGATAACAAATGGGAACTTGGACAAGATGACGAAGAGTTGTTTGAACTTGCAATGCACCCACAACAATACCGCCTATATAAATCGGGTCAGGCAAAGACTGATTTTGAAGAAGACCTTGCAAAACGCAAGGCTGAGAAAGCAGGAGCAAAAGGTGGCATAGCACTACCTCAAACAGTTACAGTTGATGTAAACGGAGAGAAATACACAGTTGTAATAGGTGCGAATGATGGTTCAGCACCTGCACCACAATCAGGAGCTCCTACCACTGTAGCCACTCCTGGTGAGGGTAAGGAACTTCAGGCACCACTTGAAGGCAAGTTCTACCTTGTAAAGTCAGCAGCAGAGACTCCTGTTAAGGTTGGCGATACCGTTAAACAAGGTCAGACTGTATGCTACATTGAGGCTATGAAGACATTTAATGCCATTGCGGCAGAGTGTGACGGTGTTATAACTGAGATATGCTTCAAGAGCGGTGATTCAATATCTGAAGATGATGTTCTAATGAAAATAAAAGGATAAGCATTATGGAGAATATTTGGGAAAAAATATACAGCATGACTGCTTTCAGCGATATCATAGCTGATCCACGATTTTTAGTCATGTATGCCCTTGCCTTCTTACTGCTATATCTTGGCATAAAGAAGGAATTTGAGCCGCTGCTATTAGTTCCTATAGCCTTTGGTGTGCTTATAGCAAATTTCCCTGGAGGCGGAATGGGTGTACTTGGTGCAGACGGGCAAGGCTTGGTTCACTATATAAAAGACGGTGTTGAAGTCTCTAAAAACGTATATGAGATGCCTCTGCCGGAGATAGCACATGATTTAGGTCTGATGAACTATATCTATTACGCACTTATCAAGTCAGGTCTGCTGCCGCCTATTATATTTATGGGTGTAGGTGCTCTTACAGACTTTGGTCCTATGCTGCGTAACCTTAAACTTGCCATATTTGGTGCCGGTGCACAATTTGGTATTTTTGCAGTACTACTTGTGGCTTCACAGTTCTTTACAATGCAAGAAGCCGGATCACTTGCAATTATAGGTGGTGCAGACGGTCCTACTGCAATTTTCACAACGCTTAAACTTGCTCCGCACCTTCTTGGTCCTATTGCAATTGCGGCATACTCTTATATGGCTCTTGTACCTGTGATTATTCCGTTAGTTGTTAAACTTACCTGCTCTAAAAAAGAACTTATGATAAATATGAAGGAGCAGGATAAACTCTATCCTAACAAGCAGGAATTCAAGAATATGAGAGTGTTAAAAATTGTTTTCCCTATAGCAGTTACAACCATTGTGGCAATTATAGTACCCGATGCGGTAGCCCTTGTAGGTATGCTTATGTTTGGTAATCTTATCAAAGAAATTGGAGCAAATACATCTCGTCTGTTTGAAGCCGCTTCAAATGGCATTATGAATGCAGCAACTATATTTTTAGGGCTGTCAGTAGGAGCCACAATGACTGTTGAGGCGTTTCTTAACTGGACAACTATAGGAATTGTAGCAGGAGGTTTCCTTGCATTCGGATTCTCCATATTCGGAGGTATCATGCTTGTAAAGATTATGAATCTGTTTACAAAGAAGAAAATCAATCCACTTGTTGGAGCCACAGGTCTGAGCGCCGTTCCTATGGCATCTCGTGTAGCAAACGATATTGCCCTTAAATATGACCCTAAAAATCATGTGCTGAATTACTGCATGTCAAGTAATGTGGCAGGTGTGATAGGTTCAGCAGTTGCTGCCGGAATACTTATATCTTTCTTAGGTTGATTATTATAATTCACTTTATAAAAAATCGGTTGCTCTTTAATGAGCAGCCGATTTTTTTATAAACACATACTTCAGTGATAAAAATAACTATGAAAAATCAAGTTTTCCATAGTTTTAATACTTTAAGTACTATTATTGGTACTTTGAGTATTATATACTAACTAATTTTTATTCTTATCTTTATAAAGATTTTTAAATACATAAATGTTATGAACAAAAAAGAAATATGCGACAGAATCAAGTATATCAGACAAGGCTTGAAAATCACACAAGAAAACATGGCGGATTCAATGGGTATCTCCTTGGGAGAATATTACAAACTTGAAAATGGCAAGCACAATTTTAACATTGAACAGATAGTGCTATTGGCAAAAATATTAAAAGTTCACGTGGTCAGTTTTTTTATCGACCAGAGCATACTGTCTTTAAACGGATTGCAACATCATAATATTATAGGCAGCAATGTGAATCACAAAATAATTGCCGCAGAAGTACCATTAAACTACAACCATAAAAACAGTAAAAATCATGAACACGAAATTACACGACAATGAGTCTGTAGCAACACGAATCAGATTAGGTTTAATTATAAAGACAAAAAGACGTATGCTTGGAATGAATCAAAAAAAACTTGCAGACATGCTTGATATATCTGTCACATCATATTCTAAAATTGAAAGAGGTGTCAGTACTGTGGGTTTTGACAGATTAATGAAAATATGCTCTATATTGAATTTAGATCTTAAATCCTTTGAAAACGACAAACAAAGAGAAATTGCAACTAATACCGCTTTTGAATGTTTATACCGGGAACTTAGATCCCTAACAGAAGAGACTAAAAGGTTTCGCAATTATCTTGCAGGTGAAAACTGCACCATATATATTAAAGAAGTAAGAAAAAATAGAATCTCAAAGCGCTGATAGTTATAAAAACACAAAAGGTGTTCACGCCAGAA
>JAZLHT010000013.1:0-5911 GCA_045616965.1 Candidatus Enterocola sp.
AAAACTCCCCGATAAAGCCTTGGCGAATTTGGTGTAGGTGTTCTTATACGCCTCAAACTCCGATGACGGGTCAAGTAAGTCAGATATAACATCTATTGTTATAGACTCTGTGGCTTCATCAGCAGATGCACAGTAATGGCTCTCTCCAAGTACCAACACCTTTTTTCCATTGATGCCTTGCAGGTAGTTATCCCCTATCCACGGTTTGAAATTCACTCTCATAGTTTATATAATTGGTTACTTTTTCAAACAGAGTTCGTTCCCTGTTTCATTGTGCAAAGATATTTGCGTGGTCTGCAAAAAAGTTGCAGAACATAAATTTTTTTTATATTTTTGCATCGTGGTAACAAGTACGGCATATAAATACACATGGCTATTGGATACTTTAAGGATGAGTAACGGGCTTACCCTTGAGGATTTGAAAAAACAATACAGACGTAGCCAGATGTATCGTTCACTACCAAAGGAGTTTAGTGAACGCACATTCCATTTTTGGCGACAGGAGATAAAGGATACCTACGGAATAGAGATATATTGTGACCGTTCAGAGCATGCGTATGTCTATAGAATAAAGGAGGATAACGCCAAAATCTCTGAATGGCTTTCAAGCACAATATCTGTGCAGCAAACCATTTCCAACAATATGTCTATAAAAGACAGGATAGTGTTGGAAGATGTGCCTAACTGCAACTATTTACAAGAGGTTCTAACCGCCATTAAACAGAATTTGTGTATAACGTTCACATATACAGACTATTGGGGAGAGGCTAAACTCATTACCATTAAGCCGTTTTTTGTAAAGATGTTCCGACAAAGATGGCATGTAATAGGTCCTGTGTATGATGAAAAATTCAATAAAAGCCTAAAGTTAAGATTAGAGCCTGACGAGAGTGCCACAATACGCTCATACGGTATGGATGACAGGATTTCAAATCTTGAGGTTACAAATATTGAGTTCCGGTATCCGTCAATGTTTAATCCGGCAGAGTTTTATTCTGAAAACTACTCTACAATAAAGTTGCCGGCTGAACAAATGAAAACAGAGGCTATACAGATTTTGGTATGGGCTCCGCAAAATTTTTACCTACGCAGTGTTCCGTTACATCACTCACAAAAAGAGGTATATACTTGTGATGAAGAGGGTTACAGCATATTTCAGTATATATTGCAACCCACTCTTGACTTTGAGATGGAATTACGCTCATACGGAGACTATGTTGAGGTGTTGTCTCCATCGTGGTTCAGAAAAGAGATGAAAGAAGAAGCCTTAAAGGTGGTCAATGCCTACAAAGGCTATGACCGTAAAACCCTTAAGACTCCACTTCCTCCAGAGTATGAACCTTAGTTCCCAAACGTAATCTCACCCTCTTTTGAATCTACATAGACGGGGTTGGTTCTATCTACTTTGCCGGCAATGATTTGCTCTGAGAGTTCATTGAGAACAAGGTTCTGTAAGGCTCGCTTGACAGGTCTTGCACCAAATTGTGGGTCATAACCTACTGATGCAATGTAATCTGTGGCGGCATCAGTAACTCTTAACTCTATGCCATTTGCCATAAGCATACGGGCTACGGCGTTGATTTGCAGATTCACTATCTTTGTAATCTCTTCCTGACCAAGCGGCGTAAACATTATAAGGTCATCTATACGGTTCAGGAACTCAGGCTTTATAGTCTGTTTAAGCAGCCCAAACACCTGATTCCTTGTGTTTTCAAGCACTTCTGCCCTATTATCGCCGTTCATTTTCTCCATATTCTCCCTAATAAGCTGAGATCCAAGGTTAGATGTCATTATAATAATGGTGTTCTTAAAGTTTACTGTTCTACCCTTGTTATCTGTCAGACGACCGTCATCAAGCACCTGCAACAGCACATTGAACACATCGGGGTGAGCCTTCTCAATCTCATCAAACAGCACCACAGAATAAGGCTTGCGGCGTATTGCCTCAGTAAGTTGACCGCCTTCATCATAGCCCACATATCCCGGAGGCGCACCTATAAGTCTTGTGGCTGAGAATTTCTCCTGATACTCGCTCATATCTATACGGGTAATCATGTTCTCATCGTCAAACAGGAACTCTGCCAATGCCTTTGCAAGCTCTGTTTTTCCTACGCCCGTTGTTCCTAAGAATATAAATGACCCGATAGGCCTCTTAGGGTCGTTCAATCCGGCACGACTACGTCTTATGGCATCAGATACACTCTTGATTGCCTCTTCCTGTCCCACTACCCTTTTATGCAGTTCCTCCTCAAGGTGAAGCAGTTTGTCCTGCTCACTCTGGTTCATCTTGCTTACAGGTATGCCTGTCCATTTACTTACAATCTCAGCAATATCCTCATCACTAACCTCCTCACGTATAAACGGCTCTCCATCAAGGTCTTGCAGTTTCTTTTGTAGGTCTGCAATATCCTTCTCCTTTTGCTGAATCTTGCCATAGCGGATTTCTGCAACTTTACCATAATCACCATTACGTTCTGCTCTTTCAGCCTCAAATTTAAGATTCTCTATATCTATCTTATCTTGCTGAATACCATCAATATAGTGTTTCTCGGTCTGGCATTTGGTCTTGCCTTCGGCATCACGCTTCTTTAGGGCATCTATTTCCTCGTTAAGTTGCTTTAGTTTGCTCTCATTATTCTCACGCTTGATGGCTTCACGCTCAATCTCAAGTTGCTTAATGTTACGTTCTATTGTATCCAATTCCTCTGGTACAGAGTCCATTTCAAGCCTTAGACGTGCTGCCGCCTCATCAATAAGGTCTATTGCCTTATCTGGTAAGAAACGGTCAGATATATATCGGTTGCTCAGTTCTACAGCGGCAATAATGGCATCGTCCTTGATACGCACCTTGTGGTGGTTCTCATAACGTTCTTTAAGTCCTCTTAATATAGAGATGGTTGCAGCCTCATCGGGTTCATTAACCATAACTATCTGGAACCTACGCTCCAATGCCTTATCTTTCTCAAAATACTTTTGATACTCATTAAGGGTTGTAGCCCCGATGGCTCGCAGTTCTCCTCTTGCAAGGGCTGGCTTAAGTATATTGGCGGCATCCATCCCTCCACCACCGTTGCCTCCTGCACCTACCAATGTATGAATTTCATCTATAAACAGGATTATTTCACCGTTTGATTTAATCACCTCATTTATAACGGCTTTCAGTCTCTCCTCAAACTCTCCCTGATATTTTGCTCCAGCGATAAGTGCTCCCATATCAAGTGAGAACAGTACTTTATCCTTTAGGTTTTCAGGCACATCACCTCTTATAATACGGTGTGCCAAACCTTCTGCTATAGCGGTTTTTCCTACACCTGGTTCACCTATTAATATAGGGTTGTTTTTTGTTCTACGGCTAAGGATTTGCAGCACACGCCTTATCTCCTCGTCTCTACCTATAACAGGGTCAAGTTTCCCACTCTTTGCACGCTCATTCAAGTTTATGGCGTACTTGCTCAATGCTTCATAATTCTTTGCTTCCATAATTTTGTAATAGTTTTGTTAATACAGATGTGGTTTTGTAAAGCATTGTGAGCCCCGCACAAAACGCTTCCACTTGGAGGAGCGTAGCATTGTTTGAGCACGTAGTGCGAGTTTGCGGAGCACCGCAACAAGTTTGGCGTTTTGAAGGGTTCTTGGCGAGCACCAGCGAAACAAAACCACATCTGTATATCTACAAAAACTATTCCAAACCCCAAACTGACAAAATGGCATATCAGTCATATCGCAAATTCTATGGAGTTGAATAACATTAGTATATTGTTACGTTTAGTATTTTTTCTAATTCTGACAATGCTGCTTTTCGCTTGTTACGAATCTTCTCCATACTTAGACAATCTATAAAGTCTTCATTAGGCACTTCTTTCTGTTTGAGGAATTTACACAAACCTTCCAAATCATCCAGTAGCCAATCCTCAATAGCACTCTTTACCTCGACAGTACAAAATTCCTCTATACCAAGTCGCATAATGGATTTTCTAAGTTCCTTCCAATCAATAATCAGTGACTCATCTTCCTCAAACACATCCGTGTCATAACTACAACAAACGCCATAGACCTTCATACCTTTACGTTTTGATTTAAGGATTATTTCCGAATCCAATTTACCCACTAACTTACTACTGGCATAGCGACTTACTCCCTTCATGTTCTGTATTTCGTATGAATGGATAGGTGTCAGTGAAACCTGCCTGTAGTATGCAACAAGCCGTCCGAAAAAGACCTCGTCTGTATCTCCTTCAACGAATATCCTGTTCCTGTCACTTTCTTCATATCAGCTGTGTTAGTCAAAGAACTCTGCTATTTCTTCTGATTTTGGTTTTAGGTTCAGCATTAGTTCAAACATATATTCGCCCAAGGTCATTTCCATAGCGGATGCACGCTTGACAACGGTTTTTACTTTTGCCTGCTTCAGTTTATGGAAACTTGCAACACCCTCTTCCGTAGGCAAACCAAATGTCAACT
This sequence comes from Candidatus Enterocola sp., assembly GCA_045616965.1. Lineage (GTDB taxonomy): Bacteria > Bacteroidota > Bacteroidia > Bacteroidales > Paludibacteraceae > Enterocola. Next base: position 4,462 of record JAZLHT010000013.1, read on the forward strand.
GTCGTGATTTAAGATAACGCACTAGGTATGGCGAATGACTTGTAGTCAGTACTTTTATACCTTCGGCAAACGACTGTACCATCAGTATCACATTTTCCAATAGCTTTGGGTGAACGGAGTTCTCTAGTTCTTCAATGCAAATCAATGATGAGCCTGTCATCTCTGCCTTAATTATCTCAGCTATAATCATAATAATCGTACGGCTACCACTTGACAGACGTGAAATACTGATGTCCTGGTTGTTAGCCTTCTCATTGATACGCATATCATAGATAGCATCCTCTATGCGATAAGGCACATTGCCAGTTGCAAGCCCCATCTGCGAGCAAGTAGGCGTGATTGCCTTGATATTAGGCACAATGTGTGTAACAGCATCCTCAAAGAGTGAATATCTTGTCGGTTCTTGTTCTTTCAGATTAAAGATAAATTGACTCAATGCCTGTTTATTAAAGCCAGAAATCCCAACCATATTCAAGCCAAGGTTCTTTAACCGTGAAACAATATCTTTATAAAACAGATTATCATTTGAGCATAAAAAGTCCATGACAAGCTGTGTTCCAGTTGCTTTAGCATCTTTATTACAACGACCGGTAACGCTTGAAACATACATTCCCCCATTGTCTTTTGTTCGCTTTATGAGTGTATGAGGACGACGATATTCTTTTGATATTTCGGTCAAAGATTCATCTGTGATACAACACCCGGACTCTCCATTATTCTTAGTCCATTCAAAAGAAAAGGAATACGAGTATGCCTCTTCATTCTCCCCTCTATTTGTCAGTTCTATTCCAAAGCGGAAGGGTGCTCCACTTGTGGCATTGTTGATAGGTATGAAAGAGGAATCACTCATCATTGATTGTCGTTCACCCTCTGTTGCGGCAATGAAACGGAATGCAAACCGAATGCCTTCAATCACATTACTCTTGCCATAGTTGTTAGGGGCAACCAAAGCATTAAACTCCGTTAGGTTTATGTTAAACTGCTTTATATTGCAGAAACCCGAAATTGATATATTACGTATTTCCATGAAAAGAAAAATTGCGTGGACAAACAGAATACGATGCAAATATACACTTTTTTCTTTGTCCACGCAAAATTTTTAAACATTTATAATATGATTTTATTGTTATGTTTTCTTTATAGTTCCGTCTTAATGTCATTTACAATGTAAGTGTCTGACATTAAATAGAACAACAGCAAGACCTTCCTTTATGGGTACGATATTATGAATTCTACAAAGTGGTTTTTGCCGTCAAAGATAGGTAGTTTAGCTAATTCAGATGTAACTCTTCTTGAACCTACTTCATTTAGATGGGATAAATCATGCATCAACAAACTATCATTCTTTAGCGTTATGGTATATTCATCAGCATTAAATTGTTGTAAAATTTTGGATTTAAACTCATTGGTGTTTTTTCTATTTATAGATGTATTGGTACATTCGTATAAT
>JAZLHT010000014.1:0-2246 GCA_045616965.1 Candidatus Enterocola sp.
CACGTATGACCACACAGGTGAGCGTGCGTTGAAGCGCTACGGGAACAAGACAAACGTGGGAATCGACGCCGGGGAGTCACAGTCCGTCATAGAAAACGCAGATGGCTACTCCGCCTACTTCTCACCCTACTTTGTGGAGACCGACGGACGCTACACCAAGCACTACTACGCAGGCACGCAGCGTATGGCGTCAAGGGTGGAGTCAATGCCAAAGGGAATGGGAGAGGAGCCGGAGCAACCAGAGCAGGCCGAGCAACCCGACTCACCGGAACAGGCGTCTGAAACGGCATCGAAGCAGCCCTCAAAGGAAGAGAAAGAGGCTATGAGAGAGTATCAGAAGTTGCAGCAGATGGAGGTGGCAAAGGTTGAGGCAGTTGAGCCAGACCTCTACTACTTCCATACAGACCATTTGGGAAGTACAACATTCATCACAGACCGCAACGGCGATGTGGCGCAATACTTAGCCTACACCCCGTACGGAGAGACCTTTATAGAAGAACGCAACGTTACCCCGTACAAGTTTAACGGAAAGGAACTTGATGCAGAGACAGGTCTATATTACTATGGTGCAAGGTACTATGACCCAAGTGCGGCATTGTGGCTTGGAGTTGATCCCCTTGCAGAGAAATATCCGGGTGTGAGTCCGTATGTGTATTGTATGGGGAATCCCGTGCTATTGATAGATGAGGACGGATGCGAATCCCGCTCTTTTGATGACAAGGTGGGTGACGTGCTACGGGATATTACAGGTGTTCATTCTGAAATACAGGAAGCGCAAAGCATACAACCGTTGGCAGAAGCATTGACGGTGTTTACTGGTGCTGGACTTATTAACGATGTGGTTACATTGTGCTCTGATAAAAATTTATTTGGAGAGCCAGTCTCAACAACAGATAAAGTGCTGGCAGCAGTTGATTTGGCTACATTTGGGACGGCAAGTGCATTGAAAATTGTGGGAAAAGATGGTTTGGTTGTTGATGTTTTAGATCGAGTTAATTTTATAGATAATAGTACATCTTTTGCCAAAACAATTTATGAAGGATATTTTAAAGAGGAATAAGAAACTTATCGCACTAATTTGTGATTTTTTATTAACAACATCGATAATGGTAGTCGTTCTAAAAATCGACGGTTATTCTTTTTCTCAGATATTTGATCATTGGTACGTTCTTGTATGTGGATGGATTATTGGTTTATTATGTTTTTACCTTCGTTATTGTGCACGTCACAATAATGATGAACAAAAATAGTCAAGGAGGTTTTGTCTTATACTGAAAAAAGTTGACCGAAGTTGCGGAATGTATGTGCTTTGTCGTCGGGGGGGGGGGAAAAGCAACAGCCAAAGACTCCACCGCAACGGACATGAGCCGAGGCAGCCAAGAATCACCGCAAGTAAGTTAACCTGCTCTCGTTCTTGTAATTTTTTTCGCTTCGCTCAAAGAATTTTTGGAGCAGTGAGAGCAGAAACCAAGTTTACTTGGGTTCTGCCGAGTCGCGACAAAAAGGCAGGCGAAGCCTGAACGTTAACTGACGCTCGGAAGATGCAAAAAAACGGAGTTTTATTTTGCATCTTCACTCGCTTTTTGTAACTTTACCTCACTACGCTCGGTGAATATACTCACGCTCGTAAATGCAAAATAAATTTTGCATTTATCTCGCTTATTCGTATATTTGCACAATCTCTTAAAAAGATTTGAGTTATGGAGACAATGCTTAGGAACTACCCGTTAGGGATTTACACTTTCAGTGAGATAATTGAAAGGAATCTTTTCTATATAGACAAGACAGGTTATGTATATGACATAGCCAATAAATACAAGTATGTGTTCCTTAGCCGTCCACGCAGGTTTGGAAAGTCTTTGCTTGTGGATACATTGCAGTGCTATTTTGAGGGCAGAAAGGAGTTGTTTGCAGGCTTGAAGGCAGATGATCTTGAAAAGGATTGGACCAAACACCCTGTGCTTAGGTTTGATATGAGTTCTATAAAGTCAATGGATCCAAGAGAGGTTAAAGACTCAATTGATGCTATGCTTTGTGAATATGAGAAAGTTTACGGTGGAGAGGAAAAGCAGCGAACATTAGGTAAAAGATTTGAAGGCGTTATAAAACGTGCGTATGCAAAGACAGGTCAAAAAGTGGTATTGCTTATAGATGAGTATGACTCCGCACTGCTGAATGTGATGCACAACAAGCCCGTATTTGAGGAACTCAGAAACATATTACGTAGTTTTTACAGTCCCATAAAG
>JAZLHT010000015.1:0-1791 GCA_045616965.1 Candidatus Enterocola sp.
TAAGGAACACATAGTTGTACTTGTTGGCTATTTGATACACATACTCTGTCTTGTCAACATAAAAATAGTTGCCATTACGTATCTTCTCAAATGTATAGACCCCTAACGGGTAGTTCTTAAGCATTGCCTCCATAACTCAAACATTCCATTGATTATGCAAATATACGAATAAGCGAGATAAATGCAAAATAAATTTTGCATTTACGAGCGTGAGTATATTCACCGAGCGTAGTGAGGTAAAGTTACAAAAACGCTCCGTTTTTATTTTTGCCGAGTGCAGGTTAACTTCACAGAACAACGTGAGGTAAAGTTACGAAAAACGAGAGCAAAAATCTCATGTATTGACCAGAATGAGGAGAATCCGGCAACTCCCAACAAGGCGGATATTATAAAATAGTATTCCGATTTTATCACCAACGGATGAAACGCTCCAATCAGCACAAATGTAAGCACTCCAATTATTAATCCTGTATAAAACATATTTATTTCTCTATGTAAAGTGTTTGTGTAGGGAATGCAAAGTTCAGACCTGCCTTGTTGAAACTACGGAGAATCTCCATATTTACATCTGACTGAACACTGAATATATTAACCTTACGCGGATGCTTAATGTAGTAAGTGAATGTAATGTTCAGGGAACTGTCTCCGTAACTGCTGAAATATGGCACTGTCTTTTCATCTATTGATGTTATTTTGGTTGGCAGACTGCTCAATATACTGAGAGCCTCCTCCATTTTCTCTGGTGTGGTATCGTAGGTTAAGCCTAATTGGCAAACCACTTTACGGGTAGGCTCTGTGGTTATATTCTCTACGTTTGTATCCACTAATTTACTGTTAGGTATTGTAACAATTCTGCCTGAATATGCCCTGACCTTAGTTGAACGCAATCCTATATCCTCTACAGTACCTTCCACTCCGCCTACACTCACAGTATCGCCTATCCTGAGGGTGCGGTCCACTATGATGGTTATACCGCCAATAACATTCTTAACAGTTTCCTGTGCGGCAAATGCAATGGCTACACCACCAATACCCAATGTTGCTATCAACGCCTTTACATCTACACCCAAGGCATCTAACGCCCAAATAACACCTATGAACCACAGAAAGACAGACACTGCCTTTTTAGCGGTCTTAATAATATTTATGTCTATCTTTTTATCCTTGTTCTTGGTGGAGCGTTCATAAATTTTATCTAAAATATCGTTTATTAAATCCACAAGAAACCATACAACGTTTAACGCATACAATACACCGTAAGCCCTAAAGATATGAACCATCCAGCCTGCTTGAATATCCAACTTTTTAAGTACTATGAATGATGCCACCAAGAATACTGCTACTATAAACGGAGTCTTAAACAGAGAGTCCAGCACCTCATACCAAATACCATTGTGCCTGTCAACAAATGGTCTGACATATTTCTTACCAATGTAAAGCATTATAGGGCAAAGTGCAACCACTATTACAAAGCCCACTACCAACCAAAAGTATTCATAATCAAACGCTGCCATAATACAATTATTATTTATATACCAAATTAATTTCAAATTCATTATTCAGGAACTCAAGTGCAAGGCGTGAGGCTTCCTCTATATTTTTTGAACGCTCTGTACCAAGATGCAGACATACGCTTTTTACCTCTGTACGGCTACAGATTCCAACCCACACTGTACCTGCAGGAATGCCCTCTGATGCTCCCGGACCGGCAACACCTGTGGTAGCCACAGCATAATCTGTATCAAGCAATTTACGCACACCCATAGCCATAGCCTCAGCAACCTGTTTGCT
>JAZLHT010000016.1:0-9384 GCA_045616965.1 Candidatus Enterocola sp.
GGCAGAACCAAGTTTACTTGGGTTATGCCGAGTGACGAAGTAACATGGTTAAGGCAAAGCCTTAACAAAAGGGACAGGGGTCAAGGGACAAGGAGAGCATATTAAATGAAAAGTGAAATAAGAAAAATCATCAAGCGGAAAGTATTGGCATTGAGTGCAGAGGAGCGTGCGGCAGAGGCTGTGAGGCTGCTTGCCGCCATATCTGCAGAACCACATTTTGCCTCTGCTAAGAGGGTTTTGATTTACAACCCCCTACCCGATGAGATAGATGTTCTGCCTATACTTGAGCGGTTCAAAAGTTCCAAAAAGTTTTTCTTGCCTGTGGTTTGCGGAGACATTCTTAAAATTCTTCCCTATTCTGATAAGCAAAAGCAAGGTGCATACGGCATTTCTGAACCCATAGGCACTGAATATATTGATATTTCCACAATTGACCTTGTTATTGTTCCCGGCGTTGGCTTTACCGCCGATGGATACCGCCTTGGACGTGGCAAAGGCTACTATGACCGCCTCTTATCGGGGACTAAAGCCTATAAAATAGGAGTCTGCTACAAGGAGCAGATATGCCCACAGATAGCAGACCACATTGAACCCCACGATGTTAAGATGGATTGTGTGCTACTATAAATGTCTTATAATTCCCCATAAGTGGGTAAAAAAGTATAGTTATGGGGGATTATAAGGTAATGGCGATTGCTGTATCTCAGTCTTGAGGAGAGGTAGTATTGTATTTTCAGTTGGTTACGTGTAGTACTGCGGTTTTGAGTAAAAAAAATGTTCGTTTTTTTACGAACATAACAAAATAAGTATTATCTTTGTTCGCTATTTTACGAACAAAGATATATTTATTGTTAAATTAAAACTTATTGCAAATGGAAATCAAAATTCTAGGAACGGGCTGTTCCAATTGTAAGGCACTTTGCACCACAGTGCAACAAGCGATTAGCGAACTTGGCATCAACGCACAAGTTGTAAAGGAAGAGGACATTACAAAGATAATGACATACAATGTCATGTCACTCCCAGCCATAGTTATTGACGAAAAAGTTGTTGCCAAAGGAAAACTTTCGCTTCAACAGGTAAAAGAAGTATTAATCAAATAAGGGAAGGAGATTATTATGAAAAAGTATGTTATCATTGCGTTCTTTGTGTCTGTTTTCTCTTTTTGGGCATGTGCAGGAAGTTCTTCAAAGCAATCAAATCCATCTCAAACGGGTTCATCGGCAATCACAGTGTATTACTTTCATGGTGCACAACGGTGTCCTACTTGCCTTGCCATAGAGTCCGAAACACGAAAAGTGCTGAATGCAAAATTTCAACAACAAATGAAAGATGGAAAAATAGTATTGAAAATTGTTAACTTATCCAATAAGGAAAATGAAAAACTTGCCGAAAAATATGAAGTGGCATGGTCATCACTCATTATTGATAACGGCAATACCATTGTCAACCTAACCAACGATGCTTTCAGCTATGCTCGCAACGAACCGCAGGTTTTTGACAAAAAACTAACCGAAACAATTCATAAAATGCTACAGTGATGGAAACAATTCAAGGTTTATTGGATAGCACTACTATGCCCATCATTACGGCATTCCTGCTCGGACTGATGACTGCCATAAGTCCATGCCCGTTGGCAACCAACATTGCTGCTGTCGGATTCATTGGGAAGGACATTGAAAGCAGAAAAGGCATTTTTGCCAAAGGATTGCTCTACACCTTGGGACGCATATTGGCATATACCATTTTAGGATTGGTTTTGTTAGCTATTCTTAAAGGTGGCGAAAGTCTTTTTGGAGTTCAAAAAAACATTATAAAATACGGTGAACGCCTCATCGGTCCATTGCTCGTTGTCATAGGACTTTATATGCTTTTTGGGCATTGGCTTCACCTTCCTTCGTTTGGTTTTAAAGGCAAAGGTGAAGGACTGGCTAAAAAAGGCGGATGGGGTGCTTTGTTGCTGGGTTTGCTGTTCGCCTTGGCATTTTGTCCTACAAGTGCCGTTTTCTATTTTGGAATGCTTATCCCATTATCTGCCACCACTAAGGCGGGCGAGTTACTACCTGTTGTATTTGCCATAGCCACAGCACTACCCGTATTGGTCATTGCCTGGATATTGGCTTTTAGCACCAGTAGCATAGGACGGTTCTACGGCAAAATAAGCTCTATTCAAAAGTGGCTAAATCTGGTTGTAGGCATATTATTTACAATAATTGGCATATACTATTGCTATATAATGATTATAAAATAAACACGTATTATTATGATTCAAAATTTCGCAGATTGGTTGATATACAGCCTTATCGGCTTGGATGCCGACACAAAAATCGGCTCAGCACTAAACTTTTTCGTCTATGACAGTATCAAGATTTTGCTACTCCTATTCCTGATTAGTGCCATTATGGGCGTTATCAACGCTTTCTTTCCCATTGACCGGCTGAGACATTTCCTGCAGACTCACAAACTTTTTGGAATGCAGTACCTGCTGGCTTCAGTGTTTGGGGCTATTACGCCATTCTGCTCCTGCTCATCAGTGCCACTATTCATCGGCTTTGTGAAAGGCGGCATTCCGTTGGGGGTTACCTTTTCGTTTCTTATCACCTCACCTTTGGTGAACGAGGTGGCGGTGGCAATGTTTCTCGGTGCTTTCGGGCTGAAAACCACGCTCATTTACGTGATAAGTGGCATCTTGCTCGGTACATTGGGAGGAATGGTTTTGGGGTGCTTCCATCTGGAATATCTGCTAAGCGATTGGGTGTTGCAGATTCAGCAACAGAGCCAAAGCGAAAGTGAACGCTGGCAACAGGAAAAGGTTCCGTTTCTCAAGCGTTTACCCAACATCATACAAGAATCGTGGAGCATTGTGAAAGGAGTGCTGCTCTATGTAATCATTGGTATTGCCATTGGTGCGGCTTTACACGGCTATGTACCGGAAGGTTTTTTTGAGGAACATCTGTCGGGAGGACACTGGTGGGAAGTACCATTGGCAGTGATACTTGCAGTACCTATGTACGCTAACGCCGCAGGAATTGTTCCCATAATAGAGGTGTTTGTGCAGAAAGGTGTTGCCTTAGGTACATCCATCGCTTTTATGATGGCAGTGGTAGGACTTTCTCTACCTGAAGCCACTATGCTAAAAAAAGTGATGACGTGGAAACTTATTGGCATATTCTTCGGCACAGTTACCGCATTCATTATTTTCAGCGGTTGGATTTTTAACGCCTTTTTGTAATGGAATAGTGTGTAATATTATAAATAATGCCAGAATTGTAGTACCTTTGCAAAAACACAATAGGCAATGGATAATAATAGTTATACTGAACGACAACAACGTTTGGCACGATATGCCAAAGCGTTAGGCAACCCTATACGCATTGAGATAATGCAGTTTTTAGTCAAACAGGAATCCTGCTTTTTCGGTGAAATACACGAGCAACTGCCCATAGCCAAGGCAACCGCTTCGCAGCACCTTGCAGAACTGAAAAACGCAGGTTTGATACAAGGCGAGATATTGCCCCCAAAGGTAAAATATTGCATCAACCAAGACAACTGGAACGAGGCAAAACAATTATTTTGCAACTTTTTCGGACAATGTATTTGTCAATCAAAAGAATGTTGCAATAAATAATATCTGCACGGTTTAATTTATGCTTGAATAATCTGCTTAATTTTAGCAAGCATAGCTTTAGCCTGCGGGAGTAATAGGCTAAGTTCTTCCTCAGACGACTGAAATGAGGCATAGTAATCAGCCTTTTCTCTCATTGATTGAAGCTGAGAGTATAATGAACCTTCTTCTTTAGTAAAGATACCTGTTTTTACAAATTTCAATCCAAACTGAGACACAATACCCTTATGGGTTGCTCCAGTTTGAATCTCAGCATTAACAAGCAATGCAATAACTGCATGAAACATAGCATAATACATTCTATTTGCCACCGTATCCCAATATCCCATTACAAAATTGCCCTCTGCTTGAACCATAAAAGATTCTGCCTTTTCCAGTTCTCTTGCAACTATAATTTTTCTATCCTCTGCCGATAATTTCATAATGCTTACACTAACATTATAGCATCTCTACTTACATTTTTGTAAAAGAGAGAAACTTTACTATTATCCCACTCGTCATTGGTATATAAAACAGGTACAAAATTCTCTTGTAACTCCCAACCAAGCATAGTGATAGGGAATACTATATTTTGGTAGTCTTGCTGCTCAATTGATGATTTATCCAGCGTAATAAGTAAATCCCAATCTGAATCCTTTCTATTATCACCCCTAGCTCTGGATCCATACAACATAAGGTGTGCACCCTTGGGTAAAACCTGAGATGCCACTCCCTTTATCTTATCTGTTATATACTCACCTGATTTCCTCATGTCTCTAATGACTATACCATTGCAAAACTACACATTTTTTTCTTAACCACCAAATTCATTTTCTGTTTTCCTCCTGGTGTGTTGACGTAAAGGGGGGGGTGACAATTTGTCCCCACCCTTGCGCAAGTAACACATCACGCTTTTTCATTTTCTTAATATAGTCCGTTGGATTAATACTATCAGTTAGAGCACTGACAACATCCACCACTGAGAAGTACCATTTCTCCTGTTCGCTATCCCAAACGGTGCGGACCCTCTTCTCATCAAATATCTGTATTTCCTGTTGCCTTGTCATCGGGGTAAAATTACTGATTTTTTAGCCAATAAGCAAACATCGGGTCTTGAAGAACAATCTTGCCAGATGGCAGAATGTCAATAAGTTCCTTCTTTAAAAGAGCCTCTTTGAGTGTCTTAATATTGGCAGATGAGCCAAGGTCATAGCGTTCAAGCACATCTTTTGATGAAAACGCCTCCTCTCCGTTATTGACCGCTTTCAAGAAATTGATTTGTTTAACCACAAGTGAATCTATCAAATTGCAGAACAAAAGGTTAAGTTGTCCTACAATACTGGTAAAAGCCCCCTCAACTATCTCTTTTGAGCAATCTTTTTCTGTTCTGAGCCACGATTGTTGGGCAAGTTGCTGCACATAGTACGGATGACAATCCGTCAAATTTGCTATATATTCAGCACACTCTTTTGATATTATTTTGCCTGTGCGGCTGAATGTGGACACTATAAAGTCAATCCAATCAGATTCCTTAATTTTTTCAAGAAAAACTATATCCCCAAATTTATAGAATGGATTTGAATATTCTCCAAAAATATCCATTAACATGTGACGTTTGCTACCATACAGACAATAGCACACCGATGTATGGTTTTGCCAATGAGACCTTAGTTTCTTTTGAAAATCAACAGAATCGGGGTATAGACAAATATTCTGAAACTCATCTATACAGATTATAAGTTTCTTTTTTCTCTCTAATGCAATTTTCTGAGGCAAGTCAAGAATCTCATCTACAGATAGTTTTTCCTTATTAAAATCAACTCCTAAGGATAACTCCACATTACTGATGCCATCACCCAAAGATATTTTTGGAAAGAAATTTCCTAAATATTTTTTTGCAGAAGAAACAAACTCCTCCACTTTTGATGTAGTGGCTTTTAGTATGGCAGAGGCAAACATATTATAAAACTCTGTTTCTGTCCTGCAATTAAATGCATCAATTTTTACTGAAATGTATTTTTTGTCTGCTTCAATCTCACGCAATGCCTTATTAACGAGAGAAGTCTTACCCCAACGTCTGGGAGATATTATTATGGTGTTAATCAGTCCTTTAAAATTGTTTACAAGCAGTTCTGTCTCGCATATACGGTCTGTAAAATCCATACCGTCAGCAATTTTTCCATATATAAAAGGGGTTTCCATAGCAATATACATTTGGTTTCTGCTGCAAATATAATAATTTTATTTCAAATAAAACTATTTCAAATAATTTTATTTCAAATAATTTTATTTCATATCAGAGAGTAGCGTCTGGAACAGTTTATACCCGCTTGTTGTAGAAACTGAAGAGTTCTTTGAGCCTCTATCAATGATGTAAATGTTTTTATTATCATAGGTATATGTCACTTTATAGTAAGTTCTCTGGCACCGTCTGCGGTTTCTGTAATGTGGACACGGACGGTATCATCGGGGAGTAGTTCTTCTATTAGTTCAGGCCACTCTATAAAGCAGTATGAGCCACTGTAAAAGTAGTTCTCGTAGCCTATGTCGTACACTTCTTCAAGTTTCTTGATACGGTAGAAATCAAAATGGTATATGCTGTCTCCGTCAGCAGCCAAATACTCATTTACAATGGCAAAGGTTGGGCTGGCAACCGCATCGGTAACACCAAGCACATCACATATAGCTTTTATGAATGTGGTTTTACCCGCCCCCATAGAGCCGTAGAAAGCCACTACCTTGCGTTCACCAAGTTGATGAAGAAATGTCTTTGCCGCTTCTTCTATATTTCTTAAAAAAACTTTCATACCAATGAAAGGGTCAAGGGTCAGGGGACAAGGGTCAAGGTTAAAGAGTTTTCATTAATGCAGATATTAGTTTAGAAATAACCAATGTTTCCGCATAGAGTTCCTTATATTTCAATTCATCTATTTTATTCAATTCCTTGGCTAATATTAACATTGACCTCACTTCCCCACAAGAACCTTTAGATATATTTAAAAAATATTTAAATTCATTTTTTGAATTTCTTTCAAAACCTTCTGCTATATTATTCATAATGGAAACAGAAGCCCGTTGAATTTGGTCTCTAAATCCAAAATCATTTGAATCCTTAAAGATTTGATATAAAGATTTGGATAATTCTTTAGATTTCTGCCAAGCCAATATTTCCTCAAAAGATTTAATCATACCTGTCCCTTGACCCTTGTCCCTTGTCCCTTGACCCTCTTCAAAAAAATATTACAATATTTTTTTGAAAAAATCATTCCCCTTGTTGTCCACAAGAATGAACGCAGGAAAATCAACCACCTCAATCTTCCAGATGGCCTCCATGCCAAGTTCAGGATACTCAACGCACTCAATGCTCTTAATGTTATTCTGGGCAAGAATAGCGGCAGGACCACCTATAGAGCCAAGATAGAAGCCACCGTTAGCCTTGCAGGCATCAGTAACTATCTGGCTGCGGTTACCCTTTGCAAGCATAATCATACTGCCACCGTTCTTCTGGAACAAATCCACGTATGGATCCATACGGTTAGCAGTTGTAGGTCCCATGCTGCCGCAAGCCATACCGGCAGGAGTCTTGGCAGGACCGGCATAGTAGATAGGGTGGTCTTTTATGTATTGAGGCAGCCCCTCGCCACGGTCAAGACGCTCTTTTAGTTTTGCGTGAGCAATGTCTCTACCTACAATTATTGTACCGTTAAGCGACAGACGGGTTGATACAGGATATTTGTCAAGTTGGGCGAGAATCTCAGACATGGGGCGGTTAAGGTCAACCTTAACAGCATCACCCTCACCTGCGTTACGCAGAGCCTCAGGTATAAGCGATGACGGATTATCGTCCATCTTCTCAATCCAAATACCGTCTTTATTTATCTTACACTTTATGTTACGGTCAGCGGAACAGCTTACGCCCATACCTACAGGGCAAGATGCACCGTGACGTGGCAAACGAATTATGCGGACATCGTGGGCAAGATACTTGCCACCAAACTGAGCCCCAAGACCTATCTTCCAAGCCTCTTCAAGCACCTTTTTCTCAAGTTCAACATCGCGGAAGGCACGTCCGTACTCATTACCCGATGTAGGCAAACTATCGTAGTAGTGAGTTGAAGCAAGCTTAACTGTAAGCAGGTTCTTCTCTGCCGATGTACCGCCAATTACAAAAGCGATATGATATAGAGGACAAGCCGCCGTACCAAGAGTCTTAACCTTCTCTACAAGGAACGGAACAAGCTTCTCCGGAGTGAGAAGAGCCTTAGTCTCCTGAAACAAATAGGACTTATTCGCACTACCGCCACCCTTTGTAACACAAAGGAAACGGTACTCCATACCCTCTGTAGCCTCAATGTCTATCTGTGCAGGAAGGTTACACTTAGTATTAACCTCCTTATACATATCAAGCGGAGCATTCTGAGAGTAACGCAGATTCTCCTCTGTGTAGGTCTTGAACACACCAAGCGACAGAGCCTCTTCATCACAGTAGCCTGTCCAAACCTGCTGCCCTTTCTCACCATGAATGATGGCAGTACCCGTATCCTGGCAAAGCGGAAGTTTACCCTTAGTTGACACATCGGCGTTACGCAGGAAAGTAAGAGCCACATACTTGTCGTTCTCAGATGCCTCAGGATCATCTAAAATCTTGGCAACCTGCTCATTATGTGTTCTGCGAAGTAGGAACGAAACATCGCGGAAAGCGGCATTCGCCATAGCCGTAAGACCCTCTTTTGCAACCTTAAGAATAGGTTTACCCTCAAACTCGCTTACACTAACATAATCCTTAGTAAGCAAATAATACTCTGTGGTATCCTCTCCTATAGGAAAGGGAACCTGATAATGAAACTCTGTAGCCATATATTTTACTTATATAAAAATCTCTTGATACTGCGTTTAGGGGTCTTTTCAAACTCCTTATCAACCCTCTCTACAGAAGAGAGGCGGCAGAAAGCAGGAATCATGCGGTTTACCTGCAACTTTATGTTTTCAAGAATATCATCAATGGATTTGGTGGCAAGTTCCTCCTGAATAGCCTTAAGATCAGGGAATATAAGGGCGGTAAGCTTGCCTGCCCTATCCACCACAATACTCTCGCTTACACCAGGCATATTGTTAAGTTTTCCCTCAATCTCCTCAGGATATATATTCTGACCCGATGCCCCGATAATCACACTCTTATTACGTCCACGTATAAATATGTTGCCATCACGATCTATAATGCCAAGGTCTCCTGTACGTAGCCACCCGTCTTCAGTAAACACAGCCTTGGTGGCATCGGGGTTCTTATAATACTCAGTCATAAGATTATCACCCTTAACAAGAATCTCACCCACAATTTTATGCTGGTTAGGACTATCTACAGCAACCTGCATACGGTCAACAGCCTTACCGCAAGAACGCTCCTTAAATTTAGTCCAATGCTCATAGCCCAATATAGGACCGCACTCTGTCATACCGTAGCCCACAGTATAAGGAAATTTTATTTGTTTAAGGCACTTCTCCACATCGTGGTTAAGAGCGGCACCACCCACTATAAGATATTTAAGACTTCCGCCAAATTTATTTATCAAGCCATCGTGAACCCTACGCCTAAGAGTTATATTAACACCCGGAGTGTACCACAAAGCCTTTACCACAGGCTTGTTTATCATAGGGAAAATAGCCTTTTGGAAAATCTTTTCAATAACAAGAGGCACCGTAAGCACCATATACGGGTGAACATCGGCAAACGCTTTCAGAAGCACCTGCGGCGATGGAGTCTTACCCAAGAAATACACATG
>JAZLHT010000017.1:0-7001 GCA_045616965.1 Candidatus Enterocola sp.
CGGTTACCCTGTTGAGCAGAAGGATATGAGCCAATGGTGCCTGCGTGTAAGTGCCTACGCCCAAAGACTGCTTGAAGGTTTGGAAAAAATAGATTGGACAGATTCTCTGAAAGAGACACAGCGTAACTGGATTGGCAGAAGCGAGGGTGCTGAAATGAGATTCCGCATAGACGGCACAGATGACTGTTTTACAGTATTTACAAGACGTGCCGATACCACATTTGGTGTAACATTTATGGTGCTTGCCCCTGAAAGTGAGTATGTTGCAAAAGTAACTACAGATGCCCAACGCTCTGCTGTAAACCAATATCTTGATGCTGTAAAACGCCGTACAGAGCGTGAGAGAATTGCAGACCGTAAGGTAAGCGGAGTGTTCTCAGGTTCATACGCAGTAAATCCGTTCACAGGCGATAAGATTCCTGTATATATATCAGACTATGTGCTTGCAGGCTATGGTACAGGTGCCATTATGGCTGTGCCTGCCCACGATAGCCGTGACTACGCATTTGCAAAGCACTTTAACCTGCCTATAATACCACTTATTGAGGGTTGCGATGTTACAAATGAGAGCTACGATGCCAAAGAGGGTGTTATGTGTAACTCCAGATTCCTGAATGGATTACAAGTAAAGGAGGCTATCGCCGCCGCTAAAAAATATATTGCAGAAAAAGGGATAGGTAAAGTAAAGGTAAATTACAGACTTAGAGACGCTATATTCTCTCGTCAGAGATATTGGGGTGAGCCGTTCCCTATCTACTACAAAGATGGAGAGCCATTCCCACTTGATGAGAGTGAATTACCGCTTAGACTGCCGGAGATAGACAGTTATCTGCCTACAGAGACAGGTGAGCCGCCTCTTGGACACGCAAAGAATTGGAATACAAAGGAGGGCTACCCTCTTGAACTTAACACAATGCCTGGTTTTGCAGGTTCTTCTGCATACTATCTGCGTTATATGGACCCTACAAACAATGACGCCTTAGTAAGCAAAGATGCCAACAACTATTGGCGTAGCGTGGATTTGTACATCGGTGGTACAGAGCATGCCACAGGTCACTTGATATACAGCCGTTTCTGGAACAAGTTCCTGTTTGATTTGGGTTATATATGTGAAGATGAACCGTTTAAGAAGCTTATAAATCAAGGTATGATTCAAGGCAGAAGTAATTTTGTGTATCGTGTAGTGGGTACAAACAAGTTTGTATCGATTGGGCTTAAAGACCAATATGAGACACAGGAGATTCATGTAAATGTAAACATTGTCAAGAACGATATTCTTGATACAGAGGCATTTAAGAATTGGATGCCTGACTTTAAAAATGCAGAGTTCATACTTGAGGACGGCAAATATGTGTGCGGTTGGGCTATTGAGAAGATGAGCAAGTCTATGTTCAACGTTGTTAACCCCGATGATATAGTTGAGAACTATGGTGCTGACACTCTGCGTCTTTATGAGATGTTCCTTGGACCACTTGAGCAGTCAAAACCTTGGGATACAAATGGCATTGACGGTGTTCACCGCTTCTTAAAGAAGTTCTGGGGTATGATGTTCAGTGGCGATGAGTTGAATATCACAGATGCAGAGCCTACTGCAGAGGAGTTAAAGATTCTGCACCAAACTATTAAGAAAATCACTTACGATATTGAGCATTTCTCATACAATACATCTGTATCGGCGTTTATGATTTGTATAAATGAGCTGAGCAGACTTAAATGCAACAAACGTGCTGTTATAGAGCCACTTGTAATTCTTATAGCACCGTTTGCACCTCACATTGCAGAAGAGATGTACCACTTATTGGGACATGATACCACTGTTTGTGATGCCACATTCCCTGTTTGCAATGAGAAGTATTTGGTTGAGAATACTGTAAAATACCCTATCTCATTTAACGGCAAAACAAGATTCACTCTTGACTTACCTGCTAACGCCTCTAAAGAGGATATAGAAAAGACTGTTCTTGAAAATGAGCAGACCTCAAAATATCTTAATGGTGCCACACCAAAGAAAGTCATTGTTGTTCCTGGTAGAATTGTAAATATTGTAATTTAAGAGGGACAAGGGTCAAGGGACAAGTACTTGACCCCTGACCCTTGACCCATTATCCTTGACCATTGACCCTATCCTATGAGTGATAACCTAAAGAAGACAATGCTATGTGCTTTTAAGTGGAGCACCATTGACCGCGTAGCACAACAAGGCGTTCAATTCATAATTGGAATCATTCTTGCTCGCTTGCTTATTCCGGAAGATTACGGTCTTATAGGGATGGTGATGTTTTTTGTTCAAATTGCATACGTACTTGTTGAAAGCGGTTTAGGGTATGCTCTATTGCGAACTCCAAATATTACCGAGTCTCATAAATGCACTGTCTTTTACAGCAATCTTATCATATCATTATTTCTGTACATAGTGCTATATTTTTGTGCTCCGTCAATAGCGCAGTTCTTTAACCAGCCTTCACTTACCGCCATTGCAAGAATAACATTTCTTGCAATCATATTTGACGCTTTATATATTGTGCCATTTAATTTATTGGGAAGGGATTTAGATTATAAAAGTATAACTAAAGTAAATTTTGGTAGCACCATTCTCAGTGGATTATCGGGTGTCATTATGGCATTTACAGATTTTGGAGTGTGGGCATTGGTAGTTCAACAGACTTCTTACCATGGTTTCCGTATGATTCTGTTTCACATATATGCTAAATGGAGACCAAAACCGCTTTTCTCATGGCAAATAATAAGAGGTTATGCCTCTTTTAGTTTACACATGCTTGGTACGTCTATGCTAACAGTCCTGTTTAATAATATCTATACATTTCTTTTTGGCAAGCTATACCCTATAAAAAATGTAGGTTTTTACACACAAGGCAACAAGATGAGCGATACTGTTAATTTTACATTTATATCTATTCTTGGACCTACATATAGTATTTTTTCCAAAATACATGAGCAAACAGAAAGAATGGTTAATGTTTTAAGATCAATAATACAGAAAGTAAGCATTGCCACAATTCCTACAACCATATTCTTTATTGTGGTGGCAGAGCCTCTTTTCTATATTCTTTTTGGCACCAAATGGCTTAGTGCGGTTCCATTTTTTCAAGTAATATGTTTAGCAAATCTGTTTGCCCCGACATACCAAGTAAACATTCATGCCTTAAATGCTTTAGGTCTTGCAAAATCCACGTTCCGCATAGAACTTTCCAAACGAGTTCTAATTGTTGTTTCAGTTGTGCTATGTTTGTTAATCAAATCAGATATGCTTACAATGTTATATTTTTATGTGGTTGCTTGCTGGCTTGCATTCATATTGACTATATATACAATAAAGAAAACATTATCTATTATTTACTATAAACAACTACAAGATATCTCTACAGGTATCATATTATCTATAATAATGGGGGTCGGTTGTTATTGTTGCCACTTTATTCCTTTAAACACTTATGTTCTACTTGCTGTTGAATGTTGTGTCGCCATTATAATCTTCTCATTGTACATTCTGATTTTCAACAGAGGAATAATACAAGAGATTTATTCAACCATCAAAGGAGAATATGAATAACAGGCACCTTATATTGCTTACAAACACATGGCCTTTTGACTATGGAGAAACATTTATTGATGAGGAGGCTATATATCTTAATGAATTGTTTGACACGATAGATGTTTTCCCTCTTTTTTCAACATCGGGTGTAATGCGTAAGGCTCCAGAAAACTTCATTATTCATGATCCGGCTCTTAAAAAAGATTCAAAATGTGGGAGTAACTTACTTAAAGAGGGGATTTTTTCAACTGCTCCGCTATTTTTTGCACTCAAATGGTTCTTTAAGGAAAAGGCTTACAAGCCGTCAAGAATATGGAATTTCTTTACATCATTGCTCATATTCAGGGCGTCTTACCCTACTTTACACAGATTTAACATTTCAGAAAATGATTTGGTATATTCCTATTGGGGTGATAAATGGGCTGTATCTTTGCCTTTTATAAAAACTGAAACCAAATGTAAGACATTATCTCGTTTTCACGGAACAGACTTATATGAAGAGGCCAAACAAGGATATATACCTTTTAGGGAATTGCTATTTAACAGTCTGGATATGGCTGCTCCTATTTCAGATTCCGGAAAAAAATATATAGCAGACAGATATGGATGTTTCTTTAAGGGAAAGCTGGAAACATTCAGATTAGGTGTAATGCATAACACACAGAATCCCATAGGAGACAATGGAGTATTTAAAATATTAAGTTGTTCAAATGCAGTGCCCGTAAAGAGGCTTGAGCTTATTGCCGGTTGTCTAAGCTACATTAAATCAGCGGTTTCTTGGACTCACATTGGTGATGGTCCTACCCTTAATTCTGTTAAGGATATGGTAAGGAATATGCCTGACAATATCTCTGTGGATTTTAAAGGCAAGATACCTAATATAGATGTCAGAAATCTGTATGCTGCCGAACATTTTGATTTGTTTATAAATGTAAGCTCCAGCGAGGGGATTCCAGTTTCAATAATGGAAGCTTTGGCTTCTGGAATTCCTGTAATGGCAACAAATGTGGGTGGAACATCTGAAATTGTAGATGAAACTGTAGGTATGTTGATTAACAAAGATATTACCGCTGCCTATTTGGCTAACAAAATATCATCTATGATAAAATCTGCCGATTGGGTTTCATTACGCCATAACTCAGTTGAAAGATGGTGTCAAATGTATGACAGTGGTAAAAACTACAGACTATTTGCTGATACAATCCATCAATTTCTCCGTTAATGCCCTGCGTGTATAGGATTTTGAAATATCCACATTAGTGACAGGTCTGGAAACAACGGCTTCTGTCAGGAATTTTGCGATTTTGTCTGATTCTCCAAATGCGAATATACCATTATTTTCATATTTATATAATATATTCGCAGCATCTCCATCAGTATATCCAATAAATAGTACCGGATTACACGATGCCATATATTCAAAGAGCTTTCCTGTTACAATTCCCTTGTTTTCAGGCTGATTTGGAAGCAATAAAAGCAACAAATCTGAGTTGCACATATACTCCACCGCCTCTGAGTGCGGAACATAATCTACAAGGGTCAAGGGACAAGGGACAAGGGACAAGGATTTCTGTAGTTTTGCTGGAATTGTACCGCCTACAAACTGCAAATGTATTTTACTTTGAATCTCTGGGGAAAGAAGTTTCAAGGCATTTACAAATGTTTCTGTATCATACTGCGGAGCCAATGAACCTATATAACTGATGGTGAATAGGTTGCAGTCCCTTTTGTTAAGGCTTTGACTTAACCATGTTACGTCGTCACTCGGCATAACCCAAGTAAACTTGGTTCTGCACTCGTTCCTAGTAACAGTCCCTTGATGATGATTTTGAGACTTTGTCTCAAAATCATCATCATCGTAACCGTTTTCAATAACTCTTATTGAAAGTTCCTTATTGGTTTTTGATTTAAAATTTTCCATACAAAAACCACTTACCGTAATTATTTCATCAGCACTCTCCAACACTTTACGTTCAAGACGGGCGTTGTAACGTTTTGCAATACACGTTTGATATAAATCCTTATTGAAATAGATGTCAGTCCATGGGTCTCTCAAGTCTGCTATCCACTTGATATTAGGATATTTACGCTTAAGTTTCAACCCTATAAGCTGTGTAGAATGTGGTGGGCTTGTGGTTATAACTGCATCTATTTTTTCTGACTCTATAAGTTTACAAGCCTCTCTATATGCATACTTATTCCACCCTCTACGTGGGTCTGGCAAAAATAAATTTCCCCTGATGAATCTTGAAACCTTTTGTATGAAATTCGGTCTTTTTTCATTGGCAAAACCTGTATGAGGCAATTCTCCACTTGGAGATATATGCTTGTAAAAGTTCAAGACCTCTTTTGTTTTTGTTTTTATAACTCTAAGGTTTTCAGACACTTCATTACATAATGAAATATCCGTCTGCGGATATGAAGCATATTTTTCATCTACGGTAATTACTATGGGCTCTACCCCATACTCAGGCAAGTATTTGGTGAATTTAAGCCAGCGTTGCACTCCGGAGCCACCGCTTGGGGGAAAGTAATATGTGATAACTAATAAATTGATAGTTGAAAGTTGAAAGTTGAAAGTTGACTGCGAAACTGACTGAAAGTAAATTTTGGAGTAGCGAGAGCAGAGAAAATTTATTTTCTATGCCGAGTCACGACAAAATTCACAACGAAGTTGTAAAGTTGACTGTTACTATGAACAAGGTAACATGGTTAAAACTTGTTTTAACAAAATTGAAATTGTGCAAAATTACTAAATTTTGTGTAAATTTGCAACTTTAAGTTGGGTTCTAATTATGAGTTCTCTAAGATTTGATGCAGTAAAAGAGGCTTTCAACCGTAAAGCCGTACAACCCGAGATGCCGGAAGGATGCACATCGGAGTATTTTGGAAAAAATGTATTTGACATTGAAAAAATGAAGAAGTACCTGAACGCAAAAACCGTACAGGCTATTCAGGGCAGTATAAACAATGGCACCACTCTTGACCGCAACCTTGCAGATGAGGTGGCGGCAGGCATGATGAAATGGGCTATAGAGATGGGTGCCACACACTACACACATTGGTTTCAGCCACTTACAGAAGGTACTGCGGAGAAACACGATTCCTTTATTGACTACAATGGGCATAATGTTATTGAAAATTTCTCAGGCAAACTGCTTGTTCAACAAGAATCTGATGCTTCAAGTTTCCCTAACGGTGGCATAAGAAACACTTTTGAGGCACGTGGATATACGGCTTGGGATACTTCAAGTCCTGCTTTTGTGGTGGATGACACACTTTGTATCCCTACCATCTTTATTTCTTACACAGGTGAATCACTTGACTATAAGACTCCCCTTTTAAAGTCAATTCAGGCTGTAAACAAGGCAGCCACAGATGTGTGTGGTTATTTTGACACTAAAGTTAAGAGAGTTAACACATATTTAGGTTGGGAGCAAGAGTATTT
>JAZLHT010000018.1:0-8174 GCA_045616965.1 Candidatus Enterocola sp.
TCATAGCTAAAGCCTGCATAATTGCCAAAATCAAACGTCAACGGACCTGAAACTCTGTCAAAACAATTTACAATCAGTGCGGTCTTATCTGACCCTGACACCTTACACACAGATAATATCTCTGACTGAAAACTCTCACCACCCTGATTACAAGCGGCAACCTTATAACTGTAAACGGTGTCTTTGCTGATTGGCAGAGTTATATTTGTACCCTTTACTATAGTTCCGTTATCAAAACTTCCGCCATTCTTACGTATATACACTCTATATGATGTTGGATAGGCGGTAGGCTCCGTAGGGTCTTCAAATGGTCTCCAAGACAGTCTTACACTGTCACCACCTGCAAATTCTGTTCCAAAATCGGTTATAGGAAGAGGCTGTACCACGTAGGTTTCATTATACTGATACGCTAAGAATTTGAGTACTGCCTTATAAATGGAGCGAGCATATATAAACCTGTATTTAGGCTCTAAAGCCACTTTCATATCTCCAAAATTCTGATGAGAGAAGCCTTCCACTATCACCATGGGCACCATAGGTACACGAGCCTCGGCATAATCATTATGCCACACCCCACGCTGTGTCCATTTCTCTATGAAGGCACTCTTAAAATCAGACAATATCTGATTCTCTATAAAATATCCTAAGTCATTACTTGCCATACGTGAATACCCCGAAGGATAGATGGAGTCTGATGTACAAACAATCAATGTGCCTATAACCTTATCTGAATCTCTGACAAAAGCATCTGTATGAACAGAGAACGCCATATCTATAGGTATCTCCAAACCTGGATATGAGGGATACCTGCTGGAACCACCCATAAGAAAATTAACCCATTTGCTACGGCAGTATATATCATCGTAGTAATCACTCTTGACACCTCTCTTTTGGTTGTATGAAATGGAATCAGGAACCCCACTCTCTTTTAGATTATACAATGCAGCCTCCATAAACCTTGGATAGCCGCTGCCGCAATGGCTCATACCACCGCCTATAACCACAGAATCCACCAAAGCCGTCTTACCGTCTGCTGCGGCAAACTCTAATTTTGAAATTCCGTCAAAATAAAGTCTGTCTATATATATCCATGTTCCATAACCTACAGAGGCATTGATTTCATAATTTGATACGACTCCGGCATGGTCTATCTTAACTCTCAATTTATCCTTTTGCTTAGGGTAACGCACTTTAACCCAATACTCCCCTTTTTCTGTAACGTCACATTTAAATTCCGCCTTTTTACCCGATGTTGATTTTTCAAAGGAAAATTCATTAGTATTGATATCACGCTCACGTGCATCAAATACACATGCACCTGCATTTTGCAGCATCGGGATAAGATATGGAACTACAACAGATGTACTTAACAAATCCTCTACAGAGCCAAACATTCTGGGACGCATCCACTCCCAACGTTCAGCCTTACGATTATAATAGTAACCGTGACTGTTCCACAGTGCGATATTCCTTTTTGAGAGCCCTGCCAAATAGGTAGGCTTATCCAAATTGGTTACAACAGAGAATCCATCGGAGTAAGTAGGTTTTCTATGCTCATCTATAGGCAGTTTATTACGGTAATAATTTGGAACATAACTCTCTATAGGTCTGCCAGAGCTGATTATTGACAGTTTGTAATCCTTATATGCAGCAGGAAGTTGTGAACGTGCCGAATCATACACAGCATTTACAACATCTTCTGAAAAAAGGAGATTTGATAAAGACTTGCTTATTTGTAGAGTAAGTAAACCTTCTTTAAGAGTGGTTTTCTCCACCTTGTAAGGGTTTAAACCATCTACAAAATCCTTTTGTGTACGCGTATAAATGTTTGGCGGAAAATACAAATAAGTGATAGGATTACTTATAACCTCGGTATCTACACTTTTCTTCCTTGCATTGACCGGCAATACCAAAAACAATAAGCACAATATAATGGTGAATCTACTATACATCATACATCATACATAAGGTTACGGCTTGGCTTCGCCGTAACCTTCATCTCCTTCGCCGCCTTAACCTCATCCGGACGACCAATATAAGCCTTAATAGGTGCGGCATGCAGCGCATCGGGGTTAACGGCTGCTACATTAAATATAGAAGCCATAGTATCTGCAAGAGAATCAATAGATTCCTTACACTCAGTCTCAGTAGGCTCAAACATCATAGCCTCCTTTACAATCAGAGGGAAATATATTGTTGGCGGATGAATGCCCTCATCAAGCATAGCCTTGGCAATATCAAGTGCGTGAACTCCGTAATCATCGCCGGCTTTAGAGGCACTTACCACAAACTCATGCATACAATGTCTGTAATCCTCTCCGTATAGTGCGGCAATCTTCTTAAACAGATAGTTGGCATTAAGAACAGCCTTGCCTGAAGCATCTTTCAACCCCTCCGCCCCAAGTGCAAGTATATATGTAAGAGCCTTTACTATAACGGCAAAATTTCCATGGAATGCCTTAACCTTACCTATACTCTTCTCTGCATCAATGCCTTGCCTGTAATCCAACTGTGTATAAGGCAGGTATGCCTGTAGGAATTTCTTGCAAGCAATAGGTCCGCTACCGGGACCTCCCCCACCATGAGGCGTGGAGAATGTCTTATGTAGGTTTACATGAACTATGTCAAATCCCATATCGCCGGGACGAGCCCAACCCATAATTGCGTTAAGATTTGCACCATCGTAGTACATAAGTCCACCTGCAGCGTGTACCACCTTTGCCATCTCCGCTATCTGCTTGTCAAATATGCCAAGTGTGTTAGGGTTTGTAAGCATCATGGCGGCTGTGTCATCGCCTACAGCGGCTTTAAGTGCGTCCATATCAACCATTCCGTTAGGATATGACGGTATTGTAACCACCTCAAATCCAGCGGCTACCGCACTTGCAGGGTTTGTTCCATGTGATGAATCGGGAACTATTATCTTAGTACGCTGACTCTGTCCAATGGATTGCAGATACTTGTGCATTACAAGCAACGATGTCATCTCACCATGGGCTCCTGCGGCTGGCTGGAAACTTACTGCGTCCATACCAAGCACACCGCACAATGCACTGTGCATAAGTTCAAGAACCTCTGTACAGCCTTTTACAGTATCGGCAGGTTGCAATGGATGAATCCCTGTAAAGCCGTCTAATGATGCCGTAACCTCATTTAATTTTGGGTTATACTTCATTGTGCATGAGCCAAGCGGATACGGACCGTCCTCCACACCATGTACAAGGCGTGATAGTGCTGTATAGTGACGCATAACCTCAACCTCAGGAATCTCAGGCAACTCAAGTTCACTATTACGGATTTGTGATAACTTGAATTCAGGTACGTCAAGTTCAGGCATTGAGAACTTATTACTACCCTTTTTGCTTAATTCAAATAACAAATCTATCATTTTACGCCTCCTTTCCCAAATTCTTCAATAAGCGATACAAGTGTATCCAAATCTTCTTTTGAAGCCATCTCTGTCACACACCAAAGTATTTCTGTGTCAGATAGTTGCAAGCCTCCTAAAATTCCTTTTGTCTGCAAGAACTCAAGCAATCCTTTAGGATTCTCACTCTCCGTTACAAATTCCATAAAGAAATCTGCACCGTACTTAATGCTCCAACCGTTAAGTTTTGAAAGTTTGGAAGCAAGATAGTGTGCCTTGCTGCAACATTGAAACGCAACTTGTTTAAGCCCGTCAGCACCCACTGTAGCAAGATATACAGAAGCAAGTATGGCACAATTTGCCTGATTTGAACATATACTTGACGATGCTTTCTCTCTTTTTATATGCTGCTCTCTTGCTTGCAATGTAAGTACAAAACAGCGTTTACCGTTCTTATCAACTGTCTCTCCTATAATTCTGCCCGGCAATTTACGTATATGCTCCATCTTGGCGGTCATAAATCCAAGATAAGGTCCGCCAAAAGATAGCGACAAGCCAAGCGGTTGTGCCTCTCCCACTGCAATATCGGCTCCACACTCTGCCGCTGAAGGCAAAACTGCTGCAGCTATAGGGTTTATACCTGCTATAAACAGTGCTTTCAGTGGTGCTGTCAATTCTCCTATGGCTTTCATATCCTCTATTATGCCATAGTAGTTCAACTGCTCTACATAAACACCTGCTGTCTGTTCTGATAGCATCGCTTTAAGTGCCTCAATATCTGTCTTGCCATCTTTTACAGGAATATACTGTAAATCCACGTTCATTTGGTAAAGGTATGTCTCTATAACCTTTTTATTTTCCGGTTTTATGGCACCCGATACCAAAATCTGCCTGCGTTTCTTGTCAAGTGCAAGTTTACAAGCCTCTGCGGCAGCCGTAGCCCCATCATAAACTGATGCGTTAGAGGCATCAAGTCCTGTAAGCATGCACATCATAGTCTGATACTCAAATGTGGCTTGCAGTATTCCTTGACTGATTTCAGGCTGATACGGTGTATAGGCGGAAATAAGTGATGTATTTGTTGCAATATGGCGTACTGTTGCCGGTATATAGTGGTAATATGCTCCTGCTCCTCTATATATATGCTCAAATTTTACATTCTTGGCGGCGATGCCTCGCATCTGCCTCTCCACCTCTATTTCTGACTTGCCTTTTGGCAGTGGCAAGCCTCCTTTAAGACGCAACTCCTCAGGTATCTGGGCATCCATCAGTTCCTCCACTGATTTCAATCCTAATGCCGCAAGCATTGCTGCCTCATCTTGTGTTGTATGTGGTGTGTAATTCATAATTGTTAGTTACTCACATTCACATATACCCTTTCTTCGGACTTCAACCCTTTTGTAAAGGGTTTCAGCCCCTCCCATATAGGTCTGTGACCCATATGGGTCCCTCCCCCTGTACGTCCGCGGGGGTGCGGACGCCTCCGAAAGTGTACTATGGATTATACTAACTGAGTTTTTACCGTTCCATCAATGCAATCCACCAATACGGTTTTCCCTTGCAGGTCTGAGTCTGTGGTGACTATGAGTTCCGCAATGTTGTCTTCCACGTACTTTTGAATGGTGCGTTTTAGCGGACGTGCTCCATATTGAACATCGTAGCCCTCTTTTATCATAAACTCTTTGGCGGCATCTGTTATCTCAATTTTAACACCCAGATTCTCAATTCTTTTTGTAACCTTTGCAAGTTCCAGGTCAATTATTTTTGATATGGACTCCTTTGACAGAGAGTCAAATATAATGACCTCATCTATACGGTTCAGGAATTCAGGAGAGAATGTCTTTTGCAGTGCCTTCTTTATAATGGATTCACTGAATTTAGTGTCCAAAGCACGTGATTGGGTGGCAAATCCCACACCTTGTCCAAACTCTTTAAGCTGACGTGTTCCGGCATTGGATGTCATTATTATTATTGTATTCTTGAAATCCACTGTTCTGCCGTCAGAATCGGTCAATTGCCCCTCGTCCAATACTTGCAATAGCAGATTGAATACATCAGAGTGTGCTTTTTCTATCTCATCAAACAAGATTATTGAATAAGGATTGCGTCTTACCTTCTCTGTCAGTTGTCCGCCTTCCTCATAGCCCACATATCCCGGAGGTGCGCCTATAAGTCTGGAAACACTGAATTTCTCCATATATTCACTCATATCTATGCGTATCATAGCATCTTTAGAGTTGAACATATACTCACTTAACACTTTGGTTAAGTGTGTTTTACCTACACCTGTAGGACCTAAGAATATAAATGACCCGATAGGGCGGTTAGGGTCTTTCAGACCCACGCGGTTTCTTAGAATGCTTTTGCATATAGAGTCAATGGCGCGGTCTTGACCTATTACACTGTCTTTCAGAATGCCGTTCATCTTACGCAGTTTGGTAAACTCCGTCTCTTCAACCTTTTGAACAGGTACACCTGATATAAGTGCCACAGCACGTGCAACGTCATCAGCCGTAACGGTAATTACATTTTTTTCTGCATTATCGTTCCATTCTTTCTGTAGCTGTTGCAGTTTTTCTGCCAAAACGGCAGATTCGTCCTTGTATTGATTGGCAAGATAGAAATCCTCCTGCTTTACAGCCGCTAACTTTTTAGCGTTAAGGTCGTTTATCTGTGCCTCCATCTCTTTTATTTCAGGTGGAACAGATGTGTTTGAAATATGAGCCTTTGCACCTGCCTCGTCCATTGCGTCAATCGCCTTATCGGGGAACTGACGGTCTGTAATATAACGCTCTGCCAATGATACACAGGCATTTATAGCATCGGGTGTATAGCTTACATTGTGATGAGCCTCATAGCGTTCCTTTATATTATTAAGAATTTCAAGAGTCTCTTCCTTAGATGTGGGCTTAACTATAACCTTTTGGAAACGGCGTTCCAACGCACCGTCCTTCTCTATGCTTTTATGATATTCATCAAGGGTGGTGGCACCTATGCACTGAATCTGTCCGCGAGATAGGGCAGGCTTCATCATATTGGCGGCATCCAAAGTACCGGCAGTGCCTCCGGCTCCTATTATTGTGTGAATTTCATCAATAAACAGGATTATGTCAGGATTATCCTCCAACTCCTTTAACACCGCCTTAAGTCTCTCCTCAAACTGTCCGCGGTATTTGGTGCCTGCCACCATAGAAGCCATATCAAGTGAAATAATACGCTTGTTACACAATACGTGAGGTGCTTTATGCTCAACTATCTGAGTGGCAAGACCTTCCACAATAGCGGATTTACCTACACCAGGCTCTCCTATAAGCACAGGGTTATTCTTTTTACGGCGGCTAAGTATCTGCGCTATACGCTCTATCTCTTTAGTTCTGCCCACTGTGGGGTCTAATTTGCCGTCAGAAGCAGATTTTGTTATATCTGTGCCAAAATGGTCCAAGGCAGGCGTCTTGGAGTCTTTTTTAGACTTTTGAGTGGTTTTGACTATATCATCGTCTTCGTCATCATCTTCATCGCTGTTCTCATTATGGTCTTTGGCATCATAAACATCCACCGTCTCCATCTCCAATGAGTTGGTGCTTGCAGGAAAAATCAGTGCCTTAACCTTATCGTAAGTGGCTCCGTCTGATACAAGCAACTCTGTGGCAAGATTTGAATTATCTTTGAAAATAGCAAGCAGAAGGTGCTCAGACTCTATTTTGTTACTGCCACCGGAGCGAGCCTCCAAGTTAGAGAATTTAAGAATCCTATCAGTTGAGGCAAGCAAAGACAGTTTTTGTCCAAATGTATCGTTGCTTGTCTTAATGCGTTGCTCTATCTTTCTTTTAAGTCCAAGCATGTCAATGTGAAGCTTGTCACTAAGTATAGTATAAGCCTTAACATCGGCTCCTGACCTTATAATGGCAAGCATCAGGTGCTCAGGACCCACATAATCATTACCAAGTCTCATTGCCTCCTCTTTAGAGTACTTGATAATGGCTTTTACGTCTGTTGAATACTCCTTATCCATAATTTTTATCCCTACTAAAAATCGTATTTATGGTCTATTGCAAAAATCGTGCCAAGATATATTGTAACATTGTTTATAACTTGATGTTTTTTTTGTGGGAAAGTGCTTATTATCTCAAAAAAAATCGTTAAATTTGTATGTTTTTACTGAACCACAATTTGCGTGGTAAAGTTAGTGTTTTTTTATTAAATATAGAAAGAAATGTTAGAAGATGAAAAAATTGTGAAAGTGGATATAGAAGAGGAGATGCGTACTGCGTATATTGATTACTCTATGTCCGTTATTGTTTCACGTGCATTACCCGATGTCAGAGATGGTCTGAAACCTGTTCAACGCCGCGTTTTGTTTGGTATGAATGAATTGGGTAACACGTATGATAAGCCTACAAAGAAATCTGCAAGAATAGTGGGTGAGGTTATGGGTAAGTATCACCCTCATGGTGATTCCTCTATCTATGGCACTTTGGTGCATTTGGCACAGCCTTGGTCTCTAAGATATCCGCTTGTTGAGGGGCAGGGAAACTTTGGCTCAGTGGATGGTGATTCACCTGCCGCCATGCGTTATACAGAGGCAAGACTTCAGAAAATCTCTGATGAGATGATTAACGATATTGACAAGAATACCGTTGATATGGTGAGCAACTTTGATGAGACCATGAAAGAACCCACCGTTCTTCCTTGTGCCATTCCTAACCTTCTTATAAACGGAGCCACTGGTATCGCAGTAGGTATGGCTACTAATATGGCACCTCACAACCTGTCTGATTCAATAGATGCAATAGTGGCATACATTGAT
>JAZLHT010000019.1:0-6277 GCA_045616965.1 Candidatus Enterocola sp.
CATCAGGGGTCGTTGCACCACCGGTATCACCCATACCACCGCACCTTGCATCTGGAGCTATGGTCAAAAATGATACACCTGTTGTAATCGGGGCATAGATTTCTTGTTTGGTAGGCTCATTTTCATCTGCCATTACATTAAGATGCAAAACGCATAATAATGTTAAACAAATCTTAAAATTCTTCTTCATTTGTTAAAAATTTTTACATTTCAAAAAATCGGCTACAAAGGTAACGCACTTTTTTTAATTTTATTGTGTTTTTATAATAAATTTTTGAACTTTGTGAGTAAGATTGCCGTTACTGTCTGTTATTTTGGCTCTTACCCAATACACGCCGCTTGCCATGTTCCCATACTTGCCATTTAAATCCCAATGAGCGGTGTAGGTGCCGTCTGTATTATCTGTGGCAGTGGTTTCCCACTGCTCTCTCCATAACATGTCATAGACTACAAAAGTAACAGTGACGGGTGTGTATGGACGGTCATAACGCAAATAAATATTTAATTCTGTGGTTACGGGATTCGGATAAATATAATACTCCTCAAACGTAGGCTTGGCATCTGTATCCACTACAAAAGTAAGATTTGATACAGTGGATATATTCTGCATGTTCCAGGACTTGAAGCTAAGATTATATGTGCCGCTTTTTAATTTTGGAAACTGATACATTACGGAACCACTCTTATAGTCATTTAAAGATGATGTGTAATAGTCGTTAAGAATATAGTATTTTGATGGATCGTTGTTAAGTTGCAGTGTCATATCATGCCCGATACCTGATCCTATTACATTTATACCTGAATCATCATATAAGTGAGCATAAAACACGGGGGTGTCGTTAACTTTATCTCCGTTTTTAAATTCGGGGGCGTTTATATAAGAACGTATGATAGAGCCGTTGTCACTTGGTTTAGCGAGAGGGTCTGTGCCATAAACTTCAAATTCTGTATTGTTTCCAAATGCGTCATTATCGGATGAGGAATCTATGTATGCATAATATACAATTTTCCCATATCCGTCTGTATAGCTGATATCTTTTGGTATCATAAAAGTTGTACGGAACTTTCCGTTCTCTATACTTACTGTACCCGAAAACAGTTTGTTTGCATAATCTCTATATTGGAATTTAGAACCTGTTTGCCCTAAAGTGGTAAGAATAGACTCCTTATCATATACAACAATTTTCATAGACCCGTTATAATCATCAAGATGGTCGCCATTATAACTTTCAACGTGTCCTTTAATTGTTACTATGCCAAGTGCCTGCATAACAGCCAAATCCGGTGTGACTCCGTTTATAGAATCAGTAATAATTCTATGTGTGGGGTAGTGCAGTTTTATTGCCGGATCTCCTAATAGAGTGAAATTCAATTTGTTCTGGTTGTTTTCCATATCCATTTTGGCCAAGCGGAATATCTCTCCTAGTGTTTTGGCAGACTCGTTATCTTTAGGAAACAGGTGCTTGTACGTGGCAACCATCAATTTAAAGTTATCGGATGAAAATACAACTCTTGTTGTGGTGTACATAGCCACACTACCGCCTTTGGGATTTAAAATAGCCTCCATACCGGCGGAGTGTTCATTATTGTCGTACCTTGATATATCACACGATGCGGTAATCCATAATCCTAAATTATCATTGTACATATTTACAATGTCATTTTTAGTAATCATCTGCTCAGATGTAAGGGTGTTTGTACTGCCGTGCCCCACGTATGTAAACACAAGCACGCCGCTTTGTAAGTCTTTATGAATTTTGTCTTTTGCTCTTGGAAATGTTATGCCGGATGATGTTTCAGTACTTTTAAATGCATCAAGATAAACCTTGTCGATAATAAAGCTTTCGTTTGTCTTTTTTAATATTCTTGTTAACGAATCTGCTTGATCGACATGCGTGTTGTTATCTCCGTCATCTGCAAGAAACGCACAAAAATTTCGCCAGTCACCTGCGGACGATTTAGTTACATAGTGTATGGTCTTGTTTACTACGTTGTCGGCTTCAGTAACAGATGTTACAGGCAACCTGCCAACAGCAATGTGCATTTTAGCACTTGACAGTGAGCCGCCTTCATTATCATCAAGCATGGCATAAAAATCATCGGTGGTAAAAGATGCTGTTTCTGAGAGTGATTCACTTGACTGAAAACTTAATAGTGGCAAAGCCTGATGATTTATCCCCATATTATCGTAGGATGCAGTCCCCATAAATAATAGGCACTGCGGGGCTGAGTCGCCATTATCTTGATGACGGTCATAAAACATTTTCATAAACAATCTGTAAGCGGAGGCATCTGGTGTGCCAGATGAAAACTCATTATAAATATCCTGTGGATTTGCTATATACACGCTCATATTATCGTGAGTCCTATGAAATTCTGCAAGCTTTTCAGATGCTTCAAAATATTCGGGTGCGGATATTATAACCATATCAATATTATGTATGGCATGAAGATTTTGGTTCGCTACATTCCCAACCATAATAGGTGAATTTGCAACGTTTGATGAGTTGAATGCAAAGTAGGTGTGAATTTTGTTATGATACTCCTTAAATGTGGCAATATCAGAATTTAACTCGTAATTAACATACGATATGTTGTTTAAATCTGTAATATTCCATATCTTGGTATTGGATGTGCATCCTTTGATATGATACGCCACAACAGGTTCGTTTCCAAGATTATCAGGGTTTGTTATAATCAGAGAACTTCTGTCTCCGTGTAAAATCAGTTTCTTATAGTAATTTGCAGTTATGTAGTGTAGATAACCAACATCAGATGATGTATTAGGATGAAATTTTAAAGTTATAACGGGATTGTTTTCGGCAGTGTTTTTAAAGTACGACGTAGAGGTGCTTTTCTGACCTTTTTGGTGTGTGGATGTACTGCCCGATACAGTTATTTTATTGAGTGTGCCGCCAAGACTGACATCGAATGTGGTTTTGGAACTGGAATATGCTACTACCGACGTGTTTAAATGGATAGTCTCAGATAAGTCAATATCTGTGTCATTAATTACAAAAGATTGTGTGTTTGTGGTATTTTGAAATTTATAGCCATACCATTCTCTGCCACTTTTCGCTAAATTATACTCCGATTTGTGTATATAATATCCTGCGTATGTTGTTGTGCAGTTCACAGTAGGTTCTGTAGTGGGGTCAGATTCCGCTTTAATTCTCTTGCCCTCACCAGCCATGCTTGTTATAAAATAGTAACCTGTATTACTGTAGTAATTGTGCGTGTATGTATGCCCGGATGGACTGACGTTGTCAGTGACAGTGCCTTGTGCATAAAACAAAATATAATCACCTTCAGAAAACACACCGTCAGCTCCTTTTTCCATATATATTGCAACTTCAGGCAAATCATCATGTCGTGGCAGCAGTTTAGACAGATTCTCCTCTATTATGGCACCGCCATATCCATATACTCTTATCCCCGCAGGGTCTCCAACCCCCATTTTTTTTATGTCAGAGTAGGTGATCTTATATAGCCCTGATGACTGTACACCTATCTTGTACCACCTGCCTTGAGACAGTACAGAGTTATCAGCATACTTCTGCACTCCCGCCCAAGATAATGAGCAATATAAAGCAAATAATATAAAAAGTGTGTGTTTCCTCATTTAATATAAAAATCAAGCAACTTTCTGCCACATAGCCAGCCTTCCAAGTGGTTCCCTATGCTTACGGCACCCACACTATCGGGTGAACCTGTAAACAAAATGTCACCAATTTTTAAGGTGTAATAACGGCTTATGTAAGAAATTATTGAATCTACACTGAAAGTCATATCCTTCGTATTGCCGTTTTGAACACATTTTCCGTCGATGTCCAGCCTGAAATCAAGATTTTGGACATCGCCACCCAAACTGCTCAGCGGCACAAATCCACTTATCGGGGCGGAGCAGTCAAAACCTTTGCTTAAATCCCATGGCTCACCGTTGCTGCGTGCCTCACACTGCATATCGCGTGCTGTGAAATCTATGCCCAACCCAACTTCAGCATAGTAGCGGTTAGCGAATTTTTCAGCAATACCCTTACCCAAACGGTTTATTTTTACTGTCACTTCCAATTCATATTCCAATCTGTCTGTAAAATCAGGAATATATACAGGCTTGTTGTCCTTAAGCAGGGCAGTCTCAGGTTTTAGAAATATGACAGGGTGCTTACGGACTGTAAGTCCTTTATGCTCTTTACTATGATGTTCGTAGTTCCAACCTACGCAGATTATCTTCATAAAAAACTTCTCAACAATCTTGCAAAAATAAGTGATTTATTTTAATTTTGCAAAAAAATTCAAAATATGAAAAAGATAATATTGTTTATTTCCTTAATTGCGGCAACATTTGCCTCTCAAGCAAACGCCGGTGTAAGTTGTAATCCGGCGTCCAACACATTACCTGTGATGTATATATACACAGATCAAGGTGCCGATATAGTATCAACCGATGATTATATAGAAGCCAAGTTCTACATTGACACTTCGAATACTGATTTTGAGCCTGAGGGGAGCAGGGAAGAGATGATTGCAATGCAAATAAAGGGACAGGGTAACTACACTTGGAAAGATTTTGACAAGAAACCATACAGGCTAAAGCTTGAAAAGAAGAAAAAACTATTAAATCTTACAAAGGATAAGAACTACACATTACTTGCTCACGCAGATGATACGGATGCGTTCCTACGCAATACATTAGGTTTTGCTTTGAGCCGTCTGCTGGGACTTGCCTATACACCGGAACAATCTCCGGTTGAATTGTTCTTGAATGACAACTATGTGGGTGTTTATTTTCTTACAGATAAAATCAGAGTCAGTGAAAAACGAGTGAATATAGTGGAACAACTGGAAGGGGAGACGGATCCTAACTTAATAACAGGTGGCTGGCTTCTTGAAATTGATAATTATGAGGAGGATCCCTCGGAACAATTCCGAATGATTGAAAAGGATGACCGTTGGTTGCTGGTTACAAGCCATTCTCCTGAAATTATGTCAGATGAGCAATACTCATATATGTACAACTATTTGTACAATACGAACAAGTCTATACAGGAGAAGGGCGATTGGGAGAAATATATTGATGTTGACACTCTTGTTAATTTCTACATGATACAAGAGATAATGGGTAATCAAGAATCTTTTAACGGCAGCTGTTATATGCACAAGGATAGAGGGAACGACACAAAACTTCAGTTTGGTCCTGTTTGGGATTTCGGTTCATCTTTACATTGGGCTAATGGACAGCATATTTATGATAGTCCGTTATTTGGAGATGTATGGATTGATGACTTGGTGCAATTTACATCCTTTAAGCGGCAATGTGTGAAACGTTGGTCTGAAATTAAAGAAAGTGTATATCCTACACTGAAGGAAGAGTCGGATAACTTTATTTCTACAATATCTTCCGCTGCGGCTTGTGATTGCCAAAAATGGCCTCAGTACGGCAATGTAAATTTAGAGGAGAAGAAGAATGATGTCTTAAAATACTTGGATGAACGAATAAAATGGCTCGATTCGGAGTGGAGCACTCTCGACGCTGATGATTTGTTTGATAGTAAAGACGGGATGCTTGTTTATCCAAACCCAACAACAGGTGTTATCAATATAGCAGGTGTCAATTCACTTACAGAGGTGTATGTTATAGATATGGGTGGCAAAATCGTACGTGATCTTGATCCGTCTGAAGACAGTTGGAATCTAAATTTGGACAAAGGAGTGTATATGCTAAAGGCGATAGATGCAGAAGGCAGTGTATATTCATCTAAGATAACAGTCTATTAAACCTTTACAATCTCCAGATTTTCAAAATAATAGATATAGCCGGTTACGTTTTTGTAGCCGGCTTCCCTGTATAGAGCCATATAGTTTCTTACTTGTGCCAGGTGTTCAGATTTCTTTTCTTCACCAAACTTGTAATCCACTATTGTAACTTTTCCGTTAGCCCCGATGATAACCCTGTCAGGTCTCCATGTGTGATGGTTCTTTATTACGCTACGCTCTGATATTATACGGTTAGCAGGGTTAAACCAATCTTTTACGGCGGGGTTAGTGATATACGCTGTAAGGTCTGAGGTAAGCTCTTTCTGCTGTTCTGTAGTAATATAGCCGCGATCTGCCATATCCTGCAGTACAGGCGCCAAATCATCTATGCCCCTTATTTTCTCCATAACCCTGTGCATACGGCTTCCACGCTCCATCTCAGGTGTTATGGCATCATCAGAACGCAACTTAAAGTGGTGCAGTTTCTCAATGGGAGAGATGGTATCTTTACTCGTTTCAC
>JAZLHT010000020.1:0-8980 GCA_045616965.1 Candidatus Enterocola sp.
CCACCATTATCAGAAAAAAGGTATTCCTGAACCCAAAATAGTAACCCGATTCTGGATTATTGGAATATTTCTCGCAGTATTAACAGTGATTATCACTCTAAAAATAAGGTAAAAGGGACAAGGAACAAGGGACAAGGAACTTTAACCCTGACCCCTGACCCTTGACCCTTGACCCTCATAATTGGAAATTATGAATAAAATTGTAGTCTTAGGTGGTGGCGAGAGCGGCTCCGGAGCAGCCGTACTTGCAAAAGTAAAAGGATTTGAGGTATTTCTCTCAGATTCAGGCAAAATCAAACAGAAATACAAGAATCTGCTTGACAAGTATGCCATTGAGTGGGAAGAGGGAGGACACTCAGAAGAGCGAATTATAAATGCAGATGAGATTGTCAAAAGCCCTGGCATACCAACCAAAGCACCTCTTATCCAAAAACTTAAAGCACTTGGCAAACCCATAATTTCAGAGATAGAGTTTGCAGGCAGGTATAACACAGCCAAAACAGTTTGTATTACAGGTAGTAACGGCAAGACCACCACTACTATGCTAACATACCACATGCTCCAAAAAGCAGGACTTAATGTAGGCTTAGCAGGCAATGTAGGCAAAAGTTTCGCACTACAGGTTGCAGAGAATGACTATGATTACTATGTAATAGAACTTAGCAGTTTCCAACTAGACAACATGTATGACTTTAAGGCGGATATTGCAGTGCTTCTAAACATCACTCCTGATCATCTTGACCGTTACGAGTACAAATATCAAAACTATATAGACGCAAAATTCCGTATCACCCAAAATCAAACAAAAGATGACGTATTCATCTATTGGAACGATGACGAGGTAATACGCAAAAATCTTAGTTCAATAGTAAGCAATGCAAAACAAAGACCATTCTCTCTAAAAAAAGGAAATGGAGCAAAAGCATACGTTAAAGACAATATGTTTACTATAGACGATGATGAGACCTTCTTCAGCCTCAGCATTGAGGATTTATCACTTAAAGGCACTCATAACATATACAACTCTATGGCGGCAGCATTGTCTGCAAGTGCCTTGTACATTAAGAATGACGCAATACGCGAAGCTCTTACGGATTTTCAAGGTGTGGAGCACAGATTAGAACCCGTAACAAAAGTAAAAGGAGTGCTATATGTAAATGACTCCAAAGCCACCAATGTAAACTCTTGTTGGTATGCCCTTGAAAGTATGAAAACCCCTGTGGTACTTATACTTGGAGGTACAGACAAAGGCAACGATTACAATGAGATACTGCCCCTTGTAAAAGAAAAAGTACGTTCACTTGTCTTTATGGGTAAGGATAACAATAAACTAATAGAGTTTTTCAAGGATGTCAAACCATACGTCAGCGTTGATTCATTGGACGATGCTGTCAATGAATGTTACAAAGCGGCAAAAGACGGCGATACCGTTCTGCTGTCACCGTGCTGTGCAAGTTTTGACCTATTTAAGAATTATGAAGACCGCGGTGAGCAATTTAAAGAGAAAGTGAGAAATCTATAATAAGACACACATCATGAGGGAACTTTTAAAAGGCTTATTCAAAGGTAATTCCGCACTATGGGCTGTAATAATATTATTACTTTCCATATCCGGTATTCTTATGTTCAGTGCCATAAGTTCTGTAGCATACAAATCGGTAAACTATTTGGATCCATTTTACGGGCATGTAAAACATCTTACGATAGGATTGGTTATACTGCTTATAATGAGCAGATTCCCTTATAAACACCTAAGAAAACTGTACATCGCATTCCTGCCTGTAGTTATAGTGGTACTGTATATTATGCCATTGATAGGTGTTGAACTTAACGGTGGGGTAAGAGCCATTAGAATAGCTGGATTTGACGTACAGCCACAGGAGATTGCCAAGATATTCATAATCATGTTTCTTGCAGATATACTCTCTACATATCAGAAAAATGAGAATGAGAGCAAAACATATTTTTGGATTATATTAGGAACTGTAGCCTTGACATGCCTGCCTATTGCGATGCAAAATATGTCAACAGCCGTTATGATTTGCGGACTTACATTCATTATGATGTTCATAGGCAGAATGGATAAAAAACGAATGATTATTCTCCTGTGTTCCGGTTTGGCGGCAACAACCTTGATTATAAGTGTGCTGTTATTATTACCCGATGATATAAACAAAAAACTGCCAGGACATATGTCGTCAATAAAAGGACGTATAGAAAATGTGATTGAAGATATTAAAACACCCGAGACCCAAAAAGTATATACTATAACGGATGAGAACAGACAGCCTATGCACGCCAAGATAGCTATAGCAAACGGACGAAATCCGTCAGGACCTGGAAACAGTGTGCAACGAGACTATCTGCCATTGGCGTTTTCAGACTATATATTTGCCATTCTGATTGAGGAGTCCGGGGTATATGGTGCAGTATTTGTAATGGCATTGTACCTTATAATATTGTTTATAGCAGGTTCGATACTTAAGAAAAGCAGAAAAATATATCCTGCCCTGCTTTCAATAGGTTTTTGCACTATGATAGTTATGCAAGCATATATAAGTATGTGTGTTGCCGTGGGATTGGGTCCTGTAACAGGTCAGCCTCTACCGCTTATAAGTAGAGGCGGAACATCAATACTGTCAACCTGTTTTATGCTTGGCGTTGTGTTAAGTGTAACAAATACAATGGCTACAGAGCATATAGTGGAAGAATCTGCAACACAAGCCAATATGGAAACAACTGGTTCAACAATACAAACAAATAAAGAAAATGAAGAAACAAAGTAGATTCATAATTAGCGGAGGAGGTACGGGTGGTCACATATTTCCAGCCGTAAGCATAGCAGGTGCCTTAAAAAAGCTTTTACCTGATTGTGAAATTTTATTTGTAGGTGCAAACGGCAGAATGGAGATGGAGAAAGTTCCTGCCGCCGGTTACAAGATTGTAGGGTTGCCTATTCAAGGGCTTTATCGCAACCTTACACCTAAAAATGTAAAAGTATTGTACAATGCATTTAAAAGCATCCGTCTTGCAAAGCAAATAATTGCCGATTTCCAGCCCGATGCAGTTATTGGTGTAGGCGGATATGCAAGTGGACCTGTACTATGGCAGGCTCAAAATATGGGAATACCTACCATAATTCAAGAACAGAATTCATACGCAGGCATTACAAACAAGCTGTTAAGCAAAAGATGCCATAAGATATGCACTGCGTATGAAGGAATGGAAAGATTTTTTCCAAAAGATAAAATAATACTTACAGGCAATCCCATACGAGCCCAACTATTGGAATCCGCCAACAATAAATCAGATGGTTATCATGAGTTCGACCTTGCACTTGATAAAAAAACCATTCTTGTAATAGGGGGAAGTTTAGGTGCAAGAACCATAAACAACAGCATTCTCAATGGATTAAGAGAGCTTACCACCACCTATAAGGATCAAATTCAAGTTATTTGGCAGACTGGCAAAATATACTTTGACAAAATAAAAGAGCAAACCAAAGATTACGATTTAAGCAACATTGTGATAACCGACTTTGTTTCAAGAATGGATTTGGCATATTCTATTTCTGATTTAGTAATATCACGTTCAGGTGCAAGCTCCATATCGGAACTTAGCCTGCTTGGCAAACCCTGTATTTTAGTGCCGTCGCCTAATGTAGCAGAAGATCACCAGACTAAAAACGCCCTGGCACTATCCACCAAGGGTGCTGCAGTTCTTATCACAGACAAAGACGCTCCTGATAAACTTGTAAAAGAAGCGGTTAAATTAGTGCAAGACAACGCCGCCTTGGAATCATTAAGAAAAAACATTCTGACTCTTGCCAAACCAAATGCAACCATAAATATTGCCAATGAAATTTTGAACATCGTAGGTATCGTTCCAACCAACACCCCAACTCAAAAAACGCAATCAACCAAAAAGAAATCACCTATGAATTATTTCTTCTTAGGTATAGGTGGCATAGGCATGAGCGCGTTAGCAAGATACTTTAAGATCACAGGCGATAATGTAGGGGGTTATGACCTTACCAAATCACCACTTACAGAGAAACTTGAATCAGAAGGTATGGAAATTCACTACAATGACAATGTAAGCAGTATCCCTGTAAAATATATGGATAGTGAAAAAACCACAATAATCTATACACCGGCCATTCCTAACGATATGAAAGAATTGAATTTTTTTAGGCAAGGCGGTTTTAATGTCCTAAAACGTTCCGAAGTATTAGGGGTGGTTACTAAAGATAAAAAAGCGATATGTGTTGCGGGCACTCACGGAAAAACCACCGTCTCAACACTCATCGCACACATAATAAACAATTCAAAAATAGGAGTGAACGCTTTCATTGGCGGAATTTCAAATAATTTTAAAAGCAATCTGCTTGTAAGCCCTACAAGCGACCTTGTAGTGGCGGAGGCCGATGAGTTTGACCGTTCTTTCTTAACATTAAACCCATACATAGCCGTAATTACTGCAACAGACCCTGATCATCTTGATATTTACGGCACTAAAGAAGAGATGTTAAAGGCATTCGCAGAATTTACACACTTAATTAAACCAAACGGCACACTCCTAATGAAAAAAGGGATAGACCTTAAACCGGACACAGTAGATAGCGTGAAAATATTAACCTATTCTTTAGATGACAAC
Source organism: Candidatus Enterocola sp. (assembly GCA_045616965.1). Classification (GTDB taxonomy): domain Bacteria; phylum Bacteroidota; class Bacteroidia; order Bacteroidales; family Paludibacteraceae; genus Enterocola. The sequence continues at coordinate 4,657 of JAZLHT010000020.1, forward strand.
ACTGCTGATTTTTATGCGTCTGAGATAAAAACAGCCAATGGAACCATAATATTTGACTTTAACGGACCAGATATAAATATAAAGGGAGTGGAATTGGGAGTTCCAGTTAAAATAAATATAGAGAACGCAGTGGCGGCAATGGCTATCGCACACCTTAATAATGTAAGCGACGCACTTATTAAGGAAAGCATTAAATCATTTAAAGGCACAAAACGCAGATTTGACATCAGGGTGAAAAATGATAAAGTAATATACATAGACGATTACGCACACCACCCTAATGAGATAAAAGCTTCATTATCTTCAATTAAAGATTTATATCCTAATAAAAGGCTATGTGTAGTGTTCCAGCCACACCTTTATAGCAGGACAAGAGATTTTGCGGCAGATTTTGCAGTAAGCCTTGATAAGGCCGACGATATAATACTTACAGATATCTATCCTGCAAGAGAATTGCCTATTAAGGGTGTAACATCAGAGACAATACTAAAAAAAATCAAGAACAAAAAAAAGACGTTGTGTGCAAAGGAGAATATAGTGAAAGAGCTTGAAAATCACAATTTTGACATATTAGTGACTTTGGGTGCCGGCAATATAGACAGGTATGTATCTGACATTGAGAATTACCTGCAAAGCAAATAAAATGAAAGAGAAAATTCTGAAAATATTGCAGATTACAGGGATTGCGCTGATAGTACTGACATTATCGGGGTACTCAATTTATGCTTTGATTATGTCAGAAAAATGGAAAGAAAAGACCATTTGCCGCGATGTTGAGATAAACATTTTAGACAAAGACAAGTACTCATTTATAGATGAAAGTGATGTTTTTCTCTATATTCAGTCAAAAGGTCTTAATCCGATAGGCAAACCTGTAGATTTCAAACATTCAGACAAACTGGAAAAATGCGTGCAGAGTATAAATGTAATCCGCACCGCCGAATGCTATGTAAACAATTTTGGCATTGCAATAATAAACATAACCCAAAGAATGCCAGTTTACAGAGTATTATCGTCAAAAGACAGTTACTACGTGGACAGCGACCGCTGCATTATGCCAATATCTAAAAATTTCACCGTTATGCTGCCTATTGTGACAGGATACGTGAAACAAGATGACGCAAAAGGCAAAATATACGATTTTATAGAGTACTTGCAAGGTGACGAATTCTGGAGAAACCATATAGGTCAGATAAATATCAGAAAGAACGGCAATGTGGAACTTATTACAAAAATAGGAGCTAAAGCATTGGTTCTTAGGGATTTTAGTGACTATATCACCAAATTTAGGCAAATGGAGGCTTTATACAGCCAATATCCGGCACATTTATGGAGCAACAAATACAACCAGGTTGATTTAAGATACAATAATATAATTTTTTGCAGAAAGGTAACAGAATATGAATGAATTTTATGTAGCGGCAATAGATTTGGGCAGCCACAAGAACGTAGGTGCCGTTGCCAAAAAGAATGACTCTGGAGTGGAATTTGTCTATATTGAAAAGGAGCCATCTGACGGCAACATCATTTACAAAGGGAAAATCATGGACAAAGACAAGATGGCGTACCAAATAAGGACAATGATACAAAAATTAGAGAACGCCACCAACATAAGGAATATAAACCAATGCTATGTCATATTTCAGGATTGCAACGCCAATGCCGAGCAAAAAGAGTGGATTAAAAAGAAATTTCAATCAAAGAAAATAAACATCATATTCCCAACTGTGAGCAACACAGGACTCATAGCGGCAAAATATGCAACAAAAGAAGAGCGTGAGAAAGGTTGCCTTGTGATAGATTTCGGACATTCAACCATCGGGTTCTCATTCATAGACAATGGAGAAATAACTTTTGAAAGAGTTATTCCTGCCGGAAGCAAGCATATTACAATGGATCTGCAAGACAAATTCAACTACGATTACGGATTGGCAGAAACTCTAAAGAAAAAATTAGGCAAAGCGTTTCACCTTTCAGAAACAGACAAACTTATAGGACTGGGCGGTGATAAAACCATACGGCTTAGCGAATTGTCTGAAATTATATCATCTAGAGTTGATGACCTGTTCAAGTATATCATTGACCCTATACAAAAGAATCATTGGAACTCAAATCTTGAGCATTCAATAATCCTTGCTGGCGGAGGTTCTATGCTACAGCAAATGGAAAAATACATTCATAACCACACAGGTCTTAGCACTAAAATTGTGAAAACTGAAGAATCCCTGTTTGACGGACCTCAGTATGCATCTATTGCATCATTGATTGAGTTTGCAGACTCTCCTTGTAACATACTCATAGAAAAAACTGATTCGAAACTCAGACAGGCCATTAACAAATTTATCAAAAAAGGAACTGACACCACAGGGAAGCTTTTTGACACTACTGATGAAGAAGAATTTGAAACCACTAAATAATATTAACTAAAAGACAAAGCTTATGATAGATTTCGCATTTCCAAAAGAGATTAACAGAGTAATTAAAGTAATTGGTGTAGGCGGCGGCGGAAGCAACGCTGTAAATCACATGTATAAAGAAGGAATACACAATGTATCCTTTGCAGTATGTAATTCCGATATTCAGGATTTGAGCATATCACCAGTGCCTACAAAAATACAATTAGGCGAAAACCTTACCGGCGGACTTGGTTGCGGAGGTAAACCAGAACAAGGCAGGGCTGCCGCAATGGAGAGCGAGGAAGCTATAAAAGAACTACTGAGTGACGGGACCAAGATGGTTTTTGTTACAGCTGGTATGGGAGGTGGCACAGGCACAGGTGCGGCTCCAGTAGTAGCTCGCATTGCCAAAGAGATGGATATTCTTACAATAGGCATTGTCACCATACCATTCAAAATGGAGTTAGGACACAGAATAACCAAAGCAATGGAAGGTGTGTCTGAAATGAGCAAACATGTAGATTCCTTACTTATAATAAGCAACGAAAAACTATTTGATTATCAAGAAATGACACTGGACGCGGCTTTTTGCAAGGCAAATGAAGTCTTGTCTGAAGCGGCAAAAGGAATAGCGGAGATGATTACATTGAGAGGAGAGATTATTAACATAGACTTTGCCGACGTAAACTCCATTCTCAAAAACAGTGGCGTAGCAATAATGAACAGTGGAATAGCCGATGGTGAGAACAGAATACAAGACGCACTGCAAGACGCCTTATCAACTCCATTGCTTAAAAATAACAATATTAAGCAAGCCACTAGAATTCTTATGTATGTTTATACGTCAAAAGAGCATAAACTTACAATGAAAGAATTAGGAGAAATATCTCAATTTATTGAGTCTATAGACCACGACAGAGAAGAAGAGGTTATATGGGGAGGCACCTATATGGATGACCTTGAAAAGTCTGTAAAGATTACCATTATAGCCACAGGATTCGATTTAAATGAGGTTACAGACTTATCAGACACAGGTGTGTTAAGGACAGAGTATTATGGATATAAAAGAAAAGAAAACCCCATAGAGAATAAACCGACAGAGACACCTAATGTGGAAAAAACAGAAGAGGTAGAAGAAGGTGCTCCGGAAGAATTGCCAAAAGAAAATAAAGAAGAACCTGCAATAGAAAATATTGAGACAATATCTTTTGGAGATTGGTCAGGAATAAACGATTCTTTTGACGATTTGGACACTCCGGCATATAAACGCAAGTAACTATTTCTGTGCCTTAAAATAGAGTACTACACCAACGCAAAAAAACACAAAATTAGGCATCCATATAGCAAAAAACGGATTCCATCCTGCCTGCACGGTAAATATTGACGACAATAACGTACAGAGTATATAAACAAGACTGAGGGCGAGACCCACAAACATGTGAAAGCCGGTCCCGCCTCTCACTTTTTTAGATGCCACACACACACCTATAAGAGCCAAAATAAACGAACCAAAAGGACCGGCAAACCTTTTTTGATACTCCAGTTTATAACTGTTTAGACCAGATCTGCCTCGTTCTGTCTGAACATCAATAAACTCCCTTAGTTCAGTATTATTAAGCCTTTCGTGAGGATTCTTTGCTGTAACAAATTCGTCAGGATTCATAACCACATGAACTGTAAGCTCCTCTCCCTTAGTTGTTATTTCCTTCATACCTACAAACTCACGTTGCAGATAATCATTTACCGTCCATGTATTTAATGAATCATATCTTACAGATCTGGCTGTAAGTCTATACTTTAGCACCTGTCCGTCAAAACGGTCGATCGAGAACCAATAGCTCTTATTCTCTGTAAAATCATAGCTTACCATATACGCTATTTCATTATCAGCAGTCTTTATTTGAACGTTCCTAAGAGATGTGGTCTCT
>JAZLHT010000021.1:0-12910 GCA_045616965.1 Candidatus Enterocola sp.
ATGTAATACGTTCTATAAAGCATTTTATAGTGGAGGACGTGCGTACTGCAAGGCGTTTTATTAAGTTGGTTGACAAGGGGATAGATATTGACACTCTCACTTTTTATACTCTTAATCAGCACACTGATGCCACCTCTATAGCGTCTTATTTGGAGCCTATGGAGGGTGGGTTTGATATGGGGGTTATTTCTGAGGCAGGTTGCCCTGCTGTGGCAGACCCTGGGGCAGATGTGGTGGCAATAGCACAAAAGCGTGGTTATAAGGTGGTTCCGCTTGTAGGACCGTCATCTATATTGCTCTCTGTTATAGCATCGGGGTTCAACGGGCAAAGTTTTGCATTTTTAGGTTACTTGCCCATAGATACGGCAGAGCGTCAGAAGGCGGTCAAGAAGATGGAAAGCCGCATATACGCTGAAAATCAGACACAGATTTTTATTGAGACCCCTTACAGAAACACTAAATTAGTGGAGCAACTGCTCAGTTGGTGCCAGCCTTCAACCAAACTGTGCATAGCCTACGGCATTACAACGCCAAATGAGAACATACGCACCAAAACCATCTCTGAATGGCGTAAGAGCGTACCGCAACTTGAAAAAGTTCCGTGCATATTTTTGCTGTACAAATAAATACTTAATGTTGATATATAATTTTGTCAGCCAACTGTAAAAAGTAGTCGTTTGACCAAAAGTCAAGTTCCTTAATGTTTTCTACAAATGGCAAAACATCCGCCTTTACAGAATTGATGTCTGTTTTTGCCAACCGTTCCTTTAACATACAAACAAATTCATCTTGTTATAAGTTTAATCAGTTGCTCTATTGCAGGTTTCTTCAGTCCAACTTGCAGATATTGCTGAAATATTGATACATCCAAATCCTTCAGGCTGTCCATATCAAACTTGATGTCCTCTTCCAACCACTGATAAGTTTCATTTTTATACCTTAGATTAAGCCCCTTAGTGGTGCTAATAAGGTCACATAATGCCTTTTCTGGTGTTGCAATTAAAAATGTTGAATCATTATAATGCTGTTGCACAATGCCAATATAATAACACTCTGCGTTACAATGCGTATATGTAAATGTTCCAAGCTTATTGGTGTAGGTGCGACTGACCTTAGTGGTGACAGAGGTGGTGTTATAAACTCTTTCCGGAATAAGCCCGTAAAACCTCAATGCAGACTGCAACGACACATACGATGGCTGGCATAAATGATTTGCAATAAGCTCCATACACAAAGGAACTCCGGAGTACTCAGGATTGGGTACATACAAGCCACGCTTTAACCTTATAATCTTGCCAGACTGCTCCAAAGAACTGACCTTATGGCTTTTGCTACTACACTGCGTATAATATGATGCAACAGACTCAGCCGACAATGGAACATTTCCTATTTTACGCATTACATTGTACATAATTCATATATTTCCTGCAAATGTAGTAAAAAATTTAATATTTAATGCAAAAATACTGCATTTTTTATTAAATATTTTACTTTTATGGTTGTTTTGTGTTAGCGATAAATTCGCTTTTTAAGTATAATAAAGCGGAACCTCACATTGAGATTCCGCTATTCATCTAAAAAATACAAAATAAGTCAGACTGCGATACCTGTTCTCATAACATCTTCATATAGAGGTGATGGATTGCATTGTTCAAGTAAGACAGGCTCAATTAGGTTATTTACATCCCATGTGGCTTGCCATAATTTAGAAGATGCAGAAAGCCAGTCTGTGTCAAGTTTTGTCACTACCACGGCAACATCTATGTCGCTATCACTTTTAGCAGTACCTTTGCTGTAAGACCCAAACAAATACACACTATAGACAGGAAACAATCCTGCAAGTGCATTCTTGTAGTCTTTAACAATATTTATAACTTGCTTTTTATCCATGATAGAAACTCTTTTGTTTGAGAGAGTATTACTCTATTATGCTTTCACTGTAGTCATTGTGTTTGCTTTTATTCTTTAAAACCGATTCTTTAGAGGTGTTGGCATAACAATAGACACACAAATGTCGGCAGGTATTATACATACCAATGTCTTTGCTAACCATACAGCCACACAATTTGCGTTGACCTTTATCTTTCATTTTCAGGGTTGATAGTTCTGGACGACTAAATTCAACACTAAATAATGAACTTTTATCGGGTAACTCTCCATAATTCAGATAGTAAAGCAAATCCTTGTCATTGCTCCATAGTTGTTTCATCAATTCGCCATCAATACAGCGATTATGCTCAATACCGTATGTGTCAAGGTCTATTTGTTCTCCACAGGTGGCAAGTGAAATATTCCAGCCTTCAGATTTCCAGCGGTCACGGCATTTAGCCAATCCGTCTGCGATTTCATTCATTTGGTTTTGGGAAAATTCGGCTTCTTTAATAGACCCCTTGCTGAACATATTAGTTTCTTTTACCAGATTATTCTGCACTTTACGATAACCATTGATGTCAATAAAACTAAAGACCAATTTGTTAGTGAAACCTTTGAGTTGATTCCCAACGTTCCAAATTTTTATAAGTAGGTCGCGGGGAGATAGCTGCGGAGTAACAATTAACGGATCAAAACGCCAGATGACTCTTTCTTTTCCTATTTTTGAAGATAATTCTTTGAATGTGTCTATTCGTTGTTGGATAGCTGGTACATTTGGTTCAAATCCTTCCTTTTCATAGTCATTCAATGTAAACTGAAAATAGTAATGAATGCCTCTCTCATCCAATTCGTGCAGAAGCGGGATGATTGGTGCAGGATTTTTTGTCCAAAATACCACCACTTTGCAATTTTTGAACGACACGTAAGTCTTCTGCCTATTGAAAGGATTATACCACACGCAGTAACCAGCTTTTAACCTTTTAATGAACCATTCTGCATAAAAAGCAGGTATGTCGGTACTTCGTGAAGCCGAAATGACAACAGGAGCAAGAGCTTCAACGTGCTGACCATCAATTGTATGTATGTTTGTTTTTTCGAACATATAAAATATTAACTAATATTGAAATCTTGCAGTTGAATTTCAGAAATACCTTTCTTTAATGCCTTTGCACCTTTTTTATTTGTGTAAATGTGTTTATCTGCATTAGGAGATACTATGATTGCTTTATCCCATTGCTTATAATTATCATAGATATAAGAATTGATCCCCTCATCGTTCCCAGAATAACCAATAACAACTAAATTTTCTGCTGTTTTTAATTGTTTTGCAAAAATAGATAAAAGCTGTTCAATATGTTTATTGTTATATTCTTTGATTTTTGATGTAGCTCCAGTCAAATAATATGGTAGAATATCAAAAATATTCTCATTGCTCATCATAAATTGATTTCCATTTTCAACCTTTGCATAATGCCCTCCAGTATCATTAGTATATTTATATAGATCTATGCTACCATGTAACTTGTAAAGACAAATATATGATTTCTGGTATGCTTCGATACATTCAGTAAAAAAAACATGTTTACCGATAGTTTGAGGTTTACTATAGTCAAAACCATCAAATACAATATTTTTCAATTTTTTTTCAGATAGTCTTTCTACCAGTAAATCATGGTTTAATGAGAAAATATCAACATAATATCCATGGTTGATATATTCTTTGAGAATATTTATAAAAGAATCATACTCTTGAAGATCTTTTATACATGATAGGACGTTCTTAATCTCGTCTTGAATATTGCTAATAGCTATCTCAACTGTCTGGGGATAGTATTGAGATAATTGTTGATACCATTGCTCAAATTGATTGTCAACGAATGATGAATCAAATTCTCTTTTCCAGTAAGTATAAGTGTTTTCTTTTATGAATTGGTGTAAACAATTTCTGCAAACATTTTCTTTTTTTTCCGCCATTAGTTTATCATAAAAATCCTCATAATTAATCTCAACTTCATTCGGGTACGTTTTCAATATTTTCCAAAATGGGAACAACCACCAGTCTGTATAACTTTTTTGCATTACATCTTCAGATTCAAACTCATATTTAAGCTGTTTATAAAAACGGCTTACTATGAATGTCCACAAATCCCTCGCCATTGGCAACCCTGCTGGCACTGAAAACCCAGCTCCAAGCAAGAATGAAATATGCTTCTGCCTTTTTTTACACATATATTTGTTATTTTAAGTATGTTTTCCGCAAAAAACTTTCAGTACATTTATACTTCTCTTTCTTTAGGAAAATAAATTGTTTAATGACAGACTCGTTATCTGTTGGCTTGTCTTCATAGTACTTGTAATCTATATGGTTTGGATTATGAGCAACAATAAACCATTTTAAATCATTTTCCCAATCCTTGATAGCAGAAACAAGACTTCTGAATTCTTCGTTGCTTTGTAGGAAATCAAAATCATTCAAAAAATTACCAGTCGAAGTCGTGGAGAATAGAGGTAACGTTTTTTGATTATTATTCTTTGTCGTTTTTTTTGTTTTTGGCATCAGTGTTTTGACTGCATTGTTCCAATTGGTTTTTGATTTTGAATACTCGAGCTTTTTCAGTAATTCAATGTAAGGGTCGTCAATTTTTCCTTGATACAGGGCTAAAGATTCTTTTTTGAAATATTCTTGTGCCGCAGAAGATAATTTTTTAAACGCATCACAATTAAACATCAATTTGAGCTTTTCAGGAATGGTTGTAACTTCTTGATCTAGTGAGGCAATCTTAACAATAGACTTTTCGTTTCTCTTTGAACCCATATCTAATATGCCTTCCAATTCAATGTTATGTAATTGCTTGTGAATGAATTTGTAACAATCAGAGACATATTGCCCGTCTTTATCTTCGAACAAGTCATTTGTCAGCGTTTTGGGCATTTCTGCGAAACCGAATATGAGCCCCCAAAGAGCAAATGCAATGCAAAAATCGCCAATGCTATTTGAAATAAGGTAGTCTCTCAGTTTGTCAATGTCGCCTTCTCCCTTTTGACAGAAAGCGGCAAACGATTTCAATATATCAGATTCGGTACTATTTATGTCAAGCTCGGTGTATTCATTCAAGTTTTTCAGCAATGAGTTGATGTAAGTTCTTGCAGGACTGTTATCCCAGTTATCGCCAGAACTTTCTTTGAAAAGCTTTCCTCCGACCTTGGCGAACTCGTATCGTGACGACAAAAACTCCGTCCCGTTCCATACCTCATCCATATATTCATTAAAGAGTGTAGAAAGGAATTCCTTTTGCTCTGGCACTTCGCCAATTCGTCGATTTTGAATGACAGGAATTTTTGATATTTCAAGTTTTGACTTGACACCATATTGTTGAATCACTCTTTCGATATTGTCAATATACCCGTCAAGTTTAGAGAACTTATCTGTTGATTGGTATGACAGATCGAAAGGCGTTATTTGATGGTGACGAAGTTTTAATTGTGAAATTTGCCTTTTAAACCATTCCTGATAAACCCCTTCTCCTTTAAGTATTTCAACAAATTTCGGGGATTGATATTTCTCAATTTTTTCAGCTATCATTTCGTCAATACGCTGATCAACTCCACTAAGCGTATATAAAACTTGATTTATGCCTGCATAAAGATTATCCAATTGCTGCTTTTGAAATTGCGTGGCTCGACCATCGGGACTTGTCAATACGGCAGACAACACATTGCGGAGTTCCTTTAACATTCTTTTTAGGGAAACTATCTCTTTTGAAGAAGATTCATTGGCTCCAAGCAAATAACCATATAACATTCCTTTTAGTTTGTTAATTGCAATGTCAAAAGAAACAGCAATGTTGTTATAATCAGATAAATCATTAATAGTTATTGGATGCCAATCAAATGTTTCAATTTTATCAGATAATGCGACAAATTGATTTTGGTACAATGGTACTAACTTACTTTCAATGCTTGGTTCAGATTTAGAGAGTGTTGTTATTAGTTCTGCATCTGTTCTAAATATAATCCGAGTTGAAAAAGGATTTAAATATATTGTAATCGGTGTGCAATAAAAGCCATTGTTTTCTTGTATGCTATCTTCTGGAAGCAATTGTGTGTCAATCTCTATTACCAAGGGATAGCTCTCCAATTCTTGATCATTTATGTCAAATACAGGATATTTGTCATACAACAAAATGAGATTGTCAAGGTTGTTAGGGTCAACTTTTTCAAAACGTTTATAACCAAATCTTCTGTTGGTATAAAATGCAGCAGGCGAAATGGACTCGCTCGACATTATGTTATTGAAGTTGAGCGTGGATGTTGGTATATACAATTTTTCAGGAATCATAATTCTTCAGTTTGGCTTAATTGTGTTTTGTATAAATCGGTTGGAACATCGTCAAAGAAACTTGAAAGATTTCCAGAATGTAAAATATAAAGAGATTGATAGGTACGCGTAATCGCCACGTAAAGTGCGTTTCTGTCATTTGTTGAGTTTACTTGCCCTCTGTCTGAAAAATTAGGCATAAAAACCACCTCAAATTGCAAGCCTTTTGAATTGTAGTAGTTAAGAATCTTTGGATTTGTAGAATTAAAATTCAAATCATCAACTTTTCCTCCGAAGAATCGTGCTTCAACATTAAAATTGTGATTGCGAAAATAATTATATGCACGTTCTACATCTGCATCATTTCTATAGAAAATCCCTACATCGTCTAATCTTCTATTTTTCACAATTGTCATTATAGCATCTAATTCTTCTTCAAACGAATTGTATTGAAATACAAATGGTTTTTCTGTGCCCTCATTAATACACCTTGTTTCCAATTCATCGTTTTCAGAGTTTATAATGGCAGCAACACGTGCAATCTTTTTTGGCAACCTATAGTTGAATGTCAGTTCCCGTAATGGAATGACCAATCTGTCCGCAATGGTTTCCATTCTTGCTCCATTAGGTAATAATTGTTGTGCTGAATCTCCATAAAAAAACACGTTATTTGCCTGCGTTCTTAAGAACAAAATGTCTTCAATTGATAAGTCTTGAGCTTCGTCTACAAGTATATAATCAAAATGTCCCTTTTGCCAGTCGTCGCGAATTGGACGACCGTCTTCTCCTCTGTGCCAGTGAAAACATCTGTTGAATGTTTCTACATTTGTTTCATTAATACCCACTTGATTTATGCCGTCATGCATATATTGTTTTAGAGAATTCATTTTTACAATGAAGAGAAATGACCCCCTATTGCTGTCTTGAATCTGTTTTGCCTTCCATAAAGCAAGAATGGATTTCCCACTTCCGGCACATCCTTTAACCACAAGATTAGAGTGTGTGCTATTTATCACTCTTTGTTGATAGTCATCTAGTTGAGACTCTTGTATAAAAAAATTTCTAGGCATGATATTTATAATTTTGATTTAACTCTTGTATAGGTTGTGGTTTTGATTTTTAATGTTTTAGCTTTTGCTTGAAATCCATTGTCTGAGGTAACTAAAATGGGGGTGTAGCCCATTTTTTTTACTTTTAAAACAACAGACAGAATGAGGTTGTCTGGAGAACGATGGTCAAAATCGGCTGGTAACAATCTGACATCGGAAGTGGCGGTTTGTACTCGGCCACTAGAAATGGCTATATTTATAGATCTTAATGCCTTCTGAACTTTTTTCTTGTCGTTGCCAGATGTGACATCTTTACGATGATCAAGCTCATCAACCACTTTTGCCGAAACAAATATTGGAAAATTTTCTGCTATCTTATCTATTATGTTCGGTGAATATATGAATGCATTGGTGTCAATAATATATGCTTCTTCAATATTCTTGAATTGTTGGTTATCAGAACCTGCATTTTGTGGAATGTTATCAACCGTTGGCTCTAATCTTGTTGTGGATGCTGGTGGTTTTGATGCGTTCTTCTCATTTGTATCATCAATAGTTAAAGCCTTTTTATTGGTTATATTTGGCAAATAAAAGCCGTCTACTACAACAGTTCCCTGTCCGCAATATCGATTCTCACTGTTCTCATTTATTTGATACTGTATGTTCTCTTGTCTTAACAACAAACCTTTTGAAAATGTTTTTTTTACTATTATTCGATATGTCACACGGCTTTTATCACTTGAACATTTTGAATGTGTGATAGTAAATTCTTTTTGAGAGAAACATTGAGTTTGGCAATTGTCTTTATTTGTGCAGGGAATCGGAATAATAGAAACAAGATCTGGATGTTCGTGTAAAAACTGATTAACCTGCCTATTCAAAAGAATTGGACAAAACCCAGACAATGCTACTTTAGTAGTTACATCCAATAATAACATGAATCCTTCCTCCTTCAGCGTAGGCGAAAAGGCTTGAACAAAATCATAATACGAATTATCCAAGCGACCATTCCCTATACGGATGATTTCATTAATCATTTTAGATGTGATAATGAAGTTGAAAGAATCCGTTATGTCAATTAAGTCTATTCTGTCGAATACAACCTGTTTGGTGGTGATAACTATGTTTTTGTTGAATTGGCTAATGAATTGTTGTATAATTTGAGATAATATGTTGAGAGCATCCTCATTCCCATCAACCGCAATCACATTCACTTTTTTTATTGATGAAAAATGCTTGTTGAGAATTGTAAGTATGCCCATAATGTCTCCGCCTGTACCACAACCGACAGAAAGGATGTTTACTTCGGTCAATCGAACATACTTGGATTTTATTAAATCGTTGGTGAAAATATTATCAAAAATGCAAAATGTTTCGGCGTAACTTCTTGGAAAATAAGTTCCTAAATATTTCAAATTTTCTTCATATGAAAGATTAAGATTATATTCAAATCTTTTAAAATCAGGTGCGTATTCGGCTCGTAGTGTATCAAATATAAAATTATCAAGCCATGATGGCAGCCTTGTTGTTGTTTTAAGGCTTTCTCGTGGATGGGAAGGCAATAGCTCAACAATAATATTGTCGGGTTGTTGCTCTGCATCTTTTCTCGTTTCTCCTTCGAACCAATAGTACCAATTGTTCGCTTTGAATATGTCTTTATGAATAAATTCTTGTAACTTGTCTTTTTCAAAATTAGCATTGCAACATATTATAAATTCATGGGTTAATTCAATGTTCTGCATCCATTCAGGCAGCGTGTCAATGTTGATATCAAATACAGAATATTCGGTTTGAATTTCAAGTGTTTCAAATATTCGTTTAATATGTTGTATTAGGGAATTCTTCATTTTAAGGCTATTTTTGTAATGCTGACACAAAAAAGCGTGAAACCTGACTGTTGCCGTCAGAACAGAGCGTCAATAAACGCCTTTAATATGTCTGTAACCCCTACCACTAGTGTGCAAAACAGACACCCATCGGCGTAGGATTACGCTACAAAATTAAAAATTTATTCTTACTATTGCAAAAAAAATATTAAATCTTGTAAAATTGCAGTTAAAGTCTTACATTTGTGGTGAGAATCTTGCGTGTATGACATTAGAAGAGATACAGAAACTTATATCAGGTGATGAGACTCGCACATTGGAACTGAAAAAATCCACAGCTGAGTTAAATGATGCTATGCACTCTTTTTGTGCAATGCTCAATAGTGATGGTGGGTATGTGATAATAGGAGTTACACCAACATCGATGAAAATAGTAGGGCAACAAGTAAATGATGGTACACGTCAGGAAATTGCACGTGCCATTAGAAAATTGGAGCCTTGTGTTGATGTGCCAGTAGAGTACGTTGAAATAAATGGTACAAAAGGCAATCAACTCATTATTCTGCACGCTGATAAAACACAATACGGAAATGCTCCATACGTTTATGATGGTAAGCCGTTCTATAAGTTAGAGAGTACAACAATGCAAATGCCACAATCAATGTATGAGGAACGTCTCCGTCAGCGTAATCCGGAAAAATATCGTTGGGATGCTCAGATAGCAAACTCATACACATTAGAAGATATTGATGAGTCCCTTATTCGTAGAGTTGTAGGAAATGGAATCAATAATGGGCGAATACATGCCTCTGCAAAGGAGGACAATCTTGAACAACTACTTGATAGGTTGGATTTGCTTAAAGACGGGAATCTTACGAATGCGGCTGTAGCACTTTTTGCCAAAAAGATTAAGGATTATCCTCAAATTGAACTTGCTATGGCTTGCTTTAGAGGTAAAACAAAGAATATCTTTGTTGACAGTAAGTTTGAAGCAGGTAATTTTTTCAATATGCTTGATGCCGGCATCACTTTTCTAATGAACAACTTAAAGATAAGTGGTGAGGTTGTTGGTTTGTTGAGGGAAGAGAGACTTGAGTTACCTATAGAAGCCATGCGAGAGGCACTAATTAACGCATTATGTCATCGTCAGATTGAACAGACCATTGGTAATGTAACCCTTGCTATTTTTGATGACAGAGTAGAAATTAGCAATCCTGGTTGTTTGCCTCCTGAAATCCCTGTAGAAAAGATAAAGGAACCACACAAGTCATACCCACGCAACAAATCAATTGCTCAAGTGTTGTATCAGACAGCATATCTTGAGCGTTGGGGTACTGGAGTTCAGCGAATTGTGCAAATTTGTAAAGATTACGGCATAGCGGAACCTGAATGGTCTGTAACAAATTTTGATGTAACAATTACATTCTGGCGTAATGGGAATTGCCCAAAAGATTGCCCAAAAGATTGCCCAAAAGAACTGACTGAAAGACAGAAGATTATACTCTCAGTGATAGAAGAAGATAATACCATAACTTCCCAAAAGATTGCCCAAAAGGTTGCCCAAAAGATTCCAGTTGCACAAAGAACAATTAAGACTGAATTGTCTGCTCTTCAACAAATGGGAGTTATTAAGCGTGAAGGTGGTAGAAAACAAGGTCATTGGGTAATATTGTAATTTTGATAATTCCTAACGATTTCATATTACAGATGCAGGGGATTCTGGGTGAGGAGTATCCGGAGTTTGAAAGGGCGTTGCAGTTGCCTGCAACCACATCGGTGCGTGTGAACAGTAAGGTTGAAGCCTCAAATTTGGATATATTGAAAGATGCTGGGCTTGTCCCATATTGTGGTACAGGTTACACATTGCCTAAGAGACATGAGTTTACACTTGACCCGATGCTGCATGCCGGTGCGTATTATGTGCAGGAGGCATCAAGTATGTATTTGGAGCAGTATGTAAAAAAATATGTAGGCGGAAAGGTGTATGCACTTGACCTTTGTGCCGCACCTGGCGGTAAATCCACCCATTTGGCTGGGCTGCTTACCCCTGATTCGTTGCTTGTAAGCAATGAGATAATGCCTCAGAGGGCAAATATTCTAAATGAGAATCTTACAAAGTGGGGTAATGCAAACACCATTGTAACCAACAATAAACCGTCAGATTTTGGCAAGGTAGGCTCAATGTTTGACCTGATAGTTACAGATGTTCCATGCTCAGGTGAGGGTATGTTCCGTAAAGAGCCTAAGGCGGTTGAGGATTGGAGCCTGCAAGCGGTGCAGATGTGTGCGGAGCGTCAGCGTTCCATTCTGACAGATGTTTGGAATGCCCTTAAAGAGGGTGGTCTGCTTATATACAGTACCTGTACTTTCAATAGAGCCGAAGATGAGGATAATGTGGAGTGGATTGCATCGGAGTTAGGTGCTGAGGTGCTGGAACAGAAACATTTTTATTTTCATAAGACATTAGGGGAGGGGTTCTTTATAGCGGCGATGCGGAAAACAGCAACAAGTGCAAGGGGCGTAAAGATAAAAGATGGCAAGTTTGAAAAGCCCCCTGCCATATCAGCGTATATTAAGAGTGCTGAAAAATTCAAATTTATAAAAGTGGGTGACAGTTTGTCTGCCGTTCCGTCTGCCGATGCCAACATATATGCGTGGTTTGCAGCCAATTTCCGTACGCTGAAATGTGGCACAGAGGTGTGTGCATACAAGGGTAGGGATGAGATTCCTGCTCACGCTCTTGCCGTGTCAAAAATAATTGATGCAGACAAAACGCTTTCAGTTGAAGTTGACAAACCAACCGCTTTGAGTTATTTGAGAAAAGAGGCTATTGCAATAAACTGTGATACAAAAGGTTACATACTTATTAAGTTTAATGGTATCCCGATGGGGTGGGTTAAGAACTTAGGCAACAGGGCAAATAATCTGTATCCTGAGTATTGGAGAATAAGAGTTAAGGGTCAATAATGTATGATGTATGATGTATGACGTATGAGGGATTGCTTTCGTACGTCATGCTGAACGTAGTGAAGCATCTACTAAACATTATGAGATCCTTCGCTTCGCTCAGGATGACGAAAAAAATCGCACAGGATGTTTACAGACAGTTAGGTAATGACGAGGTGGACGCTCAGGATGACGTAAGGATGAGGGTATATAAATCCGTATAATTATAATTAATATATGAGAATAACTTTTTTAGGAACGGGAACATCTACGGGAGTGCCGTACATAGGTTGTAAGTGTGAGGTGTGTACCAGCACAAACCCAAAAGACCAGCGTCTCAGGGCATCGGTGTTAGTAGAGGTAAACGGAAAAAACATATTGATAGACTGCGGACCCGATTTCCGCCAACAGATGCTGCTGCACCCTGTAGATAAATTAGATGCCGTACTTATTACTCATGAGCATTATGACCATGTGGGCGGTATGGATGATTTGCGTCCGTTCAAAAATATACCTGTATATGCTATGAGAAGGGTGTGTGATGTCATTAAAAGCAATATGCCATACTGCTTTAATGGTAAGAATTATCCAGGCATTCCTAAAATTGACCTGCACACAATTCACCGTCCATATAAATCATTCTATATTGATGATGTTAAGGTTACACCTATTCACTATTATCACGCTACATTGTCCATATTAGGTTATAGAATAGGGGATTTTGCATACCTAACAGATATAAGTTCCATGCCTGAAGACCAAATGTATAAACTAAATGGTGTCAAGACTCTTGTGGTTGATGCACTTAGGCAAACGCCGCACTTTTCTCATTTCTCACTTGAGCAGGCTATTGAGTTTGCCGGAATGGTAGGGGCAAAGCAGACATACTTCACTCACTG
>JAZLHT010000022.1:0-11630 GCA_045616965.1 Candidatus Enterocola sp.
CCCTTTACAGCATCATTCTTCTTGCATGATACGGAAGCCAACATTACCAATGCCGCCCCCATTGTGTAGATAATCTTTTTCATCTCTTTTCTGTTTTTTTATTTAATTACCAAGTTCCAGTGGCACCTACTGACATAGACGCAAGGCTACCTAATTTTGATGGAGCGTTAGCGAAGACTGCTTGCTGACCGAAGGTAATCTCAGAATCATTATGAGATTTTTCGTTACGCTACGCTTCACTCAAAATGACGTGAAAATACCCTCACTGTCCACTGTCAACTGTCCACTCTACTTGACCCTTGACCCTTTTGTTAAGGCTTCGCCTTAACCATGTTCGTCGTGACTCGGCATAATCCAAACAAGTTTGGCTTCTGCCCTCGCTACTCCTCACAGTCCCTTGACCCTACCCTTGTACGTATCACTGGGTTTAAAAACCAATGTCTGCTTGGCAGGGATAAACATTTTCTCTCCTGTGGCTGGATTAAGCAGGGTTTTTTCATTCTTTTTACGCAACTCAAACGCCCCAAACCCTTGAAACACTACGCTTTGAGTCTCCGTTACATTATTCACCAATGCAGACGTTGACACCGCAAGCATCTCTGACACCTGCCTCTGCGTTACACCTAAACGCTTGGATAGTTCTGTGATAAGTTCCTTATTGTTCATAATTAATTCATAATCATTATGAGATGCTTCGTTTCACTCAGCATGACGGAAAGAAAATTTTTCGTTCCGTTTCACTCAGCATGACGGAAAGGAGATCCTTCGCTAACGCTCAGGATGACGGCGAGGAGGAACACTGTCAACTGTCAACTTTTTACGGCGAAGCCGTAAAGGTCAAACTCCTCATAATCCGTAATCTTGACATTGTAAAAACAACCGCATTTAAGTTTGCCTCCCGATGTAGGAATAAGCACCTCAAGGTCCACATCGGGTGAGTCATATTCTGTTCTGCCTACATAATAGTCTCCCTCCAGACGGTCTATTATAACCTTAACAGTCTTGCCTACCATTGCGGCATTTATTTCCATCTGGACATCCTGCTGTATCTGCATAAGGGTGTCAAGACGGTGCTGCTTTACATCATCGGGTATATCATCTGTGTAATTAAGAGCAGAATAGGTACCCTCCTCCTCACTATATTTGAACGCACCCATACGCTCAAACTTCATTTCACGCACAAAATCACACAACTCTCTGAAATCATCCTCCGTCTCGCCTGGGTGCCCCACCATAAAAGTGGTGCGTATGCATATACCCGGAACGCGGCTTCTAATCTCATTTATAAGTTTGTATGTGCCTGCCTTGTCTATTCCACGCCTCATTTTCTTTAGCATACCGTCTGATATATGCTGCAATGCAATGTCAAGGTATTTGCACACATTCTTATTATCACGTATGGCATCAAGAAGGTCATACGGAAACTGCGTTGGATATGCGTAATGCAGCCTTAACCACTTAACTCCCTTTACCTTTGCCAATGTGTTTACAAGTTCTGCAATTTTAGGCTCTCCGTAAATATCTCTGCCATAATATGTTAAGTCTTGCGCCAAAACCTGAAACTCTCTTACCCCTATACTTACAAGATACTCTGTCTCACGCTTTATATCCTCTATGGTACGGCTCTTATAACTACCTGTAATAAGGGGTATGGCACAGTATGAGCATGTTCTGTTACAGCCTTCCGCTATTTTTAGATAGGCATAGTATTTAGGGGTTGTAAGGCAACGCTCATGAGATATGGAACGTTTGTATCTGCCACCCAAATCCTTAACTATCTTGGCTATATCAAACTTACCGTAAAACTTATCAACCTCAGGTATCTCTTTTTTCAGCTCTCTTTTATACCTCTGCGATAGGCAGCCCATAACATACACCCTCTTAACCCAACCTTTGGTCTTGCGGTCTGCCGCAGCCAATATGGCATTGATGCTCTGTTCTTTGGCATCTCCTATAAAGCCACAGGTGTTTATAATTACAACCTCACCTGTAAGTTTTGCTCTATCATGGAATACAGTATGCCCAGCCTCTACAAGCTGACGTGTAAGTTTCTCGCTATCAACAAGATTCTTAGAACAACCTAATGTTATGAAATCTATGACCATTATTCAGTTGAAAGTTGAAAATTGAAAGTGCCACATCTCGTCATCCTAAGCCTCTACCTTCGTCATCCTAAGCCTCTACCTTCGTCATCCTGAGCGTTAGCGAAGGATCTCTTAATGATTGTGAGATGCTTCGTTTCACTCAGCATGACGTAGAGAGAACATTCTTCATACATCATACATTATACATCATACATTAAGCAGTGTCTTTACAAACGCTTCTCTATCAAATAGTTGCAAATCGCTTATCTTCTCTCCAAGTCCTATATACTTTACAGGTATCTTAAATTGGTCTGAAATTCCTATAACCACACCACCTTTTGCCGTACCGTCAAGTTTAGTGATGGCAAGGGCGTTAATCTGCGTAGCGGCTTGGAACTGCTTAGCCTGCTCAAATGCGTTCTGCCCTGTAGAGCCGTCAAGCACAAGCAGGATTTCATTTGGAGCATCGGGGCAAACCTTTTTCATAACATTCTTAATCTTGGTAAGCTCATTCATCAGATTAATCTTGTTATGAAGTCTGCCTGCCGTATCTATAATAACCACATCGGCTTTCTGTGCCTTGGCACTTTGCAGTGTGTCAAAAGCCACCGATGCAGGGTCTGCACCCATCTTCTGCTTTATTACAGGACACCCCACACGATTTCCCCACTCATCAAGTTGCTCTATGGCGGCGGCACGGAAAGTATCGGCGGCACCAAGCACCACCTTTTTGCCGCTTTTCTTAAACTGATATGCAAGTTTGCCTATTGTAGTGGTCTTGCCTACTCCGTTAACTCCCACAACCATAATTACATACGGATTCTCTGTAGTGTCTATATCTATATTGCCGTAATCAGGGGTGTCATTCTCCTTTAACAGTGCCACTATCTCATCACACAGTATAGAGTTAAGTTCGGCAGTATTTACATACTTATCTTTAGCAACCCTTGCCTCTATACGCTCTATGATACGCAATGTGGTCTCAACGCCCACATCTGATGTAACAAGTGCCTCCTCAAGATTATCAAGAACCTCATCATCCACCTTGCTCTTGCCCACTACCGCCCTTGATATTTTAGAGAACACACTCTCCTTGGTCTTGGCTACACCACTCTCCAGTGTCTGCTGCTCCTGTTTCTGCTCCTCCTGCTTCTGTTCTGCAGTACTCTCTTTCTTAAAAAAACTGAAAAATCCCATAATATTCCGTCATTTTGAGCGAACAAATCTTTCCAAACTGCGAAGATACAATTAAGTGTGTGAATTTGCAAAAAAAATTCAGTGCATTTTCCAAAAAATTCAGAAAATTTGACTATATTTGCAACAGAAACAAAAAAACAAAACCATGGCAATCACTTTATTCAAGGTAGGCGACAACATAATGGTCTCGCCATACTTGACCCACAAATCCGAATGGACAAAGGGCAAAGTTCTGTCAGTTGAAGAAAATTCACTGAACGGAACAGTAATTTCAGCAGAAACGCCTGACGGTGACGTGTTCTTCCAAAGGGCGGATCCTGATTATTTCAGACAAGTGTGATATGTACGCAATATGTTTTGATATGACAATCTCCGAATTGGAGAAGAGTTACGGCATTCCGTACAACAAAGCCTATGACGAAATAAGAAAAGCCATGAGTGAATTCGGATTTGAATGGAAGCAAGGCAGCACTTATTTCGGTACGGGTACGGACATAAACGCCGTTTCATGTGTTATTGCCATTCAAGAGATAGCAAGACGATTTGAATGGTTTGGAAAATCAGTAAGAGACATAAGGATGCTGAAAATAGAGGAAAACAATGACCTCATGCCTGCGGTACTGCCAATCTTAAAAAACTGAAAAATCCCATAATTTATTAAAAAACCCGCCTCAAAAAAATGGGGCGGTTTTCATTAGTTAATGTTACAATTATCTGAATTGATATAGCACTGCACCATTAGCATCAATAATTTGATACATATTTAACTCCGTATTGTAAATAGTTTGATTGCCTGATTTTGCATCAACCTCAAGAGTAGGATCATCTGTAGTTTTAGAAACACTAATTGTAACTTCTTCATCACTAACAACAGTCATAGTAAAAATTGCCGCATCACCATCTACAAGAGCTGGATCAATAGTAATTTCTTCAGAAGAGAACCAATCCTTCTTAATAGGATTATCATCACTACCTATGTTAGCTCCGGTAAAACCTGTAAAATCAATAGTTGCAGTCCATTTGTTGTTTCCTGCTGATGTCAAATCTTCCCAAGTCCATCCATTGCCAGCATATTTAAACTGCCAAGCCGTATATGAAAGATAATGATACTCTGTGCCCGGTTCTGTCTGCCAAGCATTAATAGTAACATCAATAATACCACCTACTGGTTCAATCTGAATATCACCGGCAGGGTCTGAATTACATGTATTCCAGTTTCCATTCTCCCAAACAAACTTATATCCCCAACCAATTGTAGTTGCCTCAGGGAATGTAATTGTATACTGAGTATCAGAAACCTTTGTCATTGGAGCAAAAGCATTACCTGACATCTCACCATAGAAGAAGCAAGCAGGGGTATTAGCAGGAACAGTTACATTAACCTGAATCTGTGCGCTTGCACTAACTGCCAATAAAGCGGCAGCAACAAAAAGTAAAAGTTTTTTCATAATAAATAATTTTTTAAGAGTTAATAAATAGGTTTATATAATTTTTAAGGTATCAAATTACAAACACAGCCTCACAACCACATCACAAAGATAGCATATTTTTTTCTTAAATCAAATTTTTTCGTAAAAAAAACAAAAAAAAGAGTTTGAAAAAAATTCAAACTCCTTATTTTTTCATATATCAGGTAATGTTACTTTGCAAGAAAATCCTTTACTTTCTCGTTAAGTACCATCTCCTCTTCAAATATATAAGCACCTGTCTTAGGTGACTTTACCATCTTAATAACCTTGGCGTAAGCACGGCCTTCGCCTTTCTGCAATGTTGCAACTGTTTTCTTTGCCATATCTTAGGGGTATTATTTAATTTCTTTATGAAGTGTCATTTTCTTAAGTATTGGGTTGTACTTCATCAACTCCAAACGCTCCGGGGTGTTCTTACGGTTCTTAGTGGTAATATAACGTGATGTACCCGGCATACCGCTATCCTTATGCTCTGTGCACTCAAGAATAACCTGAACCCTATTGCCTTTTGCTTTCTTTGCCATAGCCTTATCCTCCTATATATTATAGGTAGCCCTTTTCTGCAGCACGCTTAATGGCTGCATCAAGACCCATCTTGTTAATAATACGTAATCCGTTAGCGGATACATTCAAACTAATCCACTGGTCCTGCTCTACCCAATAGAATTTTCTAGTGAACAAATTAATATCAAATTTACGCTTTGTTCTGCGTTTTGAGTGAGAGACGTTATTGCCTATAACGGCTTTCTTTCCGGTGATTTGACAAATTTTTGACATCGCTGTATCTGTTTTTGTTTAATTCTTAACTACCGTTTGAGGGGTACACCTCAAAAAGCGACTGCAAAGATAGTGCAAATTTCAATACCTACAAAGAAAAAAACTGACTTTTTTTAAAAAAAACAGTAAACAAGGTTCAAAAAACTTGTTTTTGGAAACTTGGTTAATGTTTTTTAAACAATGAAAATTTTATATTTTCATTGTTGGTTTCAATGCAGCCTATCTTCATGAGGAGCGAAGCGACGAATAAAATTAGGCTGTATTGAAACAAAAAAGTCAGGAGAATCCTTCAGTTTTTAACACCCTTTAAAACTTGTGTCATAGAGTGCCAAGAGTACTTGTTTTTTTGTTCCTTTATGCCCTCAATGAATTCATCTGGAGTACGATTTTCATAATAATCGGCTATTGCACTGCAAATATCTTCTGCATTTGGTTCCACCACATATCCCGCCTTGCCGTCCGGTACAATCTCAGCCAAACCGCCCACATTTGTGACAATCATAGGCACCTCAAAATGATACCCTATCTGAGTTATTCCGCTTTGGGTGGCTGTCTTGTATGGCTGAACTATGACATCGGCGGCAGAAAACCAATATCTGACCTCATCATCGGGTATAAAATCACTGTGCCATAATACTTTATCTTTAATACCAAGACCCGATGCCAACTCCATATACTTATTTCTGTTGCCGTAAAACTCTCCAGCCACTATAAGCTTTATACCCTTTGAGTGGAAACCGCCTTTTGAGTATGCCTCTAAAAGCAGGTCAAGCCCCTTATAATCCCTTATAAACCCAAAAAACATAATATATTTAAATGCAGGGTCAAGTTTCAGAGCCTTGCAAGCCACAGCACGCGTAACTTTACTGCCATAAATATCGTACAAAGGATGTGGCTGCAACTCACAGGGCTTGTCTGTAAATTGATTCAGCTCCTCCCTTACAGAGGCACTCATCACCACAAACCTGTCTGCCGCCTTAACAAAATAGCGTGACAGCATGGAGTCATAAAAATGCCTCTCGTGCGGAATTATATTATCCACAAGTGCCACTATCTCTGTCTTGCCGTTCTTTTTAACCTCACGCATTATGGTGCCAAGGCAAGGTGCCATAAACGGCATCCAGTAGCGTACTATCAGAACATCGGGGGCAGAATTCCTTATCCGCCTGCCCACAGAAAGCCAATTAAAAGGATTTACAGAGTTTACACTGCGTACCATCTTCACATCAGACGGAGCGGCGGACGGATTATATTGGGTCTTACCCGGGAACAGAAATTCAGGATATTGCAGTGAGAAATTCTCCACACTTACATCATGCCCCTCTGCCATAAACTCTATGGCAAGGCGGTCATTAAAT
The DNA here is from genome assembly GCA_045616965.1 of Candidatus Enterocola sp. Lineage (GTDB taxonomy): Bacteria > Bacteroidota > Bacteroidia > Bacteroidales > Paludibacteraceae > Enterocola. The sequence goes on from JAZLHT010000022.1 coordinate 6,886, forward strand.
GCCGCAATTCCACCCCTGTACGGGTAAGCAGGTCCTAATACTGTAATTTTCATGCAATGCGTGTCACTATTTTTAGTAACTTTGCAAAGTTAATTATTTTTACTGATTGCGTAACAATTTTTACATATTCTTTGTGCTAATCGCTCTGTTTTTATGCGGTTGCGGTGGCGGAACCTCCAATTCAGGCGGCAATCCAGCACCCGATGCGGAGCCAGACTCCATTCTTACCCCTAAATATGCCAAATGGTTTTACATAGAATACTATAAAGATTATAAAAAAGCGGTTGTTCTTGACCCTTGGAGCATAGGCGATACACTTGCAGAATACACTATAAATCAATTAGTTAGAAATGTGGCAGCAGGCAGTTGCACACAGGTGGCGTTTATAGATAACATAGGTATGGCTGAGAGCATAAAAGGCGTATGCTCATCTAACCTTATATACTGCCCCGCCGTAAGGCAGAATGTGGCAGACGGCACTTGCAACGATTTAGGAGACAGTTTCTCAATAGATTATGAGCGTACACTACTTATTAACCCCGATGTAGTTTTTGTTACAGCCTATAACCACACAGACAGTCATACACTTAGACTTACAGAATCAGGGATACCTGTAATAGGCACTGTGGAGTGGATTGAACCCGATGTGCTTGGACGTGCGGAGTGGATTAAGTTTTTTGCCACCTTTTATAATAAGGAGACTACGGCAGACTCTGTATTCAGCAGTGTGGAATCTGAATATCTGAGGCTAAAGGATTTGGCATCAAGTGCTACAGACAAGCCCGTTGTGCTTCCAGGACTTACATTTAAAGGCACTTGGTATATGCCGGCAGGTAATAGTTTTATGAGCCAACTGTTCACCGATGCAGGGGGCAATTATAAATTTGCCGGTGACAGCACTTCAGGCAGTCTGCCTCTTGGGGTTGAGTATGTGGTAAAGAATTTCAGTGACTGCGATGTTTGGGTAGGACTTGACATTGACAGTTACGCAGAACTGCTTGAGCGTGACAGCCGTCTATCGGTGTTCAAGGCTTTCAAAAACAAGAACGCTTGGAACCAGAACAAACGCCGCACCCCCACAGGAGGCAATGATTTTTGGGAGAACGGAGTTGTCCACCCTAACCTGCTGATAAAAGACCTTATAACAGTATTTCACCCCACCCTTCTACCGTCAGACACCACCACATTTTTGCAACCACTGCAGTGATATTTGGTTGGGAAGCAAGTAATCATTGCAAAAATATTGTAACTTTGCAAAATAAATGAGAAAAGCGTTTGTTACATACATAATTTTAGGTGTGCTGCTGATTGTGGCATTTGCATTAGATGTAGTGTTTGGTGATGTAAGCATACCGCTTGAGCAGATAAAAGATGTGTTAAGTGGCAAGGCAAGCATCTCTGTAGAGCATATAATTATGGACTACAGGCTGCCAAAAGCCCTTACCGCCCTACTCTGCGGTGCCGCACTTGCAGTATCGGGTCTGCTTATGCAAACACTGTTCCGTAATCCGCTTGCAGGTCCGTATGTGCTTGGTATCAGCTCCGGTGCAGGGCTTGGTGTTGCCGTATTAGTGCTTACGGCTGGTTATGTAACACTACCAGCATGGCTTGCACTTAGCGGCTGGGCACAGATAACAGCCGCCATAGCAGGTGCCGCATTTGTAATGTTTCTTGTTCTGCTTACCGCCACTAAAGTTAATGATACTGTAAGTCTGCTGATAGTGGGTATGATGTTTGGCGGAATTGCAGGTGCTGTGGTTAATATATTGCAGAGTATAAGTAACCCCGATGCTCTGAAAGTGTATGTAGTGTGGACTATGGGTAGCCTGAGTGCCGTTACTTGGAACTATATGAGAGTTATGGCACCTATTATTATTGTAGCGGTGGCGGTGGCACTGCTACTACCTAAAAAACTTAACGCCCTGCTACTTGGAGAAAACTATGCCAAAGGTTTGGGGGTAAGCGTTTCCGCCACAAGAACGCTGATAATTATTCTTACATGCTTGCTTGCAGGTGCAAGTACAGCATTTACAGGTCCTATAGCCTTTATTGGCGTGGCTGTGCCGCACATTGTAAGAGGCATTCTTAAAACCTCTGACCATAGAGTCATTCTGCCTGCCTCTGTTTTGGCTGGTTCCACTTTGCTTATTCTGTGTGATATTGTATCTCAATTACCTGGTACAATATACACATTACCTATAAATTCTGTGTGTGCCGTAGTTGGTGCTCCAATAATATTGATAGTTATTATTAAGCGTAAACGCTTAATAAGTTGACAATGGACAGTGGACAGTGGACAATGACCCCATTCCGTCATCTCGAGCGAAGCGAGAGATCTTTCACTGTCAACTTTACAACTTCGTTGTGAATTTTGTCGTGACTCGGCATAACAAGTAAACTTGTTCTGCTCTCGCTACTCCAAAATTTCAACTTTCAACTTTCAATTCTCAATTATAATATATGTATTTATTATCTTCTCATAGTCTTTCCGTTGGTTACAAAGGTAACGTGGTGGCTGAAAATCTGAACTTAGGTTTGGAGAAAGGCACGCTTACGGCACTAATCGGGGTTAACGGCTGCGGAAAATCCACACTGATACGCACCCTTAGCGGATTACAGAAACCTATAGACGGCAATATACAGATAAACGGAGAGAATATAAATTCCATATCGGGTCAGAGAAAGGCAAAACTAATAAGCCATGTGCTTACAGACAGTGATTACATACGCTCCATTAAAGTTAAGGATATGGTGGCTATGGGCAGACTGCCTTATACAGACTTTATGGGGAACCTGAGTGCAAGAGATTTGGAGATTGTGGAACAGGCTATGCTGAAAGTGAACATCGGGTACAAACGCAATAATATGTTTTATGAACTCTCTGACGGAGAACGTCAGCGCACCCTTATTGCCAAGGCATTAGCCCAAGACACGCCAATCATATTCCTTGATGAGCCAACATCTTTTCTTGATATGCGTAACAAGATAGAGATTTTAGTTCTGCTGCGTTCCATAGCCCATAATGAGGGCAAGACTATACTGCTCTCCACCCACGATGTAGATATAGCGTTACAAACCACTGACAATGTGTGGCTTATGGATAATGGCGAAATACTTTCAGGAAAACCAGATGAGCTTATTGCAAACGGAACAATAGCATCTGTGTTCAAATCAGAGGCATTTGAATTCAATGCTACAACACATAGTTTTAGGGTTATAAAGTCTTAAGACATGCTCCATTCTCCTTAACAAACTCCTCTATTATAGAATACGCATTTTCTGCATCAGATACATCTTGTAACCGTTTCTCAAGCGGACAAATATCATCGCCAGCCTTATTTATTATTTTTTCTATAATCTCTTTATAAGAGACCTCAACACCAGCCTCTGTAAGCATTTTAAGGGCTGGCTCTGTAATTTTGTTAGTGGTTACAAACCTTGCACCACCCTTAATCATAAGAACGGCGGCACCCTTGCCTATTATTTTATCTGCTACAGCGGCACCTTTCAGCACATCGGTGTTTTGTAATTCATAAAGGTCAATTACACCGTGTCTTGAATAAGTGGTCTCAATTCCGTGATTACGGACAATTAGCGAAAGAGAGTCTGCATTTAGTTTGTTCAGCATATCATCGCCATCAATGCTTATAAGTTTGTACGCTCTGTTACCCATACCTATCTCTGCGGCACGCTCTATGGTACGCAGACCGTTACGTGAATTTATACGCTCTATAAGGGCGGCTGCATCATCGCCCTCTTTTGAGGCGTAGTTAAACACCAAATCAACGCAAGCCTGGTCAAGAGCCACAGGGTCAAGTGATGCAAGTATGCCCACATTGCCAACCACAGGTGCCTCAGGGTGTGCCACGCAGTCACAATCAACGCTCATATTGTTCATAACATTTATATAAACAATGCCCTTTTTACTCTTGAAGTACTCTGCCACACCGTCAGCGGCGGCAGCCATAGACTCTAAAAACGCATCTTGGTCTTCTACATGATTCCACATTATTTCAACATCAGTTGTATAGCCGGCGGTATGTATGTAAGCCTTTCCGTCTCTTGATGCCACACCTATACTAAGGTTTTTCAAGGCACCGCCAAAGCCTCCCATCGGGTGACCTTTAAAGTGGGAAAGGTCAAGCATAAAGTCATAATTCTGTAAGTGAGAACCTACCAAATCATATTTTATATGTAATGTATCTCTTACAGGAATCTGCATGTCAGCCTCCTCATCCATAAGGTCAATAGGGGCAATGGCACTCCAGCCATGCTCTATGAATACCTGCTTGTGGTCCTCATTTTTAAATCTCTTACCACGATAAGCAGTGTTACACTCAACAATAGTACCCTGAAGCTTATCAACCAGCGGCTTTACAAGTTGTGGGTCAAGATGGTATGGATTGCCCGATTCTCCTGTAGATACCTTTACAGCCACCCTACCCTGCGGTTCAACGCCCAAAGTTTTGAAAATTCTTACAAGATTATCGCTTGTAATTGATTGTGATATATACACAATAGACACACTATCAGACTGTGTAGCCTGATTATCAGCGTTTTGATTAGAATTACCATTACAACCCACGGCAACAAACATTAAAGCCACCGCTACAAAAACAGAATTAAGTTTTTTCATACGTTTTATTTTTTTTATAGATTCATCTGATTTCCACAGTCTTCCAACTATCTATGGTGCGTGATTCCGTGGTGAAGTTTACGCCCACCTTTAGTTTGCGGCGTGGGTC
>JAZLHT010000023.1:0-10906 GCA_045616965.1 Candidatus Enterocola sp.
TAAAATAGTGCAATTTTTTTAAATTTTGCACTCTTTTTAGTGCAGAATTTTTGTTTTTACAATCTATATTGTATCTTTGCAGAAAATAATAAATGAATTTAGTTATGGAAGGACTGTATAATACATTCAGATTGTTGCTTGAGTTGACACCTACGGCATTTGTCAGGAGTTTTCATAATAAGATAAACTGGAAAAACAGGCTTATCGGGTTACTTGGACAGAAAGGTGTAGGAAAATCAACCTTGCTGCTACAGCACATAAAACTATATGACAACATAGATTCCGCATTGTATGTTCAGGCTGATGATATTTACTTTTCAACCCATACGTTGTTTGATACGGCATATACATTCTTTAAGAATGGTGGTAAACGCCTTTATATTGATGAGATTCATAAATATAAAGGTTGGTCAACTGAAATTAAGATGATATATGATAAGTTACCTACACTATTTGTAATATATTCAGGAAGTTCACTGCTTGATTTGCAGAAAGGCTCAAGTGCTGATTTAAGCCGCCGTACCATAGAATATGTTATGCCAGGTCTGTCATTTAGAGAATATCTGAACATAAGGTTCGGCTGGAATTTGAAAACGTCTTCATTTGATGAAATTCTGTCTGGTAAAGTGGATTTTCCATACGCAGAGCATAGACCTTTGCCATACTTTAAGGATTATTGTAGAATTGGATACTATCCGTTTTTTAAGGAAGAGGATGCTATTATAAGATTAAGACAGGTTATAAACACAGTAGTGGAGGAAGATGTGCCAAAATATGCAGAGATGACTGTTTCTTCTGCCTCAAAACTAAAAAAGCTGATGTGCATTCTTGCTCAGAGTGCACCGTTTAAACCCAATATGTCCAAGTTGGCTGAAGATTTGGATATCGGCAGAAATCTGTTGCCTGATTACATAGAGTATTTACAGAAAGCCGGAATCTTTAATCTGCTTAGGGATTCTTCTCACAGCGATTCTCTATTACGCAAGATAGACAAACTATATCTGAATAACTCAAACATTGTGTATGCTGTTTCAAATACATCACCCGATGTAGGCACTGTACGTGAAACAATGTTTCTTACTATGACAAAAGATAACCATACGGTATGCTCATCTAAAATCTCAGACTTTGAGATAGACGGCATAACATTTGAAATTGGAGGCAAAAGTAAGACAGACAGACAAATGAAGGAGGCTGTAAAAGGTTATATTGTCAAGGATGACATTGAGTATGCCTTTAAAAACATTGTTCCACTCTGGATGTTTGGATTTGAAAGTTAAAAACATGATGAGAAAAAAAGTAAATCACCACTACCATCTCTTGTTACTCAGGATTACGGATTCAGCCCAGTAAGGTCTGCCTTGTAGATAAGTTCTTTGCTTGTGTCGGCTTTTTGAATAAACATTATCATATATATGGGGGCATAGACAATGGTGTCTTTTACTTGTAGATTGTTGTTGCACAGTACTATGGCGTTGCTTATGTTGTACTCCTGGGTTGAAAGTACGTTGTTAAGGGCGTTGTGCCTTTCATAAAACTTACCTGATTTTACCTCTATAGGGGTTATCTTTGCATCAGATTCCAATAAGAAATCCAACTCACCCTGCTTTTTGCTTGTAAAATAGTATAGATTGAAGCCATGGGCATGTAACTCCTGTGCAACTGCATTCTCATAAATGGCTCCAAAATTTATGTTGGTTTCGCCTTGTAAAATTCTAAGTTGAATACCGCTTGCGTACTGTGAAGACAGTAGCCCTACATCGTTTTGGAATAACTTAAACAGATTCCGTTTTTCATTTAGTTTTAATGGTGGCATCGGGGCATCTACATTATATACGGGTAGTGCCATGTCTGCATTTTTTAGCCATAGGAAATTTGGTTCTGCAGAGTCAAACCTTGCACTGTCTTTAAGGTTTTTGAATATAAACCTTTTGTTTTGGGCATTAAGTTCAGATGGAATCAGGTCAAAAATTTCATTTATTTTAAGTTGTTTGCTCTTGTTATATTGGCTTATATCGTGTTTGTACAGTTTTAGAATGTCCTTTTGCTCATTTTCCACTAATAGTAAGTTGTTAGTGTCAACATATTTTTGCACAACGGCAGGCATGCCACCTATTATAATGTATAGGTGAAACAGTTTAAGTATCTGACCATGTATGAATTCATCTACAGGTTTCTTCTCCTCCCAGCACGTTCTTAAGTTGTCAATCATCTGTTCATTGATGCCCAAGGCATACAGAAACTCCTCAAAATCAAGTGGAAACAGTGTGGCTTCTCCAATATATCCAACAGGAAAACTTCTGACATTGTTCAATTCAAGCCCAAGCAGACTGCCACTTAAAGCGTATCTGAAACGTCCGTCCTGCACTAAGAATTTAATCCATGTAAGAACATCGGGGCATTTTTGGATTTCATCAAAAAAGATGAATGTTTGGTTAGGTGTAAATGTCTCTTGCTTGAATAGTTGTAGGCGGTTTATAATCTCAGTTTCATCTTTAACATTGTCAAATATTTTTATCAAATCAGGTTCTTTCACAAAATTACACTCAACAAATGTGCTGTAGTGGTTTTCTGCGTATTTTGTAATGGCGTAACTTTTCCCAACTTGCCTTGCCCCTGTTAAGAGCAATGCTTTGTTTGTGGTGCTATAGAAGGTTTCTATGAATGTGTCTATTTTTCTGATTAGCATTTTTCCAAGATATTTCAGTTGGGTTATAGCATTTTTCCAATGTTTGTGCAAAGATAATACTATTTTATCTAAAATACAAACAATCAGAAAATTATTTTAATTTTAATGCTGTATTTTGCATTTTTCCAATACAAAATATTCTATTTTATAGCATTTTTCCAATATATTGTAGATTGCACCAAAAATTTGGAACTATAGAGTTTTTGCACTATATTTGTGAAATAAAATCTTAAAAAAAGGAATTATGAAAAAATTAAGTTTATTTGCAGTGGTGCCCGCAGCGTGCGTTGCTTGAAAAATTAATTTTTTCAAAAAACTGCGTTTTTTTTTGTTCTGCACATAATTTTCACTATCTTTGCAGTCTCAAAAAATGAGAGTGGGGCATTATGCCCAATAAATCAATTTATTAACTAAAAACAAAACATTATGAACCATTACGAGACCGTTTTCATTTTGACTCCCGTTTTGTCTGACGCTCAGATGAAGGAAGCGGTAGAGAAGTTCAAAGCCGTTTTAACAAATGCTAAAGCGGAAATCTTGAACGAGGAGAATTGGGGCTTAAAGAAATTAGCGTACCCAATCCAAAAGAAATCAACAGGTTTTTATGAGCTGTTTGAGTACACAGCAGAGCCTGGAGTTGTAGATGTACTTGAGACTCAGTTCCGCCGTGATGAGCGCATTATCCGTTTCCTTACTGTTAAGATGGATAAATATGCTCAGGCATACGCAGAAAAGAGGCGTAACAAGGCGTTTGTACATGTGGAGAAACCTGTCAAGGCTTCTAAGAAAGAGAATGCCGGGGTGGATATTCAGGAATTGGAGGATAATAACGCAGAATAAGGAGGAATTTAATTATGGCACAGAATCAATCAGAAATCCGTTATCTTACTCCACAATCTGTGGATGTAAAGAAAAAGAAGTACTGCCGTTTTAAACGTAGTGGTATCAAGTTTATAGATTATAAGGATCCTGAGTTCCTTAAGAAATTCCTTAACGAGCAGGGAAAGATATTGCCTCGCCGTCTTACAGGTACATCTCTTAAGTACCAGCGTCAGGTTGCACAGGCTATCAAGCGTGCCCGTCATTTGGCATTGCTTCCATACGTAACCGATATGTTGAAATAATTTTTGGAGGACACCACTATGAAAGTAATATTGAAAGAAGATATACACGGACTTGGTTTCAAGGACGATATAGTTACAGTAAAGGACGGTTATGGACGTAACTACCTTATTCCGCAGCAGAAGGCTGTTCTTGCAACAGAGTCTGCACAAAAAGTTATAGCAGAGAATTTGAAGCAACGTGCTCACAAACTTGCTAAAATTAAGGCTGAGGCAGAAGAGTTAGCCGCCAAAATCAATGGCACAACACTTCAACTTGGCACTAAGGCTAGTTCTACAGGCAAGGTGTTCGGATCTGTAACGTCATTGCAGATTGCTGAAGCATTTGAGAAACAAGGTCTAAAGATAGATAAGCGTACAATTGTGCTTAAAGATCCTATCAAGGAGCTTGGTACGTTCAATGTAGCGGTGAAACTTCACAAAGAGGTTAGTGCTGAGGTTACCGTAGAGGTAGTTGCAGAATAAAATATAAGTTTTATTTGTTTGTTTGCAAATAATATTGTACCTTTGCAGGCAGTGTTTAGAGGGGAAAGTGATTTCCCCTCCTTTTTATTTCTATTGTTTAGTTCGGTCTTTGTTCTTCGGTCATTTACGCCAGTAAACTCCCTCATCCAAAGTCCAAACTAACTCAATATAAATAAAAAGGTTATAAGGATAGGTAAAATGATAGAGCAGAAGGTAATAGAGGATATTGTGAACTCTCAGTTGAGGGGAACTGACGGGTATCTTGTAGAGGTTACAATCTCTAAAGATAATGACATTGTGGTGGAGATAGACTCCGATAGCGGTGTTGATATAGATACTTGTGTGGCTATAAACAATGCCATAGATGCCGTTCTTGACCGTGATGTTGAGGATTACAGCCTACAGGTAGGCTCATCGGGTATAACATCACCGTTTAAGATCAAAAGGCAGTATGACAAGAACATAGGCAATGAGGTGGAAGTGCTTTGCGGTTCTAAAAAATACACCGGGTTACTTGTAAAAACAGATGATGATAGTTTTGTGGTAGAGGTGCAAGTAAAGGAGAAAGGGGATAAAAAACCTCATACAGAGCTTATTACATTTAAATATTTGGAAGTAAAATATACAAAATATAACTTAAAATTTAAATAATCAAAAAATGGCAAAGGATTCAGCAAAGTCTCTTAGTATGATTGAGACTTTTTCGGAGTTTAAGGAACTAAAGAACATAGACCAACCCACTCTTATCAGTGTGTTAGAAGAGTCATTCCGTAGCGTAATCGCTAAAATGTTTGGTACTGATGATAATTTTACGGTGGTCATCAATCCGTCTAAAGGAGACTGTGAGATATGGCGGGACCGTGAGGTTGTTGCAGATGATGAGGTTACTAATCCGCAAATTCAAGTAGGTGTTACAGAGGCCAGAAAAATTGATTCGGAGTGTGAGATAGGTGAAGATGTTACGGATAGTGTTGAGTTTGCTTCATTTGGCAGACGAGCGGTTCTAAATTTACGTCAAACACTCCAATCCAAGATTCTTGAACTGCAAAAGGCGGCTGTATATGATAAATACAAGGATATGGTTGGAGAGATTATTACAGCGGAGGTTTATCAAATTTGGAAGAAGGAGATTCTTTTACTTGATGCGGATCATAATGAGATACTGCTTCCAAAAACAGAACAGATACCATCTGATTTCTATCGTAAGGGTGACTCTGTAAGAGCGGTGGTCGTAAAAGTTGATAACGCCAATAGTGTGCTTAAGATATTGGTTTCACGTACTTCGGAGATGTTTCTGCAGCGTCTTTTTGAACAAGAAATTCCTGAGGTTGCAGACGGACTTATCACAATTAAGAAAATTGCGCGTATGCCAGGCGAGCGTGCCAAAGTTGCGGTAGAGTCTTTTGACGACCGTATAGACCCGGTAGGTTCATGCGTAGGTGTAAAAGGTTCAAGAATCCACACCATTGTGCGTGAGTTGCGCAACGAGAATATAGATGTTGTGCCTTACACATCAAATCCTTCTTTATTTATAACAAGAGCTTTGTCGCCTGCAAAGGTAATATCTATAAAATTAGATGAAGAGAACAAACGTGCCGAAGTTTATATAGACCCGGACAGTGTATCTGCCGCCATAGGTAAAAATGGTTCAAATATCAAACTTACAAGTAAGCTTACAGGTTACACCATAGAGGTGTTCCGTTATGTTGTTGATGGAGGGAATGCAGAGGAGGACGATATTTACTTAGATGAATTCAGCGATGAGATAGAGCAGTGGGTTCTTGATATATTCAAGGAGCAAGGCTACGATACAGCACGCCGTGTGCTCGCTGTATCACGCGATGAGCTTATTAAGAAAACAGATCTTGAAGAAGAAACAATAGATAATGTAATTAAAGTTTTGAACGAAGAGTTCGCCGAGTAATAGTTTATGTCAGTAAAGTTAAGTAAAGTAATTAAAGACTTTAACATCAGTTTGGACACAGCTGTGGATTTTCTCCATAAGAAGGGTCGCAAAGATGTTAAATGTGAGATCAACGCACGTATTCAAGATGATGAATATGAGATGCTTCATAATGAGTTCAGTCAGGATAAAGATCAGAAAAAAGAGTCTGATTTTCTTGCTGTTCGTAACAAAGAGAAGGCTAAAAGCTCTACAGTAGTCCTTCCTGAATTTGAAGGTAAGAAAGAGGAGACTGTAATTGAGCCTGAACGGATTCAATTTAAGCAGGTTGGCAAAATAGATCTTGAGAGTCTTAATAAAAAGAAAAAGCCTGAACCGGAATCCGTTAAAGAAGAGCTTGTAGTGGAGGAGGACACAATTGTTGAACCTGTGCAGGAAGAGCCTGTGGAGGAAATGGATTTATCTGTGAAGCCAGAGGCGATTGTAGTTGAAGAAGAGACTATTGAACCGGAGAAATTTGAAGATATGGTGCAAAACACAGATGTCACATCCAAACTCAATATTGTGGGCAAGATAGATTTGTCGGGCATTAATCAGCAGACACGTCCTAAAAAGAAAACAAAAGAGGAGAAACGCAAAGAACGTGAGAGCAAGTATCCGCCAAAACAGCAGCAGATGGATGCTAATATGGACAAAGGCGACGGCAAACGCAAGCGTAACCGTATTAAGAAAGACAGAGTGGATATAAAGAATTTTGAAGGCGGAGAGAAAGGCGGTAAGAAAAAGGATAAATATACAATGACCCATGTGCAACCCGATGAGGAGGAAGTACAGCGTCAGGTAAAGGAGACACTTGCCGCCCTTACAAATAAGCAGAAATCAAAATCTGCAAAATACCGTAAAGAGAAGCGTGATAACGTTCATCAGCGTATGCAAGATGAGGCAGAACAGGAACGTCTTGAAAATCAGATTATTAAAATAACAGAGTTTGTTACCGCCAATGATTTGGCAACTATGATGAAAGTTTCTGTAACAGACGTTATCAGCACCTGTATGTCACTTGGTATGATGGTTTCTATAAATCAGAGACTTGATGCAGAGACCATAAACATTGTGGCAGACGAATTCGGCTTTAAAACAGAGTACATAAGTGCTGTTGTACAAGAGAGCATCAATGAGCAGGAGGACAATCCTGAAGACCTTAAACCACGTGCTCCTATTGTAACTGTTATGGGACACGTTGACCATGGTAAGACATCTCTGCTTGACTATATACGTAAGGCAAATGTAATAGCAGGAGAGGCTGGCGGCATTACCCAGCAGATAGGTGCCTATAATGTTAAACTTGAAAACGGACAGCATATAACATTCCTTGATACCCCAGGTCACGAGGCGTTTACCGCTATGCGTGCACGTGGTGCCCAAGTAACAGATATTGCCATAATAATAGTAGCGGCTGACGATGGCATAATGCCTCAGACTAAAGAGGCTATAAACCATGCATCAGCAGCAGGAGTTCCTATAGTGTTTGCCATAAATAAGGTGGATAAGCCTACAGCAAATCCGGAGAAGATAAAGGAGGAACTTGCCGCAATGAACTATCTTGTAGAGGATTGGGGCGGAAAATACCAATCGCAGGAAATATCTGCAAAACAAGGTACGGGTGTAAAGGAGTTGCTTGAGAAAGTGCTTCTTGAGGCAGAAATGCTTGACCTTAAAGCCAATCCTGATAAGCTTGCAGTAGGTTCCATCATAGAGTCATCGCTTGATAAGGGTAGAGGCTATCTTGCCACAGTGCTTATAGAAGGCGGTACGCTTCATGTAGGAGATGTTGTGGTGGCTGGTACAAACTACGGTAAGGTTAAGGCTATGTTTAATGAGCGTAACCAAAAGATTAAAGAGGTTAAGCCGGGCGAGCCTGTATCAATACTTGGACTTAACGGTGCACCACAGGCTGGAGACCGCCTTAATGCAATGGCAAGTGAGCAGGAGGCACGTGAGGTTACAAACAAGCGTGAGCAGCTACAACGTGAGCAGAGTCTGCGTACAAGTACACATATTACACTTGCAGAGATTGGTCGCCGTATAGCAATAGGCAACTTCAAGGAGCTTAACATTGTGGTTAAGGGTGATGTTGACGGTTCTGTAGAGGCATTGTCAGACTCATTCATAAAAATGTCAACGCCTGAGATTCAGGTTAATGTAATACATAAGGCGGTAGGTCAGATTTCTGAATCTGATGTTATGCTTGCTGCGGCATCAAATGCTGTGATAGTTGGATTCCAAGTACGTCCAAGTGCAGATGCAAAGCGTGCCGCAGAGCGTGAGCAGGTTGATATACGTATGTATTCTGTAATCTACGATGCCATAGATGAGGTTAAGGACGCTATGGAGGGTATGCTTTCGCCTGAAATCAAGGAGGAGGTTACCGCCACACTTGAGATTATGCAGGTGTTCAAAATCTCAAAAGTTGGCTCGGTTGCAGGTTGTCTTGTGCGTGACGGTAAGGTTAAACGCTCTAACAAGGTGCGTCTTATCCGTGACGGTGTGGTTATCCATACTGGTGAACTTGGCTCTCTCAAGCGTATGAAAGATGACGTAAAAGAGGTTACATCGGGATTGGAGTGCGGTCTTAACTTAGCCGGTTACAACGATATCCAGGTGGGAGATATTATTGAAACATTTGAGGAGATAGAGGTTAAAAAGTCACTGTAGTGGAGAATTACATTGTTGATATATGTTTGCTGATTCCGCTTGCATGGGGATTGGTAAGAGGACTGTATAAGGGGCTTACACTCTCTCTATGTTCGCTGATAGGTTTGATATTGGGCATATATATGGCAAATATCTATAGCTCAGACCTTTCTGCGGTGTTTTTTAAGCAGTTCACTCTTTCAAAGAATGTATCATACGCCATAGCGTATTTCGTTATATTTGCAGGCGTAACCATAATTATGTTCCTGCTTTCCAAGCTGTTGGATAAGTTCTTTAAGTTAGTTATGCTGTCGTGGCTTAATAAGTTGCTTGGAGCCATATTCGGGGTGTTTAAGTATGCGTTGGTCCTTAGTGTCTGCATAAATCTGTTAGAGGTGGCTAATGACTATGTCTCATTTATACCGGAGCAGAAAAAGAGTGAGTCCGTTCTTTATACCCCGATAGAGAAGTTGGTGCCTACCATATTGCCATACGTAAAATTTTATGCAAAATCCTGATGCGCAGTAGTAATGAACACGATAACATTTCTGATTTTACATCGGGTGATTACAAATATGGATTTACCACCGATGTTAAGACAGATATTGTAAAGCGTGGGCTTGATGAGGACATAATACGCCTTATATCAGAGAAGAAACAGGAACCTGAGTGGCTGCTGGAGTTCAGATTAAAGGCATTCCGCCATTGGAAAACCCTAAAAATGCCTAAGTGGGCACATCTGCGTATCCCCGATATAGATTTTCAGGCAATATCATACTATGCCGCACCTGTAAAAAAACAGGTTGAAAGCCTTGATGAGGTTGATCCTGAGATTCTTAAAACATTCAATAAGTTAGGTATTCCCCTTGAGGAGCAGAAGAGGCTGTCAGGTATGGCAGTTGATGCCGTAATGGACAGCACCTCTGTAAAAACCACATATAAAGAGGATTTGGCAAAATTAGGGATAATTTTTTGCTCTATAAGTGAGGCAGTTAAGCAGTACCCTGATTTGGTGCGCAAGTATCTTGGCTCGGTAGTTCCATATACAGATAATTTTTTTGCGGCACTTAATTGTGCAGTGTTTACAGACGGCTCGTTTGCATATATACCTAAGGGAGTGCGCTGTCCTGTTGAATTATCCACATATTTCCGTATAAACGCCTCTAATACAGGTCAGTTTGAGCGTACTCTTATAGTTGCTGACGATGATGCGTACGTATCTTATCTTGAGGGTTGTACAGCCCCTATGCGTGATGAGAACCAACTTCACGCCGCAATAGTTGAGATAGTGGCTAATGAGCGTGCGGAGGTCAAGTACTCTACGGTGCAGAATTGGTATCCAGGCGATAAAGAGGGCAAAGGGGGTATCTTTAACTTTGTAACCAAGCGTGCGATGTGTGCCGGAGAGAGTTCCAAAGTGTATTGGACACAGGTGGAGACAGGTTCTGCACTAACTTGGAAATACCCGTCGTGTGTGCTTAAAGGGGATAATTCAGTAGGTGAGTTCTATTCTGTTGCTGTTACAAACAACTATCAGATGGCAGACACAGGTACCAAGATGATACATATAGGGCGTAACACAAAGAGCCGTATAGTGTCAAAAGGTATATCGGCAGGGCATAGTGAGAACTCGTATCGTGGCATTGTAAGAATGACATCGGGTGCAGAGAACGGACGTAATTTCTCACAATGTGACAGCCTGCTTTTGGGAGACAAATGCGGTGCCCATACATTCCCCACAATAGATGTGCATAATAATACAGCCATTGTGGAGCATGAGGCAAGCACATCAAAGATAAATGAGGACCAACTGTTCTATTGCAACCAGCGTGGAATATCCACAGAGGATGCAGTAGGGCTTATAGTAAACGGATTTGCAAAAGAGGTGTTCAACAAACTCCCTATGGAGTTTGCCGTAGAGGCGCAAAAACTGCTGAGCATCTCTATAGATAATGCGGTTGGGTAGGAAAGGGTCAAGGGACAAGGGTCAAGGGACAAGTACACACTCGTCATGCTGAGCGTAGCGAAGCATCT
>JAZLHT010000024.1:0-9346 GCA_045616965.1 Candidatus Enterocola sp.
CTACAAAGATACTAATTTTTTAATTATAATTCACAAATTTTAACTATCTTTACACCCGATTTTTATCAACAGTGAAATTTAGATGAATAGAATCATATTTGCAATATTGCTTTTATTGGGTGCCACAACTCCTGTCTTAGCCCAATTTTCGATTCAAGGAACCGAATACAAAGGTGTATCACCCGATAAGTACTCCGATATGGATAGTGTGTTTGTAGTTAAATCCACCGATGCGGCAGAACTTATATTTAACTCAGAAGATGCGGCTGTATTTGTTTGGTATGCATACGATGCAGAAGGGAATAAAGAGGAGCTTTACAGAGAAGAGAATCCTAAAATGGAGACTTCTCTGCCACTGTTGAGAAAGCCGTCATCGGGTTATATTTTAGAGGCTGACGGCACTGTAACTAAAAGCATTTGGGTATTTAATTACTATGATTTTGAGCCTGTTATACAACACGTGGAGCCTTATTTATCTTTAGATGACAGTTGCAGTTACATTCAGCTTAATTTGGGTAAAGTTGAAATACCTATGGAGTATGAGTCGTACGGATATGTGGGTCTGCCGTTTGAAGTGGAGCAGCAATTCAGTATTACATACGATTCCACATATTTTAATGCGGAGAATAATAAATACGAGACAGAAACAATAGAGTATGTAATTCCAAATAAATCAGTTGATATAACTGTGCCGTCGCCATTAACCGATACAAAATACACACTATTCGGTAATCAGTTTTCAATAGCATTTAATGATACTGTAAAAGCTGAATCTGATAGTGTTGAAGCTTTTGCTGTTGATACTCATGTGTTTGGCAGAGTGCGTGTTAGAGAATACGCTACAAATGAGAAAGATAGGGGTGAACCAAAAGATTTTGGAGAGACAACCGTTGAGAATCT
The DNA here is from genome assembly GCA_045616965.1 of Candidatus Enterocola sp. Lineage (GTDB taxonomy): Bacteria > Bacteroidota > Bacteroidia > Bacteroidales > Paludibacteraceae > Enterocola. Next base: position 901 of record JAZLHT010000024.1, read on the forward strand.
ACTTAGATTGGAAGGCTCCGCTCCTTTGAATTTTGAGGCACTCACATATTCATCTCAGGCGGCATTTCATTATGAGTGGTGTGTGTCTGAAGATAAATCGTTTAATTCATGTATTGTAAAATCAAGAGATAAGGATTTTCGTTACACTTTTAATAAAATGGGCACATTTTATGTGCAGTTTCAGGTGTCAAACGATGCTATTGTAAAGGAATATGCCGGAATAGATTTCGGCTGTACTCAAATCAGAGAGTTTCAGGTAGATGTAATGGAGTCTTTGGGGGATTCTCTTATCCAAATTCCTAATGTGTTCACACCAAACGGTGATGGAAAGAATGACCAGTTTAAAGTGGTGTATAGGTCTATCACAGATTTTCATGGCAGAATTTATAGTTTGTGGGGTAGAAAAGTTTACGAATGGACAGACCCCGCCGAGGGTTGGGACGGCACCATAAATAATAAACCTGCCGCAGATTCCGCATACATGTATATTATAGAGGCTACAGGTTATTTGGAAAATGGTTCCAAAAAGAAGATTACACGCAAAGGCACGGTCTCAATTATCAGATAGGGACAAGGGTCAAGGATCAAGGGCCAAGGGAATTTCCTTTATTTCCAAATCCTTGATTTTGTCTCCGTTTATTTTAAATCTGACAAGTGTCCTCACTTGTTGCCAGCCTTGAAGCCCTGCCGCTCCCGGATTTATATGTAATAGCCCCAAAGTAGGGTCATTAACTACTTTAAGTATATGTGAATGACCTGAGATAAACAGTTTGATTTTGTTTGTTGCCAGTTTTGTAGCAATGCCTGGTGCGTATCTTCCAGGGTAACCTCCAATATGTGTCATAAAAACGTTTACTCCCTCTATTGTAAACGATAGTTCCGGTCTTAGGAAAGTGCGTAACGGATATCCGTCACAGTTACCTGTAACAGCCCTTACAGAGCATATCTCCATAAGTTTGTTATAGACCTCCATTGAGCCAATGTCGCCGGCATGCCAAATCTCATCACAAGATGAAAAAAACACGGCGTATCGGTCATCCCAGTAGCCGTGAGTGTCAGATAATAACCCGATGGAAACCATTGGTTTTATTTTTTTTCTTTATCAGTGGCGGGTGTAGAAGCGCATTGTGGCTCAAGTTTACCCATCTTGCAATTTCCGTTAAGAATTGCATTTTGCTCAATCACTATGGTGACAGTCTGGATATTGCCTGTAACTTTGGCGGTTGATTTCAACGTCATGGTGCTGGTGGCAATCATATCTCCTGTTACAGTACCCATGATGTCAATATTGGCTGCGAATACCTGACCTTTTACAAGACCTTTCTCTCCGATAATAACTTTGCCTTTGGAATTTATAGTGCCTTCAATGCCTCCATCTACTCTGATGTCTCCGTTTGTGTTTATGTCACCTTTTACTGCTGTTCCGTTAGCAATTACATTGTGTTGTTCCGCAACAGGCATAAAATCTTCTTTTGCCATATTCAATACAATAAAATTTTTATAAAAAAGGAAAGGCGATCTACATCGCACCGCTCAACCAACGGACCCTTGCTGCGGTCAAGCCCTGGGGGATTGGGAGGGAGCTGGTCGTGTAGAACCTTTCCGAGTGCAAAGGTATGTATTTTTTTGGAGATTGCAAAATATAAATAAAAATTTATATGTTGTAGAATAAACACTTTGTAGCGGTGTGGGATAGTTTGGTTGTGACTGAAAATATTTTTGTGAAATTAGGATTTTTTGTATCTTTGTAAAAAAATTAAAATATCCTTGAACAAAAAAGAATATGAAGATTGTATATTTTCACGGATTTGCATCATCGGGTGCAAGCGGAACGGTGGAGACTCTGCGTAATGAGTTGACGGATTGTGAGATTTTGGCTCCGGATATTCCGACAGACCCTGCTGAGGCATTGCCATATCTGCGTAAGTATTGTGAAGATGTTAACCCCGATGTCATCATAGGCACATCAATGGGTGGAATGTATGCCCAGCAGATGTTTGGATTCAGGAAGATTTTGGTTAATCCTGCTTTCTTTATGACAAGGTACGGCATACTTAAGACAGGTGAGCATCCTTACCTTAACGGCAGAAAGGACAGTGCCAAGACATTTAAGATTACCAAAAACATTATTCAGCACTATAACCAGATGGAGAGGGTGCAGTTTAAGGGAATCACAGATTTTGACAGAGAAAACACCTACGGACTCTTTGGCACTAATGACCCCACAGTCCATACCTACGATAAGTTTAAGGAATATTACCCTAATGCCCAATGGTTTGAGGGGGAACATCGTCTGAATGAGAAAGTGCTGCGTAAGGCAGTATTGCCGTTACTTAAGAAGTTAATGGAAGCATAGTATATGTAGTGGCAGGGGAATTGTTTTTTTCCAAAAATTTATAAAATTTAATCTTTGTTGCATTCAAACATAAGTATAGGTCATATAAGTTAATGGATATGTGGAGCAAACTTGTCCAAAATGCGAAGGGAAGGGTTCTTATATGTGTAGCAAGTGTCAAGGATATGGCAATTACAGTGTTACATGTTCAAGGTGTCATGGAAATCGTTACATATTTGTGTGCTCTACATAATCAGTTCTACGTTCTCATCTTTATGGGAGCGTAGTTTTTTTGTTTGTTAAATTGTATCTTTTACTTCACATCACTTTGTTATGTAAAAATACTCACGTTAGGTAATTACATAAACTAAAGTTTTTGTAATCAGTATATTATCTCAAGTAAAAACAAGTTTCCCATTGTGGTAACATACTGATTGCTACAAAAAAACTTATAAAAAAACTTTGTTTTTTTTGTATATGCTCTCACTTAATCGTATCTTTGCACGGAAGACTGTGTTATGACAAGATTTAAATTTAATGATGGAAAGGTATGAATTAAGAATGTTTACTACAAGGCAGGCTATGAGGTATGGCGTGTGGTTTGGGCTGTTTCTTGTGCTTAAATTTGTGCTTGAAATTGTGGCTCAAGGTAACGTAGGCATTTTTTTATCAGGCTTTTTAACTGTTTTGGTTCCATGTTTCTTGCCATAGCGGAGTTTGTATATTACCAATATATAAACCCCGATTATATAGCGGAGCAATTGGAAACATTGTTTACATTCTTGGAAAAATACAATGATACTGCATCCGCTGCCACTGTAACAAACCTTAAGGCGCAACTTGCTGAGGTTGGAGTGCCGTCTGCCAGTGCTGTGGCGGTTCAGACATTGTGGATTTATATTTTTTTAGGACTAATATTAGGATTACCTATTGCGGCGATAGTGAATAAAAATGGGTCAAGGGACAAGGGTCAGGGTTAAAGGAGATATTTAACTTTCAATTTTCAACTTTCAACTTTCAATTAATAATGAACGTATCAGTTGTAATACCTTTATATAATGAGGCGGAGTCGCTTCCTGAACTGTTTCAGTGGATTAAGAGAGTGATGATAGAAAATAAATTCTCATACGAGGTTATTTTTGTTGATGACGGCTCTACAGACGGTTCTTGGAGTACAATTCTTGAACTTTCTAAAGATAATAAAGAGGTTAAGGGCATTAAGTTCCGCCGTAATTACGGTAAGTCTCCGGCACTTTATTGTGGTTTTGAGCAGGCACAAGGTGATGTTGTAATCACTATGGATGCAGACCTTCAGGACAGCCCCGATGAGATACCTGAACTGTATAGAATGATTACAGAAGATGGGTATGATTTGGTATCGGGTTGGAAAAAGAAGAGATATGACCCAAAACTTACTAAGAATCTGCCAAGCAAACTCTTTAATGCCACAGCAAGAAAGGTATCGGGTGTAAAGTTACACGATTTTAACTGTGGTCTGAAGGCATACAGACAGGATGTTATAAAAAACATAGAGGTGTATGGTGAGATGCACCGTTATATACCTTACCTTGCAAAGAATGCAGGTTTTGACAAGATAGGGGAGAAAGAGGTTCATCATCAGGCACGTAAATTTGGAAAGAGCAAGTTTGGTTTTGACCGTTTTGTACATGGATATTTGGATTTGCTTAGTCTGTGGTTCCTTACTAAATTTGGTAAAAAGCCTATGCATTTCTTTGGTGTGTGGGGTTCTGTAATGTTTATAATAGGTTTTATTATGGTTGTAGTGGTTGCCGCTATAAAGCTTGCAGCCATTATAGGAGGCTACAGGGCACCGCTTATTGCTGACAGCCCCTATTTTTATTTGGCTTTACTGGCTATGGTGCTTGGAACACAATTTTTTGTTACAGGATTTATTGGAGAGTTGGTTTCCAGAAGTTCAGGAGAGAGGAACCATTATCAAATAGAGAAAACGATATAGAGTTAAGGAGTTGGGTCGCCACTTCGTGGCTAAGTTGAGGAGTAAAGGAGTATAAAGTCTCCTGAACTCCTAAACTATAAACTAATAGAATTATGGAACTGTTTTTGCAAATATTGGCTTACACACTGCCTGCACTACTTGTGTTTGTGGTGGTTTTTGTGTTTATGAATAAATTCTATAAGGAGGAGGACGCACGCCGCCGCTATCTTCTTGTAAAGGAGAGTCAGAAAACCACATTGCCTGTAAGGCTTACCGCATACGAGCGTATGGTGCTGTTTCTTGAGCGCATAAGCCCTGATAGTCTAATGGTTAGAATGCAGGATAACACACTTACCGCATTGCAGTTTCATGCATCGCTACTTACTGCCATAAGGGCTGAGTATGAGCATAATGTGGCTCAGCAAGTCTATATAAGCGATGAGGCTTGGAATATGGTCAAGAATGCAAAAGAGAGTATTGTACAAATGATTAACGCCTGTGCCGCAAAAGTTCCGCCAGAGGCGCCATCGGGTACATTGGCTAATGTAATTTTAGAGATATATAACAGTAGTGACGAGTCTCCAACTCTATTGGCTGTCTCTTACCTAAAAAGTGAAATTAAAAAATATTTTGCCTGATAGTGAAAACTGTACGTAATATATTGATAATAGTGGCTGCTTTTGCGGTGTTTGCATCGTGTAGAAAAGACTGCTATATGCCATCAAGGTCAATGCTTGGCATTATTTTTCTTGATTCAGCAACGGTTAAACCTGTGAATATAAGTGGAGTGACGATAAACGGAATAGGAAGCGACTCTCTATTATATAATAATGCTACTGTATCTTCTGTATATCTTCCTTTGCACTTGACAAGGGATACAACAGAGTTTCAGTTTAAGGTGGCTGCCATAGGTGACATGAAAGAGGGTGTGGATTTTACACTAAAAGTAATTCACTCCACAAATCCTCAATTTGTTAATCCCGAATGTGGTTGTGTGCCGTTTCATACCATTAAGGAGTTTGAGTTTAGTAAGCCTGAGTTGTTTAAGAAGACAAAGTTATTTAATTCTGAGGTTCAAAACATAGAACAAGATGTCCACATTAAGGTATATTTGTAACATATTGCTGCTATTGGTGTGTGTGGCGTTGAACTCATACGCCGCTGCTGATTCTGTTGCGGTGTCTGTACCCGATACGCTAAAGTATGAACTAAAAGACACTGATGTGGTGCAATATCCTGATACCGCTGACAAGGTGGTGGTGGTTGATTCAGTTATGGCGGTTGTGCCTGACTCCACATCGGGTTATGAGCAGATTACAAAAGATGTAAAGGTTTTTCAGGGGGTATATCTTAATGTTGATATATTCAGTCCTATAGCAACTGCGTTTAACGGTGGCAGATTTGAGTTTGTAGTAAGTTCTGATGTGGATTTGTGGCATAGGCTTTTCCCTGCCGTTGAGTTTGGTATGATGTTTATGAATAAAGATTACGACACCTTTAATTATAAAAGCGACGGATTGTTTGTTAAGGCTGGTTTTCTCTATAATTTTATTAACAATAAGCCGGACCGCAAATACGACCATCTGTTTGGTGCAGGTTTCCGCTACGCATACTCTAACGTAAACTATACTTTATCTGATGCACGCCTAAAAGAGTCATATTGGAACGAGGATACTACATTATCAAACCCTAAACGTAATACCAATGTAGGTTGGTTGGAGTTCTTCTTTGCCGTCAGAGTACAGGTTTACAAGGGCTTTTTTATGGGGCTCAATTTAAAAGTAAAGACTTTCTCTCATTTTTATAAGAAAGCGTCAGATTATCCTACATATATTCCAGGTTTTGGAGAGTACTCAAAAAGTGCTACAAACTTTGGTTTTGAGTACGTACTCTCATACCGCTTCCCAACAAAAAAAGGGACAAAGTGAATGTATGATGTATGATGTATGAAGGGTAATTGTTAATATCTTTACTTCTTTTTTTTTTATTGTCGGAGTTATATTTTGTACCTTTGCAGTTAGAAATATAACCTACCTTATAATATGAATTCCACATCACAAATGAACAGGGTTGCAGACAACATCAGAGTTCTGTCTGCCGCTATGGTTGAGAAAGCAAAGTCCGGACACCCGGGAGGTGCAATGGGAGGTGCAGATTTTATAAATGTGCTATACTCTGAGTTTTTGGAGTATGACCCCGATGACGCTTTTTGGGTAAACAGAGACCGTTTCTTCCTTGACCCAGGTCACATGTCGCCAATGTTGTATTCTGCACTTACTCTTGCAGGTAAATACACTTTGGATGATTTAAAGACATTCCGTCAGTGGGGTACAATATGTCCCGGACACCCTGAGGTTGATTTTGCACATGGCATAGAGAATACATCGGGTCCTCTTGGTCAGGGGCATACAATGGCAGTAGGAGCCGCCATTGCAGAGCGTTTTATGGCTGCAAGATTTGGAGAGTGGACAAAACATAAAATTTACACCTATATATCAGATGGTGGCATTCAGGAGGAGATTTCTCAAGGTGCAGGGCGTATTGCCGGCTTGCTTGGATTAAGTAATCTTATAATGTTCTTTGATGCCAACAATGTTCAGCTTTCTACATACGTAAATGAGGTTACAGGTGAGGATACCGCCATGAAATATAAGGCATGGGGTTGGAATGTAATGACTATTGACGGTAACGATGTGGCTCAAATAAGAGAGGCTCTTACTAAGGCTAAAGCAGAAACAGAGCGTCCTACACTTATCATAGGTAATACGGTAATGGGTAAAGGTGCTTTGGGACCTAATGGAGAGAGCTATGAGAACAAGGTTTCTACACATGGTCAGCCGCTATCAAAGGCAGGTGTGGATGTAGCCAAAACCATTGCAGGTCTTGGTGGTAATCCAGATGACCCATTCCAGATATTTGATGAGTCTGCCCAAATTTATGCCGCCCGTAAAGAGGTGCTTAAAAAGATTGCCACCGCACGTAAGGCAGAAGAGGCTGCATACGCTAAAGCCAATCCTGATATGTACAAGAAATTCCAGGATTTCTATAGCAAGAAATTACCCGATATAGATTTCTCTGCCATAGAGCAGAAACAAGACCAGCCTACACGCTCCGCATCGGGCAGTATGCTTGCCTTGTTCTCTTCTAAAATAGAGAATATGGTGGTTTCTTCTGCAGATTTGTCTAACTCTGATAAGACAGAGGGATTCCTAAAGAACAGTAAACCATTTGTTAAAGGAGATTTCTCTGGCGGATTCCTTCATGCAGGAGTAAGTGAGCTTACAATGGCTTGCATTATGAACGGTATGGCACTGCATGGTGGCATTATTCCTGTTTGCGGTACATTCTTTGTATTCTCAGACTATATGAAACCTGCTTTCCGTATGTCAGCACTACAACGCTTACAGGTTATATATGTATGGTCTCACGATGCTTTCCGTGTGGGAGAGGACGGTCCTACACATCAGCCTGTGGAGCAGGAACTTCAGGTAAGGCTTATGGAGGCTGTTAAGAATCACAAGAGTAAGAACTCAATGCTTGTATTGCGTCCTGCCGATGTAGATGAGACTACGGTTGCTTGGCAAATGGCGTTAGAGAATACAGATACTCCTACAGGTCTTATACTTTCACGTCAGAATGTAAAGAGCCTGCCTCGTGGTGAGAATAAATATAAGAGTGCCCTTGGTGCCAAGAATGGTGCTTATATTGTAAAAGATGCTAAGGATTTTGATGTAACATTGGTTGCAAGTGGCTCAGAAGTTTCCACTCTGTTTGATGCCGCCGCACTGCTTGAAGATAGAAAGGGATTAAAGGTAAAAATAGTATCCATTCCAAGCGAAGGGCTATTCTTTACACAGTCTGAACAGTATCGTAGCAGCGTAATAGACTACAGTAAGCCTGTATTTGGACTTACAGCAGGATTGCCTATGACACTTCAGCGTACAGTTGGTCTTAAAGGCACAGTTGCCGGTCTTGACCACTTTGGACTCTCTGCTCCATACACTGTTCTTGATGAGAAATTCGGGTTTAACGGAGAGGCGGTATACTCAAAAGTTTTGAATTACATTCAAAACTTTTGAAGGAACAAGGAACAAGGGACAAGGGACAAAAATTTTAACCTTGACCCCTGACCCTTGACCCTTGACCCCTGACCC
>JAZLHT010000025.1:0-6985 GCA_045616965.1 Candidatus Enterocola sp.
ATCTTCAAATGGTAACAAGACTGTATGTTCCCAATCTTTTTTATCCCAAACAAAATTATTATGAAATCCAAAAGCAAGATGAGATAATTGATGATTGCCTTGTCCCCAATATTTTCCCGCTTCTTTTTGATATATCATAAATAATTTTGAAGCATTAGGTGCACCATAAACAACTTTCCAAATCATTTTTTGTATGAAATATTTTATTTTACTAACAGCACCATTTTTAGAGGCTTTGTTTAGGCAAAAACGATACATGTTGTTTATGACTTTCAACTTATTGATAAAATGTTTTCTTTCTTTATTATCATCCGGCAACTCATCAAAACAAAACACATCAATAAACAGCCCGCAATTCATTCCTGTTTTATATTCTTCTACCGATGCCGCAGTAGAATCACTATTCCTTATTTTTATATAAGTGCAAAAATAACGACTATCTTCTGTAACTGGTGTTTGAAAGAAAGACGGTGATTTAAATGCACTTGCACCTATCTCCAATAATTTGTTAAAATCAGGACGAGGCATGGCCACATCAATATCATTATCCCAAGGTATATAGCCTTTGTGTCGCACAGCCCCTAACAAAGTCCCTCCCATAATGTAATACTTTAGGTTATTTGTCTTGCAAACATCAATAAACTCTTTAAGCATACCCATCTCTATCGCCCAAATACGCTTCATCTTAGGCTCTATAGTATAACCGCATCTAATTTCTTGATTCAGATTCATCTTCAATCAAAATTACATTCTGTTTTTCTTATAAAAATAACTATCCAATCCAAATTTATGTGAATCAGCATTATAACGGGCAATCACGCCTTTGAAAACCTCTTCATACTGTGGAATAAATAACTGCTCATGTTTTTCTGCTTTAGAAATAATTTTATGTGCCAATCCATCTGTTATGGCTGGATTTGATTTTCCACCCGTAAAACTTGTTCCCTTTAAAGAACCTGGTGACACCTCCAATATTCTATTAGGAGTTCCCTGTACTTCCAACTCTACATTGACCGCTTCTATAAATTTGCTCAATGCTGCCTTTGTAGCACTATACACGCTAAATAATGGAGAAGATAATCGACCTGCTATACTTACCATTACAGCACAAAAAAAATCGTTTTTACTAAGCAGTTGGTTATAGTAGTGACGAATGATTTGAATTGGAGCCACAGAATTAACTGTAAACGAATCTTGAATATATTCTTGGGATAACTCCTGAAAATATCTCAAATGTCCGAATCCTGCGGTGATATACAAAGCATTAATATCACATATTTTATCAAGAATTGAATAATCGCCACAACTCAAATCACAACGATAAAAAATGACTTTATCATTATTATATTCTGAAGGAAAATCAATTTTATCAACTACATAAACCAAAGACACTTCATCTTTGCTTAATAAACTTAATACAATTGACAAACCTATACCATTGCTTCCTCCTACTATCAAAGCATTCATAACATCATTTTTTAATAATATCTGGATTAGGTTGATGGTCTATCTTTTCTATTTTATCTTTATAACTATCAACTATCTGTTTCTTAATACTTGTGGTTGATGCACCCTCACCTCTTGGAAAATAAAACACCGTTACACCAAGTTCTTTTAAGTAATCATACTTTCCCACCCAATCATCACCCACTACAAACACATCAATGTTTAATTGTTTTACAAGCCCGGTATGGTCAAGTGAGCGTTGAGGAATAACAATATCAGGGTACTTCAATGCTTTAATAATCGCTATACGCTCCTCAAATGGAATCACAGGAGGATTCTTATAACTTGCCACTAACTCATCTGTGCTGACACCAACTATAAGTGTGCCACCTAAACCACGTGCATACTCAATCATCTTTAGATGATTACTGTGGAACATATCAAATGTGCCACCTGTATAAACTACTGTCTGTCCGTTGTACATATCTATTTCTTTTTTAAATATTCCGTATATGGTTTTTCTGCATCAAAAATAACTCCCCAATGCATAGTATGTTGTTTTATGGGTGTTTGCCAATTCTTACCGAAAGATGCTGTCAGGCATTCATTAAAATATTCAGGTACTGATACTTCTATCATTTCAAAAGGCATCAGTATAACGTTTTCAACCCAATTTTTGTTCCATATATGCCTATTTAATGGTGGAATAATCATCTCCGCAACCCTTGATGTACCCATACTATTATATTGTGTTACAACATTGTAATATTCTTTTAATTTATTTTTATAATCTCCTTCCTCTCTTTTGATGTATTTGTACAATAGATGTTTAATGTAATATTTAAACATTTTAGCATATCCTTTTCCTTTTTTTGTTTGATAGAAATACACTAAATTACGCCATTGCCATATATCACTTAACGCTGTTAATTTATCAATCTGAGACCTTAACTCGTTATCTTCATTTGGTATAGAATCTAACGGAAAAATATCAATAAAAATCCCTTGGTTAAAAGGAAAACAAAATGCCTTTTCACTCTCCAATATTGCTGTTGTTTCACTATTACGCAAACGCGAAAAAGATCTGGCAAAAAATCTATCAGTATCCTCATTCTGAAAAAAATAAGGATGACTAAACTCATCGGGAGCAATTTTGCAAAATTTCTCATAATCCTCACGAGGCATCACCACATCAATATCATCATCCCATGGAATAAATCCTTTATGACGCACTGCTCCAAGCATTGTGCCGGCATGCACAAACCACTTTAATTGATGCTTCTTGCAACATTCAGAGAACTCATTAAGCAAATCCAACTCTACCGCCCACACTTTCTTCATCTCTGAAGATATATGATAGTTGCATTTTTCTTCTTCAACATAAAATGAATCTGGAATATTTAATTTGATAGGTAACATGTTAATAGTGGATATGTCTAGTTATTTTCAACTTGTATGACAATGATGGAAAATACATCGTAAATATCAGCATAATAAATTGCTTAATATTTGACCAATTATTATTTAGATATAATTCTTTCAGCAATTCAAACCAATTAGTGTACATTGATTTTAAATTTACTATTTGCTCTTTATACTCTTTTTGTGACAACGATTTCAAGTATGCTAAGAAATTTTTAAACAACCTGTTATGCACATGTTTTTGCACTTTGGGAAAACGACAGGAGCACTTCTGTTCTATCTGAGCCATACAATTATCATTTTCACTGATATGTCTAACAAAATCACAAAAATTCATTTTGAACTTATCTGATCTATTTAGTTCATGTAGATGAATATATTCATAATGTGGACATAATGCAAATCTATCAATAACAGACATATAATTCATTATGAAGCAAAAATCCTCAGAATAAAACATTTGCTCGTTAAAATTAATATTATATTTTCTTACAATATCGGTTTTAAACATCTTACACCATGGATACCAATATAAAAATCCAACTGCCGTATGTCCCCATTCTTCATACAATTGTTCTGCAATGTTCACTATCTTGAATTCTTTGGGAACAACGATGTCATTAAAGGCTCCAAACCGTTGGAACCCGGAAACCATCATATCATAATCACCAATAGAAATAAAATGTTTAATATAATCAGGTTTAATATAATCATCCGCGTCAACAAATATAATATATTCTCCTTTTGCCTTATCAATACCCAAATTCCTTGCAGATGACACTCCTCCATTCTCTTTGTGAAACACTCTTATACGGTTGTCTTTTGCAGCATACTCATCACATATAATGCCAGACTTATCATTGCTTCCATCATTAACAAGCAATAACTCAAAATCAGCAAATGATTGTGAGAGAATGCTATCAATACAGCGGTGCAAATATTTCTCTGTATTGTAAACTGGTACTATTATGGAAATTTTTTTATTCATTAACTAAATCAACCCAATATTTCACTTTTTAAAACATCTAAGTAAGCATGTCCATACTTTAAATCTGGCTCCATATAATTACCTTCAGCCCACTCATTCCATGATTTAATCATTAAGAATCTATGCTCAAATGTTTTGTCCTTTATTAATTCTAATTTTTTATGGAGAAATTGTCTGAATAAATCCGGCGTTGACTCACAAATAATTAAACTTTTCTTTCCTGCTCTGGGGGAATGGTCCCAATTAGGATATATGGTTGGCATAATATGCTCGTTATCATCTATTTCACACTCCATTTGACTGTATTCGTATGGTTTTATATCTGGTAACACATGTAATATTTTAAAAAACAACTTGCGGATTATTCGATATTTAATATTGTGTATCGTTCCACGAAATGTATTAACAATATTCACACAGTCAAAACCCATATTGGAAAATTCATTTAATTTATCATTTTCTCTTGTTGCACCATAACATGAAGATTGATGTGCAATAAAATAGATTCCACTCAATCCATTTTCTTTCGCCAATTTCTGCCACAATGCTATAAAATGCTTCATTTCAGGATGTTGATTTGGCTTATAAATAAAAAATATCGGTTTCCCATTACATGTTATATATCGCTTATCTTTTAATGCTGGTAAAACAGCATTAAAATGTGCTATATAATCTGCATCTCCAGGATATGTTTGTTCTATCAGTACATTTCCTTCTTTCAATCCATGAAAACTGCCACTCCACGTTTCATTTGCCCACGCCAAAGCAAACGGAAAATCGGGTTTGCCTGATGCAAGAACTTCATTAAAGGGTCGTTCTAATAAGCGCTTGCCATTACCAAACCAATAGTGCCAATAGACGAAGCCCTCGATGCCAGCCTCACGTGCCATTTGGGCTTGTGCCTCACGTGTTTCCGGCACACGTAAATCGTAATATCCCAAATCTGCGGGTACATGTGGCTGATAATGTCCTGGAAAAAGGGGTTTCGCCTTGCCTACATTAGTCCATTCTGTAAATCCTTTTCCCCACCATTCATCATTCTCTGGTATGGGGTGAAACTGAGGCAAGTAATATGCCAGTACTCTTGCTTTTGGTTTATTGTTTTGTTCCATATCTAAATTTTCCCAATGTATGTCTCTTGTCTTGTTTTTTTGTAAAACTTATCTATTTTGTCAATTACTCCATCTATTTCATCTTCTTTTAGATTATTAATCATTACAGTTTGCTCTTTTGCATTCAAACCATTGGCATCAAATGCTCCTGCAAATTTATAACTATATGCTAATCCAAACACAGGAACATTAGTATATATAGCGGCAAAATTAGCATGCATTCTTGCACCAATAAAGAATGACATCTTACTAATCACATATTTTACCTTTGGTGATATCAAATCTGCATCTATAAATGTAACACCTTGGACATTCGTTAGAGATTCATACGCTGACTTACATGCTACCATATCATCATTTGACGTCTCAGGATTCCCGTATCGATATGAGTGAGGAATTAAATACACATGTATTCCCATCTCTTGGAAATGCTCAATTAACTTTTTTATCAACAACGGATAAGCATTAAATTGCCACGAAAGAGCTCTAAACGTATTACTATAACATAATCCACTCACATTTATTCCAACACTATTTGGCATTATATCTATATCCCATGGCTCTGGTTTCATAAATGCAGATAAATCCTTTGTGACCTCATAGTTAATACCTAATTTGTCTAATTCATCCACATACTTCTTATCTCTTACATATACGGCTTTGGAATAGCGTAATATTTTCACTGCCAAATCATAATTTTCCTTTTGCTCAAAAGGGCCCATTGTCTGTGGCAACTGAATGACAGGAATACCTGTATTCATTGCAAACAAAATGTCTGGAAGTCGTCTTAAGAATGTATCTGTGTTGTAAATATCTGAAAATCCATCTCCACCATTTATTGCCGCTACAAAGTCAATTTTCTTAATTAAACGACTTAATGCCATTCCGGGAATTATAAAATGATACTTCCTCAATAAATGTCTATGAATACTCCACAAATATATAGTGCGTTTAATCCATATACGCCCTTGAATATTTAATTTTTCTATTTCTGTGTGTAGTTTGAATGGATTACGTACGTATTTTATCGTCACTAATTCTTGCCCATCGTGCAAATATCCTTTCTCCATCAAGAATGAAAACGCTCCGTATCCTAATGCTGCAGTACCACGATTATTGTCATTCAAATTTAACCCTGATAATATGAAATATGGCTTTATTTCTTTATTCTTTCCCATTGCTGAGTTTCAAAATTATATTGTTTAACGATTTTTGCGGGATTACCAGCTACTATGCTATAAGAAGGTACATCGTGAGTAACTACCGTTCTTGCAGCCACAATAGCATGTTTCCCAATATGAACCCCAGATAAAATTTCACACCCAAAACCTAACCAACAATCATCTTCTATAACAACTGGTCCCTTGCTAATTAATTTTTGGCGTTTAATAGGAGCGTTTATATCTTCATAACCATGAGAATGATCGGTAATATGAACATATCCTGCAAACAATACATTTTTACCAATATCTATTCTATTAATACAGGCAAAACTATTTCGTATGCCAATCCAAGTACCGTCACCAATGCGTATTTTCGGTTGATAACTAACGCCAGCAAATGAAGTACATGGAAGGAAATATGTATATTTACCTATGCCTACCCCTTTCCCAAAAAACAGACACTCTGGGTGCTGGAATGTAATATGTTCCTCCATCTTTACATACCCTGCCATTGAACCAAACTTACGGCTCCAATACAGTTTAGAAAGTTTATGTGATATTTTATTAAATAGATGTCTCATTTTGCTAATTATAAAACCTATGCAATTTTTTTATTAAACGAATATGTAATTTTATTGTATAAACATTATATGTTGCTATAAATCGATACATTTTATTGGACATTAATTTTGCAATACAAGTGTAATATCTAATATCTTTTTTGACAAGTTGTTTTGACTCTATGGTTCCTTTTTGAGATTTGTAATATATATTTTCATGTATTTCTGTACAAATTATGTTATTTTTGGACATCATTTGACCAATACATTCCATACTTTGAGCCGAGTTACATA
>JAZLHT010000026.1:0-4915 GCA_045616965.1 Candidatus Enterocola sp.
TCCAGGTCCATGTCATCGAGCATCTGTCCTTCGGTGATATCGATGGTATGCGTATACTCCAGAAGACGGTCAGCCAGTGTTGACTTACCGTGATCAATGTGTGCAATTATGCAGAAATTCCTAATTTTATCTTGTAACTTATTCATATTCAAAGAAAAAGCCCACTTGCTATTGATAGCGGGTAACAAATCAGTAACAAAACAGCCTATTTTTAGCCGTTTTTGTGGGCTTTATTGATACAAAGATAACTATTTCTTTCAGTACTAACAAAACAACCCAGCGAGTTACCCGCTGAGTTGCCATTTATCTGTTTTCCGCTTTTGACAATATTTCTATTATCACTCCTAAATCATCATCTGAAATTGCACTAAAGTCAATCTCTGGTTTAGTTTCCTCTTTCTTGACATTAACATCACTTTGTATTATTCCGGCAATAGCCTGTTGTTTAGGCAGCACATAAGGCAACAAACGCTCTAATACCAAAATTCTATCTCTTGGTGACAGCGTTTTAAAGTCCTTTGTTACTTGCTCCACATTGTCATTTATCAAGCGGGTAATCCACTCTTTTAAATCTGAGGTGGTCTTATTAGGTGTACCGCATTTCCGGCCTCCTGTCTTTGGTGTACCTTTTGCTCTGCTCATTCTATTATATTCTACTATAGATTTATTGACAGCAAGATATGCTATTATATACACATATCCAAAATAGCCTCAATAATTCATACTTTATGGCTATCGGTACATTCTTGCTGCTTGGTCTATCTTGGTGTTTAGTTCCTGTATGGCCTCATTAGGAGTTGTTATACCACACCTCAATAAACAGGCACGTCTTACCATTGCCCTGAGGTCGTGGGCTTGTTTCTTAGATAACACGCCTGTTTTGTAATTCTCATTTATCTGAGAAATAACCGCCAACTCACCGCCCTGTTGCTCTATAAAGTTTGCACGAGCAACCCAATCAAACTCTCTTACCGTTTTCATTACTGCAAAGTTTATTGATATATCATTGATTTTTTGAATTGCCCTGTAGCCATCTCTCCATTGGTTTACTCTATCATTGATAAACGTTTCCTCAAACAATGTTGCACCCTTTACCTCTGGCCGGTTTAACCTTTGTGGCAATCTTTGCAGATACCTCATTTCTACTCTCAGTACATTTCTGTTTTGATATAGTGGCGGTATCGGCTCATTATGATCCTTTTGCTCTCTGTTTTTGTCATAGAAACAATATTGCCCGCCTCTGAAATTGTAATATAAACTATTGGGCTGTTGTAAACGCTGTGCTCTGTTCATCAATCCCAAATGGTTAAAATAGACATATGGCGGGTACTCCACAATTATGTTTTGAGCAAAATCCAAACGAGTAATATTAGCGTTCCACATCGGTGAATGTAAACGGTTAGATAGTTCCTCAATGGCTAATGACACGTCTTTCCGGCTCATTGTTTTGTAATTGTCACCTAAATAGAATTTATCTAAACTACCTATAACTTTTAGCCGGTACTGACTCGCTTTAACTATGAGGTTTTTCATCATTCCAGAAATGACCAGCCCACTATCATAATAGTGTTCACTCACCCTTTCAAGATAGTTTGGTATTTCAGCCAAAAAATCCATACCGCCAACATCACTTTGGTTTAAATTGAAATTGACTGTATCATACATAGCGGTTACCGTTTTAGTATCTGGAAACAACTTACTATAGAAAACTCTATTTATCGGTTGAGTGGGCCTGTTTTCTTAGGTACTCCATTTCATCATCTAACCCTCCATCGGCAAGCAAATTGTACAATGGCACTTGGTCTGTACTTGCACCTCTTGCAATAAATATCTCAATAGTACCGCCCGCCTGTATAGCGTCATCAATAGTATGCAAATCAATCACAAATAATAAAGCGTCATCTGTGCCTCTAACATCACCATATCCAAACCCGCTATTAGGTTCTGGAACAAATACGCTTGAAAGGTTATTTCCCTTTATAGATATTGCTTTACCGGCTTTATCTTGGATATTACCACCATATTTGTTTGATACATCACCATAATAAATGATAAGGTCACCCTCGTTTGTTGCATCTCGTTTCTCTGAGGCTTTAATTGCTTTTGTGGCCCGCTTATTTTCAAATTCTGGGTAACTATTTGTAGATGCGGTGCAATCCATTCTTGTTTTGGCAATAAGTGCTTTTTTCTCAAATCTGTAATAATCTGTCAGTATCATTTTACTATCATTTTTAGAAACATATTATAGGCCCTCAGAAACCACATATTTTGCTGCTCCAATCTGGGCCTCTTGCTCTGTATTAACTCGGTTTTGTAACAACCAATCTTCAATCTCTTGGCGATTGAAAAAGATATTCTTACCATTTGGTTTGTAATGTGGTATCTGGCGGTTACAAGTCAGTTTGTATAGGTGGCTCTTGCTCAACCCTGTAAGTAAAGCCACATCATCAAAGGTTAGCACATTCTTAGACGCTAACAGGGTGTTTCTTTCAATCCTGTTTAGTTGCTCAACTATTGTTTCCATTATAATTTTTTGATTAAGTTGAGGTTTCCGGCCTATAGTGCAAGAAATAGCCATCTTTGCCTCTCTGGTTTCCATCGTTAGGCTTGCACCCTCTAACTCTAAAAACCTCTGCAAAAATGGCTATTAACAACAATCTGAGAAAACAAAAATATCGCCTCAATTATCGCCTCAATTATCGCTCAACAACCATAAAAAAAGCACCCTCTAAAGGTGCTCTTAATCTGTTATATTGAGTTCTTATTTTATCACTCAAAAAGACGGTCTATATCTTTTGCCCAAAAGGGTTTATCATTGTAGTATTTTATCCTTTTGCTACTCATATATTGAGTATAAGAGTCAGATAAGCGGTTTACACCAAATAAATTGCATAGTGGTGTATGAGGTATCTTTTCTCCTTTTGGGCTGTATAATTTGTACACAAAATAAGCAAGCCTCACTTTCTTACTATTTTGACCTCCATATATCCATTCAAACCCTGTTGAGGTCTTGGCAATATACTCCTTTTCAATTGCTTTTTCAAACACTTTTTTGGCCTCTGGAGTGTCAAGCTCTGGAGGTAATTTGATACCCTTATTATTTTTGTCAAAATCGCCCTCTGTGGCCTTATTCTCGCTCTCTTGGGTGATTGCACCATTAGAGTTAAACAATGGCTCTGTGGGCTTATTTTTGGCCTCATTGAGCCTTTTTAATCCATCTGGCTCAATCAATATGCAATACTCATTATAAACTCTTTCACGATCATTCCTTAGTTGCTCTCTTTCCTGTGGCTTGAGATGAGTATTGAGGCCCACACCATTAAGTTTTAAATTTATATGTCTTAACCGGCAAAGCAATTCCAAAACCCTCTCTTGCTGCTCCTTTTCATCATTTATTGCCTCACCCTCTTTTACTCCAGATAAGTACCGGCCATCTGAATAAGTATTGTAATATCTTTCTGGCCTACACTCAGCCCCAAACGTTTCTATAAACCATTGTTTGTGCCATATATCAACCGCCTCTAAAGTACCAGCAAATTCTTTTGGTAACTTTTCCATAATCTATTTATTTGAAAAGTCCATCTAACATATTAACAGCCTCAATCTTTTTGCTGTTCACTATCTTGGCATATACTTGAGTTGTAGCTACATTCTTGTGGCCCAATAGTTTTGAAACGGTGTACAAATCAGCCCCAGCCGTTAATAAAAGGGTTGCATTTGTGTGGCGAGCAACGTGAAAGGTCACCTTTTTGTTGAGGCCCGCTAACTCTGCCCACATCTTTATTTTCATATCTGTAAAGCCATCACTATTGGGTAAGTTGAAAACAAAATCACCATCACCGGCCTCATTCCTTTCCGGCAAATATTTAAGCGCCTCACCACTTAGCGGTAAATAGTGTGGTCTCTGAGTTTTCTTAATGATCATTCCATCAATACTCCATTGCCCACCATTATTGACAATATTGCTCCACTTGAGAGCCTTAATGTCAGATAACCTCAAGCCTGTAAAACAGGAAAACAGGAAAGCGGTTTTAATATCCCTACCTCCATAGATATTGCCATTAACAGACCTAACCCTACCTAATTCTGGAAATGGAGTATCAATAAGAGTTTGCAGTTCTTTGGCGGTCAGATACTCCCTTTTGCTCTCTGCTCCCCTTATACGCTCACCGTTAGGTATCTTATCAAATGGATTTTCAGCAATCAATCCGGCTGTAACTGCTGCTTTCAATATAGCGCTAAACATTGAACAATAACCTTGTGCTGTGAGTGGGCTTAGTTTCTGGCCGTATTGAGTTACATATTCATCGGCCATATACTCTATAAGGTTCATACAAAAGCGTTTATTAACGCTCTGTAGCGTTATCTTCTCGGCTTTATACGCTTTAAGTATCTTTTTGACGTTTGGAACAATAGCACCTATCCTTTTGCCCTTTTTCTGTCTATCACTTTGATACAAATCCAACCAATCAATAAGCAACATCTTTGCTTTAGCCGGATTAGTCTTAATACCAGCCTCATTGTTGGCTATATCAATAATCATTTGTGATTTAATGGCATTTGCAGCCTGTAGGGTGTTGGCATTTTGCACCTTCGCCTCTTGAGTGGTTTCCGGCACTAAATAGAGTTTGGGAAACACATATCTCCTTTGTCCATCTTGGTAAATATCCAGATAGATTGATTTACCACCTCCAGCAATACTCTTGAAACGGATTTTAACCGGCTCTTTAGCCTTAACTACAGATTTTTTCTTAGCCATTTTGTTACTCGTTTAATTTGTTACCCACTGCAAATATACACATTTTCAATAACGAGTAACAAACGAGTAACAAAAAAGTACCAAAAAACGGCAAAACAAAAGAAAAGAACCACCTTTGAATAGTTCCCAAAAGTGGCTCTCAGTATGCTTATAGTT
>JAZLHT010000027.1:0-3601 GCA_045616965.1 Candidatus Enterocola sp.
GTCTTCCTAAGACCGCTTGGCCTCCGACTTAGGAAAAAATGCTGTGTATGACCACTATAAAGTTGAAAACACAACTGAAGGTATGACAAATATCTGCTCTTTGCTGATAGACCAGCTGGAGGGCAGTGAGGTGGTGTCAAATATAATAACACTTAATAACTGTCAGACACTCAATACAATAAATGCAGGTCTCAACGCTCCTCACGCATCGCTCTCATTGTGCGGAATGTGTTTTCTTGATAAGAGCCAATATGTAAGCAACGATACTGAAATTCTGCATCAGAAACCCGATACCGGCAGTTTTGAGTCGTTCAAATATATACTTGATGATAAGTCAAAGGGTAATTTTTACGGTATGATAAAAGTGTTACCCGATGCCCAGAAGTCAGTGGCAATGCAGACTAATAAGAATATCTGCATATCAAATGATGCCCAAATGCGTACGATGCCACAACTTGAGATATATGCCGATGATGTAAAGTGTAACCACGGAGCAACGGTGGGGCAACTTGATGATACAGCCCTGTTCTATATGCTCTCAAGGGGTATATCTAACGATGAGGCTAAAATGCTGCTTATGTCCGCTTTTGTGTATGATGTATTGGAAAAAGTGCGGATTCCTGCTTTAAAAGACAGACTTAAACTACTTATAGAGAGAAGATTAAGAAAGGAGAACACATCTTGTGACAACTGTATGATTTGTGGCTCCCCGTCATTTCGAAAGTGATTGCCAAC
Source organism: Candidatus Enterocola sp. (assembly GCA_045616965.1). Lineage (GTDB taxonomy): Bacteria > Bacteroidota > Bacteroidia > Bacteroidales > Paludibacteraceae > Enterocola. The sequence continues at coordinate 736 of JAZLHT010000027.1, forward strand.
GAGGGCAGAACCAAGTTTACTTGGGTTATGCCGAGTGCAGCTATCACTTCACGAGCAAAGCGAGTAAAGAAGCCGTAGTGGAGAAATCTTAAATTATGTCTAATATAATCCAAAATATCGCATCCATCAGGGCGGATTTCCCAATCCTCTCAGAAAAAGTATATGGCAAGCCTCTTGTCTATTTTGACAATGCCGCCACCACACAGAAACCACTGTGCGTTGTGCGTAAAATAGATGACGGTTATCTGCTTCATAATGCAAATGTGCATAGAGGAGTACACTATTTAAGTCAGGTGGCTACAGAGGCACACGAGGCGGCACGCGGTACGGTAAAGGATTTCATCGGGGCTAAGAGTGCAAGCCAAATAGTATTTACACGTGGCACTACAGAGTCCATAAACCTTGTGGCGTTCAGTTACGGAGAGTTGCTTAAAGAGGGTAGTGAGATTATAGTGTCAGAGATGGAACACCACTCAAACATAGTTCCGTGGCAACTCATGTGCGAGCGTAAAGGCTTGAAACTTAAAGTTATACCGTTTTTTGACAATGGAGAGTTAAACCTTGATGCATTTAAGGATTTGCTTAATGAGAAAACGGCATTGGTTGCGGTAACACATATTTCCAATACTTTAGGCACGGTAAATCCTGTTAAGCAAATAATTGATATAGCCCACAGCCATAGTGTGCCTGTGCTTATAGACGGAGCACAATCTGTGGCACATACAAAAGTTAATGTAACAGACCTTGATGCAGACTTTTTTGTCTTCTCAGGGCATAAGATTTACGGCCCTACAGGCATCGGGGTGCTGTACGGCAAAGAGGAACTTTTAGATAAGATGGTTCCGTATCAGGCTGGCGGAGAGATGATTGAGCGTGTAACATTTGAAAAGACCACATTTAATGTATTGCCATATAAGTTTGAGGCTGGAACACCTGATTTCATAGGCTCTACAGCCCTCGCCACCGCACTTGAGTATGTGCAGAACATTGGTATTGAGAATATTGCAGAGTATGAGCAATACCTACTTAAATATGCCACAGAGCGTCTTAAAGAGATTGACGGCTTACGCATCTACGGCAATGCCCCAGAAAAAGGTGCGGTAATATCTATGAATGTAGGTAACATACACCACTACGATGTAGGCACACTGCTTGACAAGTTAGGGCTTGCCCTGCGTACAGGACATCACTGTGCAGAGCCTGTAATGCAACATTATGGCATAGAAGGCACCCTGAGAGCCTCGTTTGCATTCTACAATACAACAGAAGAGATTGACAAACTGATAGAGGGAATAAACAAGGTGGTTAGAATTTTTAATGTATGATGCCAAGCATCCACTTGTAGGCAGGTATTATATGGATGGTCTTTTCATTTATGGTTATACTATCCTCTGTAGAGTGTGTAATTATGTAAAGTCTATTACAATCTGTTACCTTTGCCGCTTCCAACAAGCCATCTAATTCTCTTTTTTTTGTATCAGCATCGGAGATGTCCCAACATACTTGTATCAACTCTTTTATTGAGTCATCACTTTGGACAACAAAATCACACTCTTTACTACCTTGGTAGTAGAATATTTTTTCATTTGTTTTGCTTTTTCTTGCTAAATGTAACAATACAGAGTTCTCCAATAACTTGCCATTGTCATTGCTTTGGGGCAGTAATACGCATTGCCTCATACCATTATCAATAAAATAGTATTTTGATAGTGTCCTTTGTTCTTCCACTAATGAATGTGTGTATTTAGGTACCTTAATAAACATAAAGCACTCGCAAACATAATCTGCCCAATCATATAAATCGTCCTTTGTGATTTTCACACCAAGAGAACGTATATCATTGTAAATTGCATTTATTGATGTAGGCTTTGATATGTTATTCATTAGTCTTTTTATGAAATATCTTAATGCCTTGATGTTAGATATACTGTGTCTTTCAGACAAATCTCTGAGTAGCATTGCGTTATAGTAACCTTGTAATCTTTTTTCCTTTATCTCTTGATTGTCTGTCAAGGCAATTTCAGGGAATGCCCCATTACTGTTATATTGTTCCCATAATTTTTTTAGTTTGGCATTTTGAGATTCTGTGATACATTGTGTATCAAGACTATTAAATGTACAATATTCTCTGAAACTCAGTGGAAACGTAGCGTATTCCAACCCCCATCCTCTAAGTTCTGTGGCTATTTCACTACTTAATAATTTTGCATTGCTGCCACTTATGAATATATGTGAGCAATAGTTCTTAAATACCCTTATTATAAACAACTCCCAATTTTTTATATTCTGAATTTCATCAAAGAACATTTGTACATTTTTTAATTCCGTTTCCGGATATAACTCCCTGTAGGCATCCAACACTTCTTCCAAATCAGATACTTGCATATCAAACAAACGCTCATCATCAAATCCTATCCATAATATAAGACTTTTGTCCAACCCATTTTGAACCAATGAGTTTATGACCAATTTCATTTTTGAAGTTTTGCCACAACGTCTGACCCCAGGCACTGTTACTATAGAACCGCAGTCTATAGGTAGGCTATCTTCTCTTGATATTAAATTAAATGGAATCTCATTTTGTTTGTCAAGAATAATTTTTTTAAGAACCTCTTTATACATACCTTTTTTTATTATTATGGTGCAAATATAGTAAACTTTACTTAAAAAAAGGAAAAATTTATATATTTTTTCATTTATTTAAGGAAATCTGGCGAATGTTCAAAAAAAATTTTGCAAAATAAAAAATAATTCATATCTTTACCGCCGACAGTCAAATACAATGAAAAGACATAGAAGCCGGAAACGGCTCACATATAACTGTAGGTAGAAATTACCCTCCCCGTGTAGACGGGGGGGTAATTTG
>JAZLHT010000028.1:0-7247 GCA_045616965.1 Candidatus Enterocola sp.
TCTGACCATTCTCATATAAAATTAGATAAAGCAAACATATATACAAATCATAATTTTTCTATTTTTGCAAAAAAAATTACAAACAAGATGATATATCAAAAAGATTTAGAAGATTATTTTAACACGTCAGTAAAAGAATCAGATAAAGAAACTGAAGAATACGAAAATCTGAAAATATCGGAAAAAGTCAAAGCCAATAAAGCAATAACATCATTATATTTAGATGCGGAATATTCAAAACAAAGTGATGATGGTGTAATACGACTTCTACACGCCAAAGAAAATTTGTCAGAATTTAAAATAGGTCAAGACGTGAAATTATATGTGCAAAAACCACAAGTGTTTATTTGCGATTGCAATATATACGATTTCCGCGAAAACGGAGATATTGAAATAGTCATTGATGAATATAATTATAGAACTGATATAAACACTTTTTACGAAGAAAAACTAATGTTGCTGCAAAGGTCGTTCTCAATGAGAAGTTTTTACCTTACATTTTGCTGGGACAGAATGTTTCAAGATAAATGTTATTTTGAAAAACATCTAATCAACACTTGTTCTATACCATCCATTAAAAAATATACAGAATTAGAAGCCAATAAGAATAACCAAACCATACAGTCCCTATTCAAAAAAGCATTAAACAAAGCTCAAAATGAAGCGTTTATGAATGCAGAAAAAACAGATGACTACTATCTAATACAAGGACCTCCAGGAACAGGCAAATCATTCATCACAGCAATAAGACTTTTTGATGAAGTGTGGCAAGGCAAAAAAATTGTGCTAATCGCTCCAACACACACGGCAATCAATAACGCCCTCTTAAAATTTGCGGAACTTGTGTGCAAAGCATACCCTGTTGAATGCGAGCAACTAATACCAAACATAATGTGCAAGTGTGGGCAATCTTATAACGCAAGAGAGCTTTATATCACCATTCCAAATGAAAAAGTTATAAAAATAACCAACATAAAATATCTAAACGTCAACTTTTTCAATCGATGGGAAGATGAAAATGGCAAAAAGCGGAAGAATGGAGTTGTAATTGGAATGACACCCTATTCACTTCAAAGCAAAAGGGCAAAGGGGTTGGAATTTGACACTCTATTCATTGATGAAGCCGGTCAAATGCCAATACCTATCGCTTGGATGGCTATGGTAAAAAAACATAAAGTAATTTTGGCAGGAGACCATAAACAATTGCCACCAATTATTTCAGATAAAATTGAAAACACTGAACTGAAACATTCAATATTTGAACACTTACATAGGGACTATAACACTACAATGCTAAATATCACCTATCGTATGAATGACGTGATATGTAACCTAATAAGCAATCTGTTTTATGACGGAAAACTACAGCCATACGACGGATCAAAAAGGCTTAAAACAAACCTAAATAATAAACTTTTTTCTGGCGAATACCCAATTGTTTTCTGCAATTGTAGTGAAAAAGGGAAACAATCATCCAAAAGTGAAGCGAAGAAGGCTATCTACATAGTGTCAGAATATATAAAATCTGGTGTTTCACCTAGTGAAATAGCCATATTGGCTCCATTCAGAGCCCAATGTGCACTGATACGCAAGGAACTGTCTGAACTGAATGAAATACCATACGAACAACGTCAAAAAATTGTAATTGACACAGTTGAAAGGATGCAGGGGCAGGAGCGAGAAATAATCATATACACCTTCACCACAGGGGACACAAATTACGCCGAGGAAATGTCAGATTTTCTGTTTAATCCACATAAATTGAACGTAGCACTCTCAAGAGCAAAGAACAAGCTCATCCTACTCGGAAATCACGAAACACTTACAAACAATTCAAACGAACTGATTAAGCAAATTCTAAATTATGAATCAATCAACATTTGTCATTAGAACAAATGAAACAGAAAATGGGTTGTTTGACGACTGGAATTAGAGACCACAAAACAAATCACGAATTTGAGAATCATTTCTAATGGCCTCCTTCGCCGTTTGAACTAACGATTCCGAGGGTGTTTCTTTGGGTACATTAAAGCAGGGGATAGAAACAGCTTGGTAGGTTACATTACCGTCTTCGTCTACGTCAACATCCCATTCTCCATTAGCATTCTGCTTAAACCAAGGTTTAAAGCCTCGCATAATTCCTTGATAGTTGATAAAAAAAGCTTCGGTAGCAGTACATCTTTTGTGTCCATCAGAATCCTTTGTTATATCAACAGGGATATGGTCAGAACACGATAAAACTCTTCCTGCTTCGGGAGGAAGTCGCAACAATCCCTTATTATTCCTAACCGCCTTCATAGTAGGAATACCCTGCTCTATTGAGCAGGTCATCATAGCTGTATAGTTACTTACTTTCCAAGTACGAACATAACCTATCTTATTATTTTCGACCCTTACGATAACATGTCTGGGAGAACTAAAGATATCATCTCCAAACTTACATTCAACATTAAAACTGTACTGCGGTAACACCAGATACTTTCCATGCTCGTAATCCGAATTTCTTACCCTTTCCATTCTATTTATCATACCTTCAGTTAACTCATTTGAAGCTGCCCGAACCAAACCACTCTCATAATTAGCACTATCTCTCATAATACACCAGTAAAATTTATATTGTACAAAGATAATAAAATTTGCGAACTATAGCAACATTAAAGACAATTTTTTACATCTTTCACAAAAAAAATTCTCTCAAAAAACAGATTTCACTAACGGTGAAATCTGTTTTTTTGTCCACCTACTATTGGGGTTTATTGTTATTTCAAGGTATTCAGCAGCACTTGTCTGTCGCCCTGCAGTACTTCAATAACTTTTTTAAGTTTTTTGATACTTATTGACTCAGAGGAGATTGTATATTGCTCTTTAGTTCCGAATGCATTCACTGCATACCATTTCTTACGGAAAGAGAACGAGTTGTCATCTTGGTCATAATAGAAATCAAGACCGCCATCGGTGGTGTAAGATATTGTATATGGATATTGAGGCTTTTTAGCGGATTCATCAAGTAGCATTTGCAACGCTTTAAGCAAATCATCCAACTCACTCATATCAATATATCCCAATGGCAATGGTTGACCGTCATTAGCAGAACCTTTTTGTGTAAACGCTGCCATCAATGCAGCCGCAGCAACCTTACTTTCTGTGGTTACTTTTATAGCCCCCATTTTTTCACCCGTTTTCAAATCTGTGAAAATCTTGGCAAAAATCTCAACTCCGTTATCAGAATATTTGTTAAGTGTAGATTCCTTCAAATAACTGCAACTGTTGATAAAGGCTTCAACCTTTGACATTTTGTTTAACTCACTCTCTGACTTTTGAGCAAACACACACGATGCTAAAACCAAGCATACTGTAAGAGAAAAAATTTTTTTCATACGTAATAATTTTTAAATGTTTATAATATAGGTGGATTTTAGTATATCAATATCATTACAACATAAGGAGAAATAACTTTAATCTGCTCCGTCATTGGTTTATCTGTAATAGTACTCCCATTAGCAGTGATATCAACAGATGCTGACTCAAGCAGGTTTTTAAGAATATTGGTTTTTATGGCATAATTTACATTTTGTGTTCCAGATTCATTTGTCAGACCCGATACACACACTCCCACTACATTCCCATTTTTATCAAACAATGGGCATCCGCTGTTTCCCGGTTGAATGGGAACCGATATCTGGTAACGTGTAACGTCCTCCATAAAGCCTGTTTTTGAGCTAATCACACCGTCTGTCACCTTTATCTCCTGACCCATCACATTTGCCATAGGATAGCCCATAGCATACACATCTGTGCCTACATCGCATGTTTTAAAGGATATGTTATATGGCGGAGTGCGTTTGGATACAAACTTTACGTCTGTTATTTTAACAACTGCCAAATCATTAACCTTATCAGAGGCTATTACGCTGGCATCATACGTATCATTTGATATCTTGATTTTAATACTGGAAGCGTCTTGCACCACATGATAATTTGTAACCAAACAATCTGAATCCACAAAAAAGCCTGTTCCGTTTCCTTTGATTTGTTCTGTATTATTTGATGTTCCTACATTTACCTTAGAGTCCGGATACAACTTAATAAATACAGTTTCCACAGAACGATAAAAATCGTATAGTTTAAAGCCGTCTGCCTTAATGTTAATATAGAAATCAGAAGATGTCAACATTCTATCGTCATTATACCACCTTTCCACTTTCAATGCGTCATAGATTGCAGTTTTTGTACATATACCCCTGACATCACCCTCTTTCCAAGATGGATTTGGAGACCCTCCCAAATAAACAATGGTATAATTATCATTGTTTTTAACAATAGCAAGACGAAGCCTGGCGGCACCCCAATAATTTGTGTTGGAAGATGTAACGTATTTAAATATCCCCTCTTCAGCCGCCGCTTGATTTTTAGACCAATAATCGCGTAATTTTGCCTCTGTCCAATCTGTATGCTCTATAGTGCTTTTATTATTAGAGACCTTTATATTATTTGCCACAAATACCGGAGTGTGGTATTTATCGCACTCTGCCTGTTCATTTGCCCATCCGCCGTTATAGTGCAGACTAACAGCATCAACATCGGCAGGAACTCTATCAAAGTAGAACCAAGCGTGTATTATCTTGCCTTTTTGAAGTCTGTCCCAATATGCCGGCTCCTTACCAAATCCCCAGATGTTACCAACCTTGTAATCGCCGTAAAATTCAGATTTCTGAAACTTTGAATATCCACCGTTCCATTTTAGATATATTGAGGCTTGCTCATCCCACTTATGACCATCACAGCAACCCGCCCTATTACTCTGAATATATATGTCGCATTTTACAATTGTATAGTTTCTCTCATTATCCACAGAAGACAATACCCACCTTTGGTTTGCATCCTCGTATAATTGATTTGCATTTACAACAGAAATGCAAATGCAACACAAAAACAATATTAAAGCCTTCTTTCGGTTACTCATTTTGCCACTCTTTCTCACTTATGACAAAAAGTGCAAAATGTAATCAACAAAAAATAACTTTTTTAATCAAGCATTATGAATGCAGCCCAATACAGAGGATTTGAGTAGCCGGGAGTGTCACGCAACGCCTTGCGTGCAGTGTTAAATGCCTTGTGTTTATTCCAACCCGATGCCAAAGCATTATAAAAAGCATTCATAAATATATTTGTGGCATTATCACTGACATCCCATAGAGACATTACCACAGTCTGTGCTCCAGCCATACGGAACGCACGGCTAAGACCGTAAAGTCCGTCTGTTTTAATTTCACCCAAGCCAGACCCGCACGATGAAAGCACAAGCAATGTACAATCTGCAAAATTACAATTAACTATTTGAGACGCTGTAACAATTCCATTGAACGGAGACATTGACTCCATTATGCTATCCGGGGCAAGAATAATTCCATAACGCAACATCGGGTCTGCCAAATCAAAAATATACTCATGACCTTTATAAAAATCAGAGACCATGGCCTCCTCTTTTGAATAATTAAAGGAGTGTGCAGCTATATGAATTATTTTATTACGGACATCTATAATGTCCTGCAATGAAAAATCTGACGCTTCTCCACCTAAATACAGATTGACATCAACACCATTATGCTTTAGCGTTGCGGCAATATCAACCGCCTCAGCCCTTGAGGCTTCAAGATATTTATTATTTTTGTTCTCAACGCCACCGTAAATATATGCCACATCGGGTTTTGCCGAAACTCCTTTATTGGCAATAACGCTGGTTGAACTGACTCTGTAAACATCATATAAATCTGCCATACACCTACCGTCACTCATAGGCAAATTCTCTATAGGAATCATATTCAGACAACCCGATGGGGCAAAACAAACACTCTTGACACCATTTAGATACGGCATTATGGCATTCCATATAACATCTGTCATCAGTTTTCCCCCAACCTTCCAACTATAGTTGTTTTTTGTAATATCAGAATCCTTAAACAGCGGAATATATACAGGATATACGCTATCCTTACGAAGCACAAGGGCGTAGTAGTTTCTGTAATCAGAGAAATTAAAATCATCAAAATCATCAAGTTCACGGAAATCTCCAAACTCAATGGCAACGGCATCAGGAGGCAAACAATGCCGCACAGAATCTATTGTTATACTGTTAATACCATCCGCTGTCTCAATATCAACGTTTGAATATATAAGTTCCTGCAGATAGTCTATTTGCCTGAATAGAGAATCACGCCGCCAATAATCAGGTGTAACCAACGCTTCAAGATAATCATGTTTTGACAACAATAAAGATAATCCTGTGTTTAAATCAGGCTTAATTAAAACAGCCCTGTGAATACTAATCAGCAAATCTTTTTGGAACAATTGCAAATCATATAAAAGGCTATCCATTTTAGGTATAGGATGTTTATCAACCGCCTCTTGAATCATGTAACTTGACAACACATATTCTTCTCTCTCTGTCTCAATGTCAATTTCAGCATTTGCTTTTCTGTATGTTAAATAAGGCGAATAAACCAAATGATTGCGTATGAAAAATTTGTTAATCCAATGTAACCTATTACAACAATAAAACAATGCGTCTTTATAATCATCCTTTTTCAGTTGGCGGGCTAAATCAGTCTCCAAATCATACATTTCATACTCTGGATAATCATCAGTCATTGCACTCATGTATTTGTACGTTTCACTTACATCTTCAAATATAAAGCTATGAACATAAAGCCGTGAGGAAAGCATACAGTGTCTCTCTATGACTATTCCTGCCTCTTTTGTAGGAAAATACTTGCAAGTCTCTTTATTGAACGTTTCATAACTGGAGCTGTAAAACATACCGTACTTTCTGAAAATATACCATTCCGCCTTACTCAAGTAGTATTTTGCATGAACATATTTTTTTAGCCACAAATAACTTACGGCGATATTATGGCATAAATCAATATCAGAATAGCCGTCTAAAGCCTTTTTATAGTATTCTATGGCTTTAGAATAGTCATATAAATTAAAATAAGCGTCGCCTGCACCATACGCCTCCTCTTTTGTAAGTGATTGGGGTAAAGCCTTCAATGCTTCCAAACGTTTATCTACAGAGAGTCGCTTGTCTTTTGCAATGTAAATAATGGAATCGTTGTGCGTTTTTGGTCTTATAGGTTGTGGCGGTCTATAACGGCTCTTTACATAGCCAAACTGCTTTAATTCAGACAAATCTGAAAGCACTGAATCTGCAAAACACTTGTTTTTACAAGACAATACCAGACTACGAT
>JAZLHT010000029.1:0-3981 GCA_045616965.1 Candidatus Enterocola sp.
GCTCTCTATACATTAACGGACACCCACACGGGCCAGACAGTGCAGTTACAACCTGTCAGCTTCACATGCGTCGTTTCCACGATGGAGAGACCATTACAGTAGAGCCATGGCGTTCTAACGCATTCCCTGTAATCAAAGACCTTATGGTGGACCGCCGTGCATACGATAAGATTATACAAGCAGGTGGTTTCGTATCAGTAAACACAGGTGGCGTGCCTGATGCCAATGCAATTCCTATTCCTAAGAAGAACGCCGATGAGGCTATGGATAACGCATCTTGTATTGGTTGCGGTGCTTGTGCCGCCGCTTGCAAGAACGGTTCTGCAATGTTGTTTGTAGCCGCTAAGGTCAGCCAACTTGCACTGCTTCCTCAAGGTAGAGTTGAGGCTGCAAGCCGTGTTAAGGCTATGCTTGGCAAGATGGATGAACTTGGATTTGGTAACTGTACCAATACAGGTGCTTGTGCGGCAGAGTGTCCTAAGTGCGTTCCACTTAGTGCCATCGCCCGCCTGAACCGCGAGTTCATCTGCGCTAAGTTCAAAGACTAAAAGCTCAGATTTATACAAAAAAAACACAGATTAGTTAAGGCAACTAATTTGTGTTTTTTGTATATTATATTAAACAAATATGCAAAAATATTACTGTTTATATTGTATATTAAATAAAAAGTTAATATATTTGCATCGTGGTATAAAACTATAACAAATGAACCTAATAAACAGAACATATTACCTAAATCAGATAGACAAATACTTGGGGCAAGAGAGAATCATTGTTCTTACAGGGCAAAGACGAGTTGGTAAAAGTTCCATTCTAAAAACCTTCAAAACAAGCAAGGAGAATATTGTCAGTTCAAATATAATATACATTGATAAAGAAGACAGGACATTTGATAAAATCAAAGCATATACTGACCTTAATACCTACATTGACAGCAAGATAAACCGAAACAAACACAATTATATTCTTATTGACGAGGTACAGGATATAAAGGAATTTGAACGCTCATTACGCAGTTTTATTAAAGAAGAAAACACTGACATCATTATTACTGGGAGCAACTCCAAATTACTAAGCAGCGAACTTACCACTTTAATAGGCGGCAGATACAAGGAAATTTACATACAAGCACTTACATACTTGGAGTTTCTGCAGTTTCATAATCTACAAGACAGCGATGAATCTCTTACTCATTACATTAATTTTGGTGGGTTGCCAGGCATCATAAAAATTGGATTGGATGAGCATGATGCGTATGAATACCAATCAGATGTATTTAGCACAGTACTTCTAAAAGATGTAATAAGCCGAAACAATATCAGGAATACAGTATTTCTTGAAAACTTAGTCAAATTTTTAGCGGACAATACAGGAAAAATAATATCTGCCACCAGCATAGCAAAATATATGAAATCTCAAGACACCGGTGTAACATCAGTATTGGTGCTAAACTATATAAAGATGCTATGCGAGTCCTATATGCTACATAAGGTTAACAGATATGACATACATGGCAAACACCTGTTTGAGAGCAATGACAAATACTATTTTGAAGATATTGGAATACGCAATGCCATTGCACGCGGCACACGGGATGAAGATATAGAAAAAATATTGGAAAACATAGTGTATAATCATCTTGTACATTTGGGTTATGAAGTTACTGTAGGGCAACTACGTGCTGGAGAAATTGATTTTGTATGCACCAAATCCAACGAAGGGACAAAATATGTTCAAGTTGCATATATAATTGCAAACGAAGATACTAGAATGCGTGAATTTGGAAATTTAGCGGCAATAAAAGACAGTCACCCAAAATATGTCATATCAATGACACCACTTGTTTCAAGAACTGACAATAATGGCATAATTCACCTTAATATTAGACAATTTTTGAAGAACGGATTAAAATAAATAATAACACATAACGGCATAACTATATTTCACGTTAAAGAAAAAGCCTAGGAAACTGTTTCTTTTGACGAGGAAATGGTATAATGTTGCAGACAGCCAGCTGCAACCTATGAGCCTGGCTCACACTTTGTGTGGGTAACTTTTACAGGCTCATCAGGTTTCTCCTAGGCTTCCTGTTAACGTGGTAAAAGTGCCCGCACTTTTTTTATACCATAACTTTCCACGAAACCATAGTAATGCAACAAACCTCACACTATGGTACAAGTAAACAACATTCATATTGGTTCTCTTATTAAAGAAGAACTAAATAGGCAGGGGCGTAAACAGACATGGCTTGCAGAACAAATATGTTGCGACAACACAAATATATGTAAGTTACTTAACAGAAAAAGTATTGACTGCGACCAACTTTTTAAAATATCTATTGTTCTAGGAGTAGATTTCTTTGCCTTTTACACTTTCATAATCAACTGCAAAAATTGATTATTTTTCAATTTTTATTGATTCGTTTTCATTTTAAACGATTGATTATCAGTAAAATCAATCGTAACTTTGCACTCGATTTTTTTTGCATTTTGCGACCCGTATAATGTGGTTTTAGGCAATTGCGTTTCATACTAAACATTGGAGTTTCTAAATGAAGATAATACATAGTTTGTGGAGTAAGCCCGTTAAATCAGATTGCTATAAGGGAGTCATAGGAGGATGGAATAAGCCTATCTTTTTTTATATGAGTTGGGCGTTGAGTTGTTTGACATATAGAAAACATTACGGAGAAATTGATTTATACTGTGACAAGGCTGGCAAAAAAATGCTGATTGATATTATGGGGTTGCCATATAGTGAAGTGCATGTGGAATTAGATGAATTAAATGAGTATTCCACAGATTTGTGGGCATTGGGTAAAATATACGCATATAGCGTTCAAAAAAAATCGTTTATTCATGTTGATTATGATTCATATATTTGGGACAAATTTCCATCTTATATAGAGACTGCTGATATAACGGTTCAACACAAGGAATATAACTACAAGCAAAACATTCTATACTACAACGATGTTGAATCCAATCTGAGTTATATTCCTGATGACATACTAACCTTTAGAACAAATAATTTGGAGATTAACGAATACAATGCCGGCATTATAGGTGGGAATGATGTAACTTTTTTTAGAGAATATAGTGAAAAGGCTTTCAAATTTGTCAATGAAAATTTGTCAAACATACCAAAACTAAGGTACAAAGGAATGTTTAACTCAATATATGAGCAATATTTGTTCTATTGTATGTGTTCAAACAGTAATAAAAAAGTCAATTGCTTATTTGATAATCCGAAAGAAGATTTCATATACAAAAACTACTTTTCAGAAATAGGCAGGTCTATGAACTTTATCCATGCAATGAGCACGGCAAAAAGAGACTATTCTACTGGGGAACAGATAGTCTATAGATTGTTTTTTGAATTTCCCGAGTACTATAATAAAATTGTTGATTTATACAAAACCAATAAACTGACAAATGACTTTAAATGATAATGAGATAATGTTTGGTGAAGATTTTGTTGTCAGTAATTTTCAGCAGTATAAAAAGTTATGTGATGACTACATGGAATCCATGTATCATGTATTCAATAATAATTTTTGTGACAAGGAGAGTATGCTTGTCGCTTCCTGCTTTGAACTGCTGAAATTGTCGGATGACGATTTTTGTAAAAAGGAGTTGGTGATGAACAAATATCTAAAGTACATGTATGTAAACGGCAACTGGGGGCTGTATGAAACGTATGATAACCATGATGATTTCTTTGAAACTAATGAGGTGGATTATTCGCAAGAGAAAAAATTTGTGATATACCTGTTACCTTCCTATATAGCTACCGGCACAAATAACTTGAAACAGTTGTGTTACAGTCTTAAGAATTCTGCATTTCACCAGATAATTACTACTGGAGAGTCGTTTTCAATAGATGGTTTGTTAAAAATGCTGGATATCAGCAAAGAAGAAAACCCTTTGCTTTTAGAAAATATAATTATGTTATGCGGTGATTTTTTGTCCGAACAAGTTA
>JAZLHT010000030.1:0-9400 GCA_045616965.1 Candidatus Enterocola sp.
AATCAGTCGACTCCAGTTGTATTTGGTTTGAAAATAATGGCAATGTTCAGAAACTTGAATATACATATTTTCAAAATCAGACTCTTGGTATTTTTTTGAATATGTTGGAAAAATGTATGATGATGAAGCCTTTGTTGTCATTGTTGAATAAAATGTATTTGTCTGTGATTCAATTTCCTCGATTTCAGGCATATATTTTTTTGAAGGTATTTGAAACCTATGAAAGATTTCTAAAACTGTTTCTGATAATGTAAAATTTGAATAATTATTAAATTGATCACTTTCAGTTTTGTTTAATTGTGTGAAATAATGATGTTTTACATTGTTCTTATGCAGTATGTAACAAACCTTATCCCATACGGTGGGATATTTATCTTTTAATACAAAAGAAATGAAATTATTCATTAACATTGATTGTTTGGCTCCACCTAAAACGTGCGTTAATTGTCGTTCCCATGGAACATCTTCAATAGTGGTGTATATACGTAATTCTTTTGAAGTGAGTAATCTGTCCTTGCTAATTGTATTCACATTTTCTTTTTCTTGTAAAGATAAACAATATAATGAATATTGCTCAATAAACGTATTGATATTTTCGTTAACGTTGGATAACCTAGACCAGATGCTTTTATTTCTGAAATAGAAATTCAATGATTCTGAACTATATTTATTCAAAAAAGCAGTATTATTACCACCCAATAATCCGGCGTTATATCCACTTGGTTCTTTCATTCCGTATTGCATCCATTCTGGTCGGTAGGTATTTGCAACTTTATTGAAATCAAATAAGCAATCTTGATAAGTGTCCCAATTGAATTCTAAACATTGTGCACATACATTGGAGTGCAAGAAACTTTTTTCTAAAGGTCTCCATAAAAAAACGTCACCGTCAATATGTAGGAATGGTTTTGTTTGAATACTATATGTTAAAATTTTGGCGAGAGACCACAATGATGGATCCACATCATTCATCACGCCTTCTTCATGGGTAATATTTATTTTTGTATATGGAATTTCAAAGGAATCAAAAACTTCTGCACCAATTCGATCTGTATATAATTCAACGGAAGGGAAGAATTGCTTGAGTTGCATACATGATAAAGCCCATGACATCCAATGTGTTTCCGGTGATAAAAATCCTCCAGTGTTAAGATATGGATTAATATCTTTTTTTTGAAACCAGTACGTTTGTATAATGTTCATTTTAAATTTAATTTAACTAATATGTCAGATAATGTCCAATTGTATTTCTTGCAGCATGCCAGCAATATTCCAAAATCAATAATGCAAGAAACAATAATTCCAATAATTATTTGATTCTCATTTGTTGTGTCACATCTGAATATTGTCGGCACATTTGAAAAATCAGAAGTAGGATCTGATAGTAGCGAACATGCAATAATATTATTGAAAAAATGACAACTCCACGACAGTTCTATTCCATTGTCTAAAATTGTGATGATCCCCCAAACCATTCCCGAAACAAAATAAACAATTAAATATGTGATATTGTTTTGCACTGGCGTGTTCTCAATATGCAAATATGCAAAGAGAATGGATGATAAGGTTACTATAATCCATCTTTTCTTACAATATAAACCACAAAATTGAAAAAAATACGACCTGACAATTATTTCTTCAAACAATGTTTGAAAAATAAGGAGAAATGCACATGTAAAAAAATACGGAATAAAATCCCTAAGACACAAAACAAATTTAGTATCGGGATCTAAAATACTGCTTATAATAGATATAACAAAAAGAATACAGTATATTGTAAAAGTGAACCCAATGCGGTTTGCTCTAAAATGTGAGGTGGTGTTGATTAAATGCCATATTTTTCCATTGTGAATTGCCTTAAAGTTAATAAGAAATGCTATCAATGATATCACAAATGTTGTTAAATTGTATATGGCGTTTTGTTCTACAAGTAAAACTATATCATCTTTAGCAGGTAAATCTATGCCTGTTGCAAAGCAAACAAATAATGCTATTATAGCAAAAATTATTAGAAAAATTAAAGAACAGAATACAGTCAGAACAAATCTCCAAAGTTGATTTTTGTATAATGTGGCATTATTTATGAAGTCCATGTTTTTTGTTTTTAATAAAAAAGAAGGGTGACTATAAACGTTTGCTGTATGTTTTTGTCACCACTCCTTTCGCTCTGAATATTAACTACGTGATGTAAAGAATTCGGTTGCTATTTCATATGCCATATATCCGTATTCAAGAACACGAGGTCCGTACTTTTTCACTAATTCTAAAGCTTTCATTCCGAGTCCTACCCAGTTTGCTCCGCCATAAATACTCTGACACTCTTGAAGTGATAACTCTTTCACTCCATAATAATTTAGTTGTTTCATTTTTGTTTGAATTTTTAATGTTTTTCCTACTCTGTTTAAGGATTTTCGGAGTCTTCCTCTTCCGGAATATTCAATTGTTTTTTTTTGTGTAAGCTTTTTGACCAATAGTTCGTTAAATTTTGTAAAATATTATTTAACGCACTACTCGTTTATGTTGACCTTTCGATTACTCCAATTATACTTTTGCAAAAGTTATTTCGCTTGCAAAGGTAGGAATAAAATCAATGGATAATTAAATCAGTAGTGAAGATAGTAGTGAAAATGTGCTTGTTAAAAATTATAAATACTTGATAATCATAATGTTTAGTGCAATGGGGGGGGTAAAAAAGTAGTGAATATGTGCAAAAAATGTAAATATTCCCCATATAGTGTCAACTTTTTCTAAAAACGATTCCTTATGTAAACAACTCATCACTAGTGATGCTTTTTTGAATTTTGCCGATATGCTTACCTGAGGTAAGCCCATACGTTGTAATCAATGTAATATGAATCTTTTGTTTAGCAGTAAGTGTTTTACTAAGTAAATCGGCACGATGAAGCAATTTATCCTCTTCTTCTTTAGTAATGGTATATTTGCTGAATATGCTGCCAGCAAACCAATTTATTTATACTTTGCCGTAAAGGTAATAAAAATATAGTAATCGGCAAAATAAACAAGCGTATATTCTGCCGAACGGGAGATTTTTTTTTTAGAAGTGACTTAATACCATAAAAAAAGAGAGCCTTGTAAGGCTCTCTTTTTTGGGTCAAGGAACAAGGTCCTTGAATCACAATTATTCTCCTTTTATAGCCGCTACGCCCGGGAGTGTTTTGCCCTCTATAGCCTCAAGCATTGCACCGCCACCGGTAGATACGTATGATACTTTATCGGCAAGACCAAACTTGCCAACGGCTGCAACAGAATCACCGCCACCTACAAGAGTGTAGCAACCGTTCTTTTGTGTAGCCTCTGCAAGAGCCTTTGCAATCTCGCCTGTACCGTGTGAGAAGTTATCAAACTCAAACACACCTGCAGGACCGTTCCAAAGTATGGTCTTGGAACTCATAATGATTTTCTTCCAATTCTCAAGAGATTGCTCAGAAGCGTCCATGCCTTGCCATCCGTCAGGAATATTGAATATGTCAACTGTCTTGCGGTTAGCGTCGTTAGAGAAAGTGTCTGCTGCAACAGTGGCAACAGAAAGGCTTAGGTTTACCCCCTTCTCCTTAGCGGCTGCAATAATGTTAAGTGCCTCCGGTATTAAGTCATCCTCGTGGATAGACTCACCAATCTTACCGCCTTGAGCCTTGATGAATGTGTATCCCATACCACCACATATAATAAGGTTATCAACCTTATCAAGCAGGTTCTTTATAACGGCAAGTTTAGAACTTACTTTAGAACCACCGATGATTGCTGTGAATGGGTGTTGTGCGTTTTTAAGTACGCTGTCAATAGCGTTAACCTCTTTCTCCATCAGGTAGCCAAGCATCTTGTTGTCAGCATCAAAATAGTCTGCAATAACCGCTGTGGATGCGTGCTTACGGTGTGCTGTACCAAATGCGTCATTAACATAGCAGTCTGCGTAAGAAGCAAGAACTTTTGCAAAATCTTTTTGTTTTGCCTTCATCTCTTTCTTTGCTGCCTCGTATGCAGGGTCTTCCTTGTCAATGCCTACAGGTTTGCCCTCTTCCTCACCGTAGAAACGAAGGTTCTCAAGCATTAGGACCTCACCTGGTTTAAGTGCTTTGGCTGCATCGGCGGCTTTGGCACAGTCAGGAGCAAATTGAACCTTAACGCCAAGCTTTTCAGAAACAGCGTCAACTATCTGACCAAGAGAAAATTTAGGATTAACTTTTCCTTTAGGTTTGCCCATATGAGACATTATGATTAGAGCACCGCCGTCATTAAGAATCTTCTTAAGTGTAGGAAGTGCGCCACGGATACGTGTATCATCTGTAATCTTACCGTTCTCATCCAGAGGAACATTGAAGTCCACTCTAACAATCGCCTTTTTGCCGGCAAATTTAAAATTGTCAATTGTTTGCATAGTGTTTATAAAATAATAGTTAAAAATAAATCTCCTTGACCCTTGACCCTTGTCCCCTGACCCTTGTCCCTTGACCCTTACTCACTTCTGAGTGAGTATCAAGACCCAGAAATCGCCTGATCTGGCGGCTCCCATCGCAGTCATTTTCTTTTCCATAATGTTCTGACACGATTCTGGGTTGTTTAGCCAATAATCAATGATCATGTCTTCGTTTCCATTGAAGAATGCTATGTTCTCTACGGCAGTTTTGGACGCAATGCCGGCATCTTTCAATCTGCTGTCTAACGTGCTGCCGTCAATGCCTACATGACTTAAGAATATATTGTTTCCGTTTTTTGATTCGTTGGCATCTTGTAGTTGATCTGCAAAGTTTTTTGCTATCACGGCCAGTTTCTTATCCCAGATAAGAGACCCTACAGCTTTGGCGTTTGTGTTACCACACATGCAACCCTCGGCACGCAGTTGATTGATTGTATCCAAAAGAATAACCTTGGTGTTAATTGTCTCTGTGTCTTGGGCATTTGTGCAACATAATGCGGCAAATGCCGATATCAGTGTAATAAATACTTTACGTCTCATTTTTGAGGTGTGAGAAATTCAGCACAAAGATAGTGCAATAGTGCAAATATTCCAAAAATATTGGACCTATCTTTGTAAAAAACTTGGTGAATACTGCAATTTTTGTAAAAAATATGTATCTTTGTGAATTGATATATGAAAACTGACTACTATGAAAACTAATTTATCTCATAAACTATATGGTGTATGTGTGGTTGTGTTGTTGTTTTTAGTCTCCATACCTATTTATGCTGATGTTGAAAAAAAAATTGTGTTGCAAGGCTTCTGGTGGGATTATTGGAATAATAATTACGAAAACGCATACGCCAATTATCTTACAGAACTTGCCCCAAGACTAAAGGAAATAGGGGTCAATTCCGTTCTCATTCCAGGATTTCAGAAGAACACAGGTACAAACTCAAACGGATATTCCCCGTTTGATAATTACGATTTGGGAGATAAATATCAAAAGGGAACTGTATATACTCGTTTCGGCACAAAAGATGACCTATTGCGCTGTATTGCAGTAATGCACGCAAACGGCATTGAGGTTATTGCAGATGCAGTCCTTAACCATGTTGACGGTGCGGGCGGTGACAACGGTGCAGGTGGTGAGGATCCTAAAGCGTGGAATGGTCAATGGAAGAATTTCAGGTATGTATGCTACAAAACTCCGCATCAGACAGGTGATGCCAAAGATTATTTGAGCCGGGAGGGACGTTGGCCTAAGAATTGGGAGAACTTCCACCCCAATGAGGGGCACAATTGCAGTGACGGTGATTGGTGCTCTGACTGGTGGGGACAGGATATTTGCTACGAAGATGGCGCTTACGGACAAAGTTCGAATGCCATATACAATCCTATGCAAAATCCAAAATACATGACAGACAATGCCCGCGATTGGATGATGTGGATGAAAAAGCAGACAAATGTCGATGGCTATCGTTGGGATGCTGTAAAGCACTTCCCATATTGGACACAACAGGACATATCTTACAATGTAAAGTATATGTTGCCCGATTGGTGTCAAGGTGGTGAGGCGATGTTTAATGTGGGCGAGTATATCGGTGGTACAGGAGAGATAGACACTTACACTAATAATGTGACCAAAGCAAACGGTGGTACTGAATTTCTTATGGGTGGTTACGATTTCCCTCTTTGTATGGAGATTAAGAATATTGTAAACGGTGGTGGTTTCGGAGATATAGGTGGTATCCCAAGCAAGCAGTTAGATGGCAGATTTGCCGATTATGCGTCACAAAGGGTGCACCGCTCACTTAATTATGTGAACAGTCACGACTCATTCCGTCCTACATACGATAAGAACGGCAACTATAACGGTTGGGATACAGAACATGAGACACCTGTTCATACAGACCCATTTGATCCTCGTCTTGGTATGGCATACGCCACACTTGCCTCAATGGATGGCAACATGCTTATATATTTTGAGGATTTGTTTAACCTTTCCAACAGCAACCGATACACACATCATCCTGCAAGTGCTACAGAATTACCTGTAAGAGAATCTGTAAGAAATGTTATCTGGGCTCATCAGAACCTTAATTTTAAGTGGGGTGATTACAAGGTAAGGTGTCAGGAGGGCGATCTGCTTATAATAGAGCGTTCAGGCAGGGCATTGATATGTATTACAGACGATGGTAGTGATAATTGGCACAATAAGTGGGTGAAAACAGATTTTGCACCTGGCACAGTGCTTAAAGACTATTCAGGCGGTGCAGGTGGCAATCCTGTGGTAAATCAGGATGGTTGGGTTGAACTTTGGGTACACCCTGTTACAGGCGAAGATTTGAATAAGGGTATTCCAGGCAGAGGATATGCAATATGGGCACCAGATGGCGGTGGCGGCTTTAATCCATATCGTAGTACTACAACAGTGCAGGAGTGGGAGATGGCTGATGATTTGGGCGACAGCAACTGTAAATCGCTTGGTCAAGGTGGTGCACTTCCTAAAGGCTCTACAAATCAACGTCTTGTAGGTAAGATATATGTTGCAAAGGGTAAAAAGGCAAATTTCCACGCCTATATGGCAAGTTCTAAAGATAATGTAACGCTTGCCATTTATGACCTTGATGGTAATCTGCTACAGAAGAAGAGTGGTGTTAAAGAGTTTGATTTTGATTGGACTCCTACATACTCAGGTTGGGTTGCTATGAAGATTTGGAACAGTAGCAAGAGTGCCGAGGGTGGTAAGGCATATATAAAGGCTACATATACAGCACCTGCCACGGTTACAAATACAATGAATGACCGTGCTGATACGCATGTCAGTGTATGGACAGGCAATATGGGTACATCTGATTGGAAGGATTGTGGTAACTGGGAGCAGGGTAGAGTGCCTACAATAAGTTCTGTAGTATTAATACCTGATAATGGTGATTTCCAGCCAATTGTTTCTGGCAATGTAACCATTAAAGAATTGATCATAGAGAAAGGTTCAGGTTCTATCGCCAATCCAGAGATAAATGTGACAGGTTCTTTGACCGTTACATCTAAGACTATCGTCAAAGATGGTGAGGCTTACGTTTGTGGTAATGCCACATTAGGGACGATAACGGGCAAGGTTAATAATTGTACTGTATCGGCAGAAGAACTTGAAGATGAGGCTGACTTTACCATATATCCAAGTCCTGCAACCGATTACCTTACTATTACATCATCTTTCTTACCCAAAAGTGAAATTTTGTTCTACAACTCAATATTCCAGCCTGTAAAAAGTGTAAAAATGGATGAGACAATAGAGAGGGTGAATGTATCTGACTTGCCAGCCGGAGTCTATATGGTTACAGACGGCACACACTCTAAGAGGTTCATTATAAAATAAAGCACTGAAGGTGCTTTGGGTCAAGGGTCAGGGGACAAGGGTCAAGTATAGTGGAATTTTGTACCTTGTCCCTTTATCCTTGTCCCTTAGCCACGGAGTGGCGTTTGAGTATGTAATACTCAAATACTATGCTTCCCTTATAGACGCTGGGAATTCCATTGGCGATGGAAACCTCAAGGTTTTGTCGCCTTTTTTCTTTAAAGCGTGATTTCATGCGGTAGAAACTCCAACGTGCATGGATAACCTCGTAAGCGTTTTTGAACTCACCTTTGAGCAGAAATACAAACGCCGCAAATGTATCTAAAAACCATCTTGCTATAGCGATGGTTATAAGGTGCTGAGGCTTTAGGTTCTTATAAAGCATCAGCAGGTTGTTTCTAAAGTTAAGGTAAGTCTTGCGTGGATTATTGTAGTTAAGTGTGCCTCCTCCTACATGATATACTTTGCTTTGGGGTACTGCTGCCACTTTTCTGCCTCTTGCATTAAAACGGAAACAGAGATCAATCTCCTCTTGATGGGCAAAAAATTCTGCGTCAAAACCGCCATAATCTATAAAGTCATTTCTGCGTACAAACATACATGCACCCGATGCCCAGAATATATAGGCATTATCATCGTACTGTCCGTTATCCTTTTCAAGGTGTCCCATAATCCTGCCACGACAGAACGGGTAGCCTAAAGCATCTATAAGACCACCGGCGGCACCTGCTGTCTCAAAGTACTCACGATTGCTTTCTTTCAGTATTTTAGGCTGACAGGCGGCAACCTTTGAATTCTCATCCATATATTTAACCAAATGATCCAGATAGTTCTCTGTTACTTCTATATCGCTGTTAAGCAATAGAACATACTCAGTATCAGTGCGTTTTATGGCTAAGTTGTACCCCTCTGCAAAACCGTAGTTCTTCTCAAAACGGTATATTTCCACATCGGGGTAATTGGTCTTAAGAAAATCAATGCTGTCATCTGTAGAGGCGTTATCTGCAACAATTATTTTTGCAAGTCCTTTAGGCGTATGTTTGACAACAGACGGCAGGAATCGCTCAAGGTACTTGCGACCGTTATAATTCAATATGATGACTGAGATACGCATTAGGGTCAAGGGACAAGGGTCAGGGATTTGAAATAATCGGCTTCTCCGTTTATCAGATAATCCACATTTTTCGGAGTGATGGCAGTGATTCCATCTTTGACGGCGTATGAAAGAATTTTGCTACGGAACTCATCGGGGTCTATTATACAAGACTCATCAAGAATGTAGATGACATCAAGAAAATACTCAAAATTGCACAGGATGAAAACACGCCGAAGCCACTAGGCAAGGAACGCGCGAAGTCACTCTATTTGAGAAAGGATGGATCGCTGGTGCTTAGCGCGTCGGCGCTTAGTAGCTTTTTCGACTGCCCGTTTAAGTACTTTGTTGATAGAGGACTTAAGCCACAGGAGGAGAGACTTTTCGAAAGTGACCCTAGATCGATTGGAGATATCTATCATAAATGCCTTGAAATAGTAGCTGGAAGAATAATTCAGGATAAATCATACGGAATGAAGTTGCTGGAGTGCAGCGATGAGGAACTTGAAAAGATAATAGATGAAGAACT
>JAZLHT010000031.1:0-3401 GCA_045616965.1 Candidatus Enterocola sp.
GTCCCCTTGACCCTCACTTACGGCTACGCCGTAAGTTTCTGATAATAAACAAATTACCCCCCTCGATTTTCATCGGGAGGGTAATTTCTACCTACACATATATGTAAGCCGTTTCCGGCTTCTATGTCTTGTCATTATTTGCTACTTATATCAGTGTCAAAGATAGTGCAAACCGAACACAAAACCAAAAAATGTGGAACATTTTTTGAAAAAAAATACATTTTGTGAATTGGGGGCTTGCTCACATATTCACAAATAAGGATTTTTTCAAAAACGGAACGTTTTTGGTTTTGTTGAGGTGCAGCCTATCTTCACGAGTGGCGTAGCCACGAGTAAAGTTAGATATTATTTTTTGTTATGCAAATTTTTTAGGAGATTTTTCGCTTTTCTTCGTCATCCTGAGTGAAACGAAGGATCTCATACATCATACATCATACATTCAATTCAGTTGGTATCCAAAACTTTTTAGCTGCTTATCTCTGTTCCGCCAATCCTTCTCCACTTTGACAAACAGTTCAAGGAACACTTTTTTCTCAAAAAACGTCTCTATATCGGTTCTGGCAGCCATGCCCACTTTTTTGAGCATTGAGCCTCCTTTGCCTATAATTATGCCCTTTTGGGAATCACGCTCCACATATATTACTGCATTTATACGTATAATTGAAGGCTCTTCCTTGAATTTCTCAACCACTACCTCCGATGAGTAAGGAATCTCCTTATCATACAACTCCAATATCTTCTCTCTTATTATCTCTGTTACAAAAAACCTTGCCGGGCGGTCTGTAAGGGCATCTTTATCAAAATACGGCGGATTTTCAGGCAATAACTCCTTTATCTGCGACAGCAGAGCATCTACTCCAAATTTCTCTTTGGCGCATGCCGGCACTATGTGAGCATCGGGTAAGATGGTGTGCCACTTATCTACAAGTGCCTCAAGCGATGCCTGGTCCGGCAGCAAATCTATTTTATTTATTATAAGGAATGTGGGAACGCCTGATTTTTTTGCTTTTTCCAAGAACCCGATGTTTTTATCGTATGTTTCTACAGTATCTGTAACATATAACAGAATGTCCGCAGCTATAAGGGCTGACTCCGATGCCTCAAGCATTGACTCCTGCAACCTATAGTTAGGCTTAAGCACCCCCGGCGTATCAGAATATACAATTTGGAAATCATCGCCGTTAACAATACCCATAATCCTATGCCTTGTAGTCTGTGATTTGGATGTTATTATGGATATACGCTCCCCCACCAATGCGTTCATAAGGGTTGATTTACCCACATTGGGATTCCCGATGATATTTACAAATCCTGCTTTGTGCATAATTTTTTGGCAAAGACTCAATTCTTAATTCTTTTTCATAGTTAGTTTTATTATACATAACTCCGTATGAGTATCAGTCCTTTAGGCAACGCACGCTAAATGCGTAGTCCTTATCAAGGTAGCGACAGTGCCAGTAGCCATCATAGCAATAGAGGTTGAGAATGTATGCACGACTGCTAATATAGGTATCTGACGACCAATAGTAGGCGTCGTAACCAACATCGCCTATACCACTTCCATACGCGAGACCTGCCGGCAAACCAGCAAAACCATTGTCTCCCTTACCTGATTCAACATAACCATCGGATTTCCAGCCTGTGGCTGTCTTCATCATTTTACCTGCAAAATTCTTACCATAATAATCTCGAAGAACATTCCACTCAGCTTCTGTCGGCACGTGAGATCCATTGGGGCAGATGCCCTGACGGTTACCTTTGAATTTGGTTGTCTGCTTTACCCCGTCTTTTACTCCTACCGCCGCAGCCCAGTTGTACAACATACCTAATTTGCTAAACTGATCTTCACTCATATAATCAGGTTTTTCACTTCTTGGAATGGATGTGAAGTATGGGGTATTTTCACCCCTTGATGACTCTGGAATTGTGTTGCTGCGAAGCCAAGCAGCGTTGTAAGCCTCAGACTCCGTGTCATACTCTATGCACTTGGTGTTTTCCTTGAGCCAGTACTGACTGCCTATCTTCACCCAGTTGCTACCATCATCCAACACTCTCTGACATGCAGGACGTGTCGCCGGTGTCTCCATCTCTTCAGGATAATCCCTTATGCAGCGCACTGAATTACCGTGGGAATCTTCGCCGAGGGCGATGTGCAAGATCTCATATTCGTCAGAAAGGAGACCGAAACTGTAAGAGAAGCCGTTAAGACTCTCACCTGGAGTGGCAGTCCAAAAAACGGCACAGTCACCAACAGCACCCACGCTAACTCCCTCTGTGCTGCCAGCAGGCAGAGCCGCAAAACCAGACTCGTCTGTACCATTGCCTTTTCCGTTCCAGCCGGAGACTGACTTTAACTTTTTCCCGGCAACAGAACTGCCACCCAAAGCGTTTGCAAGATCATTCCATTCCTTTACTGACGGAATGT
Organism: Candidatus Enterocola sp.; assembly: GCA_045616965.1. Taxonomy (GTDB): domain Bacteria; phylum Bacteroidota; class Bacteroidia; order Bacteroidales; family Paludibacteraceae; genus Enterocola. The sequence goes on from JAZLHT010000031.1 coordinate 2,426, forward strand.
GAGAACCGTTAGGGCAGATGCCTTGACGGGTTTTGCTGTATGCCTCTTTTTGTGCATTTGCTTCGGTTTTATCCTTATAGCCCATAGCGGCAGTCCAGTTGTACAGGTTGCCCAACTTACCGAATTGCTCTGCACTCATATAGGAAGGTTTTTGGGAAACAGGAATGGCTGTGTAATATGGTGTAGATATTCTACTCTCTGATGTATATATTGTGTTCCAACCGACGTTGTAAGCCTCAGATTCTGTGTCATACTCTATGCACCTTGTATTTTCCTTCAACCAGTACCGTCCACCTATCTCCACCCAGTTGCTATCATCATCCAACGCACTCTGACAAGCAGGGCGTGGCATCAGCCTTTTATTCACAGCCACAGTTGTCACACCACCGGCGGTAATGGTAACATCACCCAGTTTTAACGCCTGCTCTGAATAATCCTTCAGATTAAATTTTACCGTAAGGTCATTGGCATCGTATGTTCCTGCCGGAATCACAATATAGAATTTAGCACTTGCCTCATACGAATCCTCATAATGTCCACAGTCCAGTCTCATACTTTTACCTGTTAATTTATCCTCTATTCCATCTGTTGACAGTGTTATTGGATTTATTTTAAACCAACCTGAAATATTATGAGTTTCAGACACCACTTCTATGTCATTCATAGCATATATGTATTCATTGTTTACATCAAGGCACAGAATACCGAATGGGGTTTTCAGAGATATTCCGTCTTCTATTGATCCTGTACCCGCAACAGGATATTTGACATCCTCTACACTCTCTACATAATTCTGATTTGGCGACAACCAATATTGCAACTCACCATTTTCATAACTCCAATTAACCTCATCAACCCAACCGCACAATGGAGTGTTCTCTTTTATGCCAGAATCCATTTTTCCGTCAAATGTACCTGAGGCTGAACCTATACCATCAATAATATCAAGTGAGGCGACACCAAAACCACCTGATAC
>JAZLHT010000032.1:0-7708 GCA_045616965.1 Candidatus Enterocola sp.
CTGTAAGGGTGAATGGATTGCCTGTTGTTGATGTCCCTGCGTAGATTTTAACTTGATCGCCTGATGACCACAAAATGCTACTACCGCTTATTGAGGTCTTCTCCTTGCTCTCACTTGATACGGCACTGAACTCCGTCTTTATCATACCCTCTTTGCTCTCGGGGTTCTGCACGTCTGAATTCTTCTTGCATGATGCCACGCCAAGCGCCAATAGTGCCGACATAGCCATAAAACTTAGTTTTTTCATTTGGTTTTCTTGTTTTTTTTAAGGTTAATTACTATTGCCATGTAACACTCTCTGTTGTGAATTTTGCTGATGGGGCTGACCCTGCCATTACGGGCATCTCTGCCTCCATTCTCACTTGCTCCATCTTGGGAGCCTTGTAGTTTTGTTTTTTCATAGTTGAAAGTTAATAAATATAATCCAAACAAATTTGGCTTCTGCCCTAATTAGCAAGCACATTCAAAATGACGGCAATAAGAAATCGCGGTCCATTGTCAACTGACCCTTGTTCCTTAGCCACGTTAGTGGCGTCCCCTTGCCCCCACTTACGACTACACTGCAAGTTCTTGATAATAAGCAAATTACCCCCCCCGATGCACTCAAGGAAAGTAATTGCTACCTATCTTTATATTTAAGCCGTAAACGGCTTCTATGTCTTAGCGTCATTTGCTCATCATTTGGGTGCGAAGGTATGAATTATTTTTTATTCTGCAAAAAAATAAGAGATTATTTTACTTTATGGAAAAATTACGCTTGAACCATACTTCAAGCACAGGGTCAGAGAAATACACTCCGTCACTATTTATATCTATCAACTCCATACTACACAACGCTTTTTTTAAACGATTTATGTTACTATAAGAGCCTAAATGATAATTATCCCTATTTTCTGCCGATGATAGATTTTTGTGAACGCCACTTGCAATAGCACGCAGAAAATTAACCTGATAGGTTGTCAGCCGTTCTGTTTGAGTGGTGTATAAAGAACTATTCTCATCTAATAAATTTTCAAATCCACTCTGTAAAGATTCTTCCGTAACCTCATTATGCGTATTAACTAATGTAAGCCAAGCATATTGTTGTATATATGAAGGATGTAATTCAACCTGCTCACAAATCTTTTTGGCATACCCCTCACTGATTGACTTATGCTCCGCCACAAAACCTCGCTGTATATATGGAATCCAATCTTCCAGATCTATAGGATTAAGGGGAACTATATCACCAAATTTATAAAACGGGTAATTTCTCTTTAAAAACAGACTCTCCATCATGTGTTTCTTACTACCGAACAGACAGTATGACACGTTTTCCTGATGCTGCCAAACAGAACGCATACGCTTTTGTACAATCAATGAATCAGGGAATTCACCCACCTGCTGAAACTCATCAATGCAAACTAATAGATGGCAATTCTTTTTCTTGGCAATAAGTTCAGGCAGTGCATACACCTCTTCCGGTTTATGTGTTTTAGGGGTTATTCCCAAAGATACAGAAAACTCATTTATACCATCGGGCGAATAGGATATTTTGGGCATTAAGCGGGTAATAAACTCTCCTGCCATATCTTTCCACTCCTCAAAACGATTATTTGTTCCACATAATATTTCAGAAGCAAATTTATTACAAAAATCGTATTCATCACGACATGAGAAAACATCCATATATATAACCATTAAATCAGGTGATTTAACATTTTCCATAATTCGCTTTACTATAAATGTTTTACCCCAACGCCGCGGAGACATCAGTACTGTGTTTATACCATGTGTAAAATTCATACATAATCGTTCACACTCTTGTTTTCTGCCGATAAAATTAGCACTCTTTACGGCTTTACCAAAGACAAATGGTCTATCCATAACTTATTAAAATTAAATTAGTTATAACTAACACAAACTTGTGTTACACAAGTTTGTGTCACACAAGTTTGTGTTACACACTGCAAAGGTATTATATTTTTTTAATATACGCAAATCTCTTTCAGGCACTCTATGGCGTTGGCTATAGAAGTTATTTCCTTTATTCTTATAAACCGCCTGTTGTTCTCCTCTTTAAACTCTGTGGTGGTATAGTGGTTCATTGCGTACAGCAAGATTCGGTTAAAGTTCTCTGATTTGTAATACACTGATTCAAAATTACTTATAAAGTATGCTGTCAGTCTTCCGTTCTTCAGCACAGCCTTCTCTATGCCGCTTTTCATACAGAGCCAGCGGAAACGCACCACGCTTATAAGTTCCTTTGCCTTATCGGGTAGGGTGCCAAATCTATCCTCTAACTCTTTCTCAAATGCAGTAAGAATCTCCTCACTCTTTATACCGTCAAGACGGCGGTATAGTTCCATACGCTCCGATACACTCTCTATGTAGTCTGACGGCAACAGCAATTCCAAATCAGACTCAAATGTGCAGTCTGTGGCATATATGGTGTCTTCCGCCTTAATCTCATCGTAGAACACCTCTTTAAACTCATCGTGTTTAAGCTCATACATAGCCTCATCAAGTATGCGGTGGTATGTCTCAAACCCAAGGTCTGCTATAAATCCACTCTGTTCTCCACCCAATATGTTACCAGCCCCACGTATATCCAAATCCTGCATTGCTATATGTATGCCACTGCCAAGGTCTGCAAAGTTCTCAATGGCTTGCAAACGGCGGCGTGCATCCGTAGGAATGGTGTTAAGCGGAGGTGTTATCATATAGCAGAAAGCCTTTTTATTGGTTCTGCCCACACGTCCACGTAACTGATGAAGGTCACTAAGTCCAAAGTTTTGGGCATTATTTATGAACATTGTGTTTACGTTAGGTATATCAACCCCCGATTCCACTATGGATGTTGAGAGCAGAATATCGTACTCTCCGTTAATGAAGTTTAGAAGTGTGTTCTCTAACGCCTCGCTCTCCATCTGCCCATGCCCTATACATATTTTTGCCTGCGGAACAAGTTTATGCAGGTAAACCTCTATGTCCGCTAAATTAGAGATTCTGTTATTTACAAAGAACACCTGCCCATGACGGCTTATTTCATACTCTATGGCATCCTTTATAATATCATCGTCCATACCTATAAGCTCTGTCTGTACAGGATAGCGGTTAGGCGGAGGGGTGGTTATTACAGAGAGGTCTCTTGCCCCCATAAGGGAGAATTGTAGGGTACGCGGGATAGGGGTGGCGGTAAGTGTAAGGGTATCTACATTAGCCTTCATTTGGCGTAGTTTCTCTTTGGCACTGACTCCGAATTTCTGCTCCTCATCTATGATAAGCAATCCCAAATCCTTAAATTTAAGTTCCTTGCCAAGTATCTTGTGCGTACCTATAAGTATATCTATGGAGCCGTTGGCAACCCTCTCTTTAATAGCCTTGGCATCTGATGTTTTTCTTGCCCTGCTCAGATAATCCACTGTACATGGGAACCGTTTAAGACGGCGGCTGAAACTCTTGTAATGCTGGAATGTAAGTACTGTGGTAGGTACAAGAACTGCCACCTGCTTACTGTCTGCCACCGCCTTGAATGCTGCTCTTATGGCTATCTCCGTCTTGCCAAAGCCTACATCACCGCAAATAAGGCGGTCCATAGGCTTGCCGCTCTCCATATCCTGCTTAACGGCGGCGGTAGCCTTGCTCTGGTCAGGGGTATCTTCATATATGAATGATGACTCCAACTCCTGCTGAAGATAACTATCGGGTGAGAAACGGAAACCCTCCTCCTGCTTACGGGTGGAGTAAAGCAATATCAACTCACGTGCAATATCTTTAACCTTTTTCTTAGTACGGTCTTTTAGATTAGACCATGCGGCTGTTCCTAATTTATTAAGGTGCGGCGGCTCCCCATCGCGGCTCTTGTATTTAGACAGGCAATGAATGGAGTGTATATTAACCAGCACAATGTCATCGTCCTTGAATATAAGTTTAATGACCTCCTGCACCTTACCTGCTGTCTCCATACGTATAAGACCGCCGAATTTTCCTACACCATGGTCTGAATGCACCACATAATCACCTATTTGGAACTGCATTAGCTCCTTTAGTGACAGCACAACCCTGCCAGCCCTTGTCTTGTTGGATTTTAACGAGTAACGGTGGTAGCGGTCAAAAATCTGATGGTCTGTGTATAGGCAGATGCGGCTCTCCTCATCTATGAAACCCTCGTGTACCGATGCAAGTACAGGCAGAAAATCCACACTGTACTGATTGTCATCAAAAATATCTTTCAGACGGTCTATTTGTTTGGCGTTATCACTGAATACAAACACCTTATAGCCATCTTCCTTTTTCTGCTTAAAATCGGCTGCCGCCAAATCAAAATCCTTGTGGAATATGGGATGTGGCTTTTGGCTTATATCAAGTGTGTTACGTGTCTTAAAGTAGTTACGCCCGCCTATCTCTATAGTTTTATGCTCCTTTATGTATCCCTCTAACTCCGCACCTGTTATAAAATAGTCTGAGTCTGTATTGTCATTATACACTCCGTCTATAGTGTCAAGTGCAAATTTAGCGTCAAACAGGCAGAAAATGGTGTCATCATTCATAAACTCTGTAACGGGCACCATCTCATCTGTGGTCTCATTTACAGTGTTTGATATAACTGTAATGCTATCAAGAGACTCTACTGATAGTTGGTTCTCTATGTCAAAACTGCGGATTGAGTCTATCTCATTGCCAAAGAAATCTATTCTGTACGGCATATCGTTTGAGTAGGAGAACACATCTATAAGACTGCCTCTTACAGAGAATTGCCCCGGCTCATATACAAATTCAGTTTGAGTGAATCCGTATGCGGTAAGGGTGTCTATAACAAATTGCAGGTCTATTTTCTCACCCGATGTAAGGTTCAGAGTCTCTCCGCTCAGCCTCTTTCTGCTTACAACTTTCTCTGCCAATGCCTGCGGATAAGTTACCAGAGCCCATTTCTCAGATGAGTTACACAGATTTAAGACCTCAGTCCTCAGAACTTGGTTTGCAGCGTCCTTCTGTACGCCGCTCTTTATAAACTTGCGGTACGATGACGGGAAATAACAAACACAATCCCTGCCTTCAAATTGCTGCAGGTCATTAAAAAAATAGCCCGCTTCGTCTTCATCGTGGAGTACAAATACAACGCTTTTTCCCTGTGCGGTTCCTAATGAGTGCAAAAACACAGCGGGGGCGGAACCAAGAAACCCTTTTATAAAAAGCCCCTTTTGCTTGCCCTCTTCCCACCACTTTATCTGCCGTAGTACGGTGTGGTCCTTTAAATATTCCTGAAATTCGGTAATATTCACTGTTACTTATCTCGCAATTTGTTGAACATCTTTCGTTCTTAGAAAGAATGCATTTGAATTCTTATAATCAAATTGACAATTACATAAATCTGCTTTTCAAAGTCAGAATATAAATCTGTTTTGTCTCGATACCATATTTTTATGGTTTGAACAATTTTTCGTCAATATAGGGAAGCATACACGTGAGTTTCTTTTTCATCTTATTTTTTCTTGTTTTTAGAAAGTAATGCTCATTCCGTCGTATGCAAGGTATGTATTAGGGAAAACGGCACGTGCCTCTTGAAGCAGCGGAGTAGGGTCATCGTATCGTTTGGAGAAGTGCCCTATTATAAGTCTGTCTGCATTAGCCTTATCTGCAATGGAGGCTGCATCGGTAGTGGTGGAGTGTAGTCTTCCCTTAGCCTTTTCTGCAAAATCCTTGCCGTAGGTGGTCTCATGATAAAGACATTTTACTCCGTCTATTATAGGTAATATACGCTCCGTATATCTGGTGTCGGAACAATAGGCGTAACTGTTAGGATTATCGGTGTTTTTCTCTTTAAACAGAAAACCTGCGGCGGGTACGGAGTGTACTAAAGGTATGGTGGTTACGGTAAGGCTTCTGTCCTCGTATATAACACTGCTCTCCAACGCATTATAAGGCTCAAAAATTATGTTAAACCCTATATCGTGGCAGAAATAGTCAAGCAGAGGCTTTAGCAGAGTTTCCAGATTTGCGTCAGAGTGGATATGAACATCTTTGTTGTGGTTTTTCATTCCCATCGTGGTTAGCAGTGGAACCAGCCCAAAGAAATGGTCTCCATGCAGGTGTGAGATAAAGATGTGGCTTATTCTTGATGTGTGGACTCCGTATCTCATTATCTGTAGTTGCGTACCGTCTGCGCAGTCTATAAGAAAACCCTTATCATGTGTCTCCAAAACCTGTGCCGATGAGTTTCTGTCTCTTGCCGGCACTGCTGACCCTGACCCTAAAATTGTTAGCTTAAACTCCATATCATATTATCCTTTAACGCTATTTTACCATTGTCCGCCAAAAGGCGTACCGCTTTAAGTGTATCGTCAAGAGGTGTTTTAGCCTCCGATGCCACCTCCTCCACTGTCATTCTCCTGTTTTGTAGCAAAGATACTATTTTATCTTCAATTCCGTGTGCAATGTTGCCGTTTTTCTTCTTTGCAATGCAAATGTCACACACTCCGCAGTCGTGTGCATCGGGGTCTCCAAAATACTCAAGAAGCATTTTACTACGGCATTCAGAGTTGTTTTCCGCATACTGAATTACGGACTCTATAAGTTTCTCAAACTTAGCCTTGCGTACCTCATATACATCGCGTCCTATAATAACCCTGTTGTCAGGCACCCTATCCTCTGTATATATTATATAAGGTGATACCTTGTGCGGAATATAATTCACTATACGCCTCTCAGATAATTTTATCAGCGTATCCGTTACCGTACGGTTGCCAAGTCCTGTTCTTTTTACTATATCACCCTCATGAATAACCGCATATTGAGAGTATAAACCTGTGTAATTACGTAGAAGATAGTTTACTATAAGGTCTTCCTCTTTAGTCAGGTCTATATCGTAAAGGTCATCTCTATGCCCTATGAACATTACCCTTGAGTAAGACTCATCGTCCTCTGTATAGAATATATACCCTGCCAATTCCAATATCTTAAGGGCATTATGTGTCTGTACAAACGGCAGTTTGTAGATGGTACAGAACTCCAATATGTCAAAATCGTGGCGGAAACCCTCTCCGCAATCCACAGCAATCTCATAGTAGCATGACAGGCAATTATATACCTTAACTATAAACTCCCTTGGCGGATATGTGTCTGATATGCGTTTTTTAAGTTTTGCAATATCATCTTTATCGTAAAGAAGTACGGCATACGCCTTCTTTTCATCACGTCCGGCACGCCCTGCCTCCTGAAAATAAGCCTCCAAAGAGTCTGGCACATCAATATGTATCACAGTGCGTACATCTGCCTTGTCTATACCCATTCCAAATGCGTTGGTTGCCACTATAACCCTATACTCTCCGCTTTTCCATCTCTCTTGTATAATGTCCTTATCGGCATTGGTAAGCCCTGCGTGGAAATGGTGTGCCTTAACGCCGCATGAGGTAAGGTAGTCTGCCATCTCTTTGGTCTTGCGGCGGTTACGCACATATACCACCGATGTGCCGGGCACTTTCTCCAATATGGTAAGCAGTTGCTTTGGCTTATCCTCTGTCTTGCGTACAATATAGGCAAGGTTCTTGCGTAAGAAACTTTTACGGAAAACATTATGCTCCGTAAAGCCTAATTTATCCTGTATGTCATCTACAACCTGTGGTGTGGCGGTAGCGGTAAGGGCAAGTACAGGCACCCCCGGCAGGTGCTTTCTGACCTCCGCTATCCTAAGATATGACGGACGGAAATCGTATCCCCACTGTGATAT
>JAZLHT010000033.1:0-1466 GCA_045616965.1 Candidatus Enterocola sp.
CACAACAAGCCAGTGTTTGAGGAATTAAGGGATATGCTCCGCAACTTCTACGGACCTATAAAGATATGTGACGCAATGCTGCGTTTCGGTTTCATAACGGGCATAACCAAGTTCTCTCAACTGAGCATATTCTCAGAGATAAACAACCTTATGAACATAAGCCGTGAACCTGAGTGGGACGGTCTGTGCGGCATAACGAAGGATGAACTGCTTACCCAGTGCAAGCCTGACATACAGGCACTTGCAGATTATATGGAAATCAGTTTTGAAGACGCAGTTGCAGGGCTCACAGAACACTATGACGGCTACCACTTCTCTGAGGGTGAGAAGGGTGTTATGACAGATGTCTTTAATCCGTTCAGCGTAATCAAGTGTTTCTCAACCAGACGTTTCGGACTCTATTGGTATGAGACAGGCACGCCTACGTTCCTGTTCAGTGAGATGCACAAGTACAAGACGGAACTGCAGAACATAGACAACCAGACAGTGAATGAGCATGACTTTAATGTCTCCCCTGAAACTGCGGTAACCGCCTTGCCAATGCTCTACCAAAGCGGCTACCTTACAATAAAGGATTACAGCCGCATAACAAATCTCTTTGTGTTAGGATTTCCTAACAAGGAGGTTAAGAACGGCTTTTTGCAATCATTCTTGCCAGAGGTGTCAAACATACCGGGCGGAGAGGGCAATGCAATGCTTGTGCGTGTAGTCCAGGCACTCTACGCCGATGACATAGACACCGCACTTACAGAGATAAAGGCATACATAGCCGCCATTCCGTACTACTATGAGAACAAGACCGAGCCTGCGTTCCAGACAATAATGTACCTTATACTGACTCTGCTTGGACAGAATATGAGGGTTGAGGTTCCGTTTGCCGTAGGCAGGACCGATGCTGTACTTGAGACCACAAACACAATCTACATAATAGAATACAAGGTGGATAAGTCAGCTGACATTGCTCTGCAGCAGATAGACGATATGCACTATGCAGACCCATACCTTGCAGACCCACGCCGCAAACTAAAGGTGGGCGTAAACTTCACCACGGAATCACGCACCATAGAAAGTTGGAAAGCGGTGGAAGTCAAGTGAATTTAACTTAAGAATATTTGAGTTATGGAGACAAAGGTTAAAAAATACCCGTTAGGAATTTACACTTTCAAGGATATTGTTGAAGGTGGTTACTTTTATGTGGATAAGACAGGTTATGTACATAATGTAGCCAACAAATACAGGTATGTGTTCCTTAGGCGTCGTCGCAGGTTTGGAAAATCTCTGCTTGTGGATACGTTGCAGTGCTATTTTGAGGGCAGAAAGGAGTTGTTTGCTGGCTTGAAGGCGGATGATCTTGAAAAGGATTGGACCAAACACCCTGTGCTTAGGTTTGATATGAGCTCTATAAAGTCAATGAAAGTTGAAGATGTAAGAGCGGACTTGAGCCAAATGCTTGGAAAATATGAACG
>JAZLHT010000034.1:0-13726 GCA_045616965.1 Candidatus Enterocola sp.
GGAGTTATCTGACTCTGACCTTATGATTTGCAACAAAGATGAGGGCATGTGTATAGCAGGTGTGTTTGGCGGATTTGACTCAGGTGTAAAAGAGGAGACTAAAAATATATTTATTGAGAGCGCCTACTTTAATCCTGTTTGGATTAGAAAGACTGCCCGCCGTCATGGGCTTAACACAGACGCTTCGTTCCGCTATGAGCGTGGATGTGACCCTAACATAAACATTTATGCGCTTAAACGTGCCGCACTACTTGTAAAAGAGGTTGCAGGAGGCAGCATATCAAGTGATATAATAGACATTTACCCTAACCCTATTGAGGATTTCAAGGTAGAGATAACCTTTAAGAAAATAAACGACCTTATAGGCAAGGAAATAGAGAAAAGCACCATTAAGTCTATCCTTAGCGGATTGGAGATAAAGATTGCACGTGAGGATAATGACTCAATGACACTGCTGGTACCACCCTATCGTGCCGATGTAAAACGTGATGTAGATGTAATAGAGGATATTCTTAGAATTTACGGATATAACAATGTAACTCCGGGCGATTCTGTAAAATCATCTATAAGCTACTCCACATTCCCCGACACCGTAAAGTTGCAGAACAATGTGGCACGACACCTTACAGGAGCAGGATTCAGTGAGATTCTTAACAACTCGCTAACTAAAATCTCTTACTATAACGGACTTACATCTTATCCAGTAGAGAATGCAGTACGCATTATGAATCCGCTTGGCTCAGACCTGAGCGTAATGCGTCAGACTCTGCTGTTCGGCGGTCTTGAGAGCATAGCACGTAACCGCAACCGTAAGCGTACAAACCTTAAATTCTATGAGTTTGGCGAGTGCTACCACTACAATAAGGAGAAATCAGGTGGAGAGAATCCTCTGGCAGCATATTCAGAAGAGTTGCATCTTGCATTGTGGCTTAGCGGTAACCGTTATGAGCAGTCTTGGACAGACTCTGAGCGTCCTCTTACATTCTTTGACCTTAAAGCCCACGCTCTGAATATAATTAAACGTTTAGGTATAAATGAGAACTCTTACACCATTAAGAGTATGGAGAGCGACATCTACTCTCAAGCCGTAAAGATAGAGACACGCAGCGGTGTTACATTGGCGGAGTTAGGTATTGTGGCTAAGAGACTTCTTAAGAATTTTGACATAGATACAGATGTGTTCTTTGCTGATTTCCAATGGAATAAGATAATACGTCAGATTAAGGCGAACACCATAACATATCAGGATTTGCCTAAATTCCCTGAGGTTAAGCGTGATTTGGCACTGCTTCTTGACAAGAATGTGGAGTTTGAGCAGATAGAGAACATAGCATTTGGCATTGAGCGCAAACTGCTTAAGAAAGTGGTTCTGTTTGATGTATATGAAGGCAAGAATATAGAGGAAGGCAAAAAGTCATACGCCGTAAACTTCACCCTTCAGGATACAGAGAAAACACTTGAAGACAAGCAAATAGATAACATTATGCAACGCCTTATGAAAGCATTCACAGAGAAGTTGGGAGCAAGAATAAGATAGCAATGGAACAAGGGACAAGGAACAAGGGACAAGGAACAAGGAACAAGGTTTACACTTTACCCTTGACCCCTGACCCCTGACCCTAAAATATATTTTTTATGGGAAGAGCATTTGAATACAGAAAAGCGACAAAGCTTAAACGTTGGGGCAATATGGCCCGAGTATTTACAAAACTTGGCAAGCAGATTACTATGGCTGCACGTGACGGTGGCGGAGACCCCGATATGAACCCAAGGCTTAGAGTGCTGATTCAGCAGGCAAAGAAAGAGAATATGCCTAAGGAGAATGTGGAGCGTGCCATTAAGAAAGCATTATCTAAAGATGAAGCCGGCTATAAGGAACTAAATTATGAGGGATACGGTCCTCATGGAATAGCCATATTTGTAGAGACCGCTACAGATAACAATATGCGTACCGTAGCCAATATCCGCAGTTACTTCACAAAACACGGCGGTTCTCTTGGCACACAAGGCTGCCTACAGTTCCTGTTTGACCACAAGTGCATATTTAACGTATGTCCTAAAGAGGGCATTGCTATGGATGACCTTGAGCTGGAACTTATAGACTATGGTGTAGAGGAGATAGATACAGATGAGAACGGCAATCTTATTATCTGCGGAGATTTCCAAAACAACTCTGAGATTCAGAAATATCTTGAGGACAACGGTTTTGAAATAAACAGTGCTGAATTTGAGCGTGTTCCTAATGACTACAAGGAGGTTACACCGGAGCAACGTGAGTCTGTACAGAAACTGATAGACAAGATTGAAGAGGACGACGACGTACAGAACGTCTATACCAACATGGCTCCGGAAGAATAGTAGTCATCACATCTTTTTAAATCAGGTGATTAAAAGTTTTTAATTTCGTCATTACCTAACGGTCTGTAAACAGTCTGAGCGTATGCGAAGAATCTCGTAATAAAATTAAGACTTTTAATTACTTGATTTTTTGTTACCCAAATAAATTAGACTAAAAAATTTTTATATTTATATTATTTTAATTATATTTGCATCGTTTTAAATTATTATTAAAATAAAGCAATTTTCTTAAATGGAAGAATTAAGCATATTAAAAAAGCGCATTAAACTTCAGCCTCTGACAAAAATGCAACTGAAAGGTATTACCATCGGCGATACTATATCATACAAATTTTACGATGGTACTTACTTTGGGACAAACATTCTTTTTATCAAGCCAAAAAGCAGCAATCCCACCCCACGAGAATGTGCCATAACAGCAAATCGCTTATCAGACATATTTAAATTGCCAATCGTGTATATTTTAGAATCAGCCCCATCGTACGAACGCCAACGTTTGATTGATAAAAATGTATATTTTGTTATGGGAAACAATTTTGCGTTTCTTCCAATGTTGATTGCTAATGAACGAATTAGAAAAGCAAAACCTGCCAAACGGTTAACTCCAGTGGCTCAATACATATTGCTATATCACCTACAGATAGAAAGCTTGGAGGGATTATCAATTGCAGATATAGCAGATAAAACCCCATACTCTTACGAGAGTATATCTTTAGGATTAACTTGTTTAAGTGACTTGAAAATATGCAACAAAACAACTTGTAAAACAAAGTTCAAAATAATTCATTTCACCAATAAGAACAGAAATTTATGGGACATTGCTCAAGTATATTTAATAAATCCCGTAAAAAAAAGAGTTTATTGCGACAAAATAAACTCCGACTTAAAGTATCCTATCTGCAATATCAATGCATTGTCTCATTACAGTAGGCTTAACCCAGACAATATTGAGATGGTAATGATGTGTAACAATGATTTTCAATACTTACAATCAACAAAATCTCTACAGAATGAAAACCAATTTGATGGGTCTGTAATGATCGAAATATGGAAATATCCCATTATTTCTAAATTACACAATAGTAACCAATTTGTGGACAGACTTTCCCTTGTTTTATCGTTAAAAGAAGAAAATGACGCACGTATTGAAAAAGAGACAGAACGAATAATAAATGAGATAAAATGGACGGATTAGACAAATTCAAAAAAGCATTTGAGGCTTTCCCAGACAATTATGTTATAATTGGCGGCACTGCCTGCAGTATAACAATGAAAAATACTGAGGTACAACCACGCACCACACATGATATCGATATGATTATTATTGTGGAACGAATGACATCTGAATACGGCAAAAGATTCTGGCAATTTGTTCATGAAGCCAATTATAAACCGGAAAAACGTTATGTAAACAAAGACGAATCACCCAAATATGAATTATACCGTTTTATAAATGGGAAGCCGGGTTATCCTGAAATGATTGAGTTGTTATCACGTCACCCTAATATACTTGGAAAACCACGAGGAAGCAGGATAGAACCTATCCCCATTAGCAATGACATATCAAGTTTAAGTGCAATTATATTAGATGATGACTATTACAATTTCACCATAAAACACAGCAAACTTACCGATGGCATACGACATGCTGATTCTGCCGCTCTTATTGCACTTAAAGCTCGTGCATATCTTAATCTTATGCAAGACAAAGCGAACGACAAACATGTCAACACAAAAGATATAAAGAAACATCGTTCCGATATTTTTAAAAATGTTGTTGTATTACCCGATGAACAAATAGAAGCACCTTCCTCAATAGTGAAATGTATCAAGGAATTTGTTTCATCTATTCGCAATAATTGGGAAGAACTCTCCACACCTATCGCTAAATCACTTAATCGGGATGAAAGTTATATAAATGCATTACTCGAGCATCTTAACAGTTTATTTATAGAACAGCCATGAAAATACAATATGCTTCAGATCTACATCTTGAGTTTGCTGACAATCAACAATATATCAAAGAGCATCCACTGAAAAAAGCCGGTGATATTCTTGTGCTTGCGGGAGACATCGGTTATCTACCCGAAACTAATTACACTAAATATCCTTTTTGGGATTGGGCATCTGATAATTACAAACAAGTTATTTGCTGTATGGGCAATCACGAATTCTACAAGTATTTTGATATTTCAAAACTTGAAGACGGCTATTGCATAGAGATTCGTCATAATGTACATAGTTATTACAATGCAGTTGTAAACATTGATGATATTGATTTTATAGTCTCTACGCTATGGTCACATATACCCATTCAAGAGGCATACTACACAGAACATATAATAAATGATTTTAGGCGAATACTCTATAAAGGAGAGTTGCTGACGTTTACCGACTTTAACAACGAGCACAAACATTGTCTTGATTTTATCAAGAATGCAGTTAAAAAGAGTGTCGCAAACCATAAAATTATTATTTCACACCATGTGCCATCATTTAAAATGCAATGTCCGAAATTCACTGACAGTTTAGCTAACGGAGCCTTTATTGTGGATTTGGACGATTACATTCGTACCAGTGGCATTGATTATTGGATTTATGGACATTCCCATTACAATGTGGATATGAACATTGGTTCAACCTTATGTTGTTCCAACCAGTTAGGTTATACCTTCCATAATGAACACAAAACATTTGACTGTGGCAAAACATTGGAGATAAAATAATTGTTTGATCTTTTGAGATAACATTTCGTAACATGGTAATTTACAACACTTATTACATTATTGATTTACCTTATATTTAAAAAACCATGAGAACAGAGGACCAAGTTAGAGATGAAGCCAAACTGATATTAGGCTTTGACGCGGAAGAACCTAATGTGTTACAAGGTACTGGACAAATTACTACTTTTAAACAATTAGGGTTTCGCGTGGGTACAAGTGATAAACCCGATGGCTGGTACATCCCCAAAAAAACAAATGCTCCTGCAATAGTATTAGAAACGAAGGCAGAAAATGTGAACCTATGCAAACAACAATGCACAGATGAATTACTGAAAAATATCCGTATCATTCAAAGCAAATATGCTAAAGTGGTGGGTATTCTTTATAATGGTAGTGATATTCGTGTGTTTAAGAACGAGGAAGAAATTACCACGATTTCTGCTACATTACAACATAAAAATTATTATTTAGCCCTCTTTACTCAAAACAAAATAGACAAACAGCAGATATATCGTTTGACCAAACAAATTAACGACTGCTTGCACAATAAATTTGGCATTAAAAACTTGTATCATCGTATGATATTTACCGCCTGCGCGTTGGTGGCAAAGCGATATGGCGCTCCTCTTAACAAGGGAATGGACTTTGACACGATGAAACAAGCCATATTGAGTAAACTGGGAAATGAATTGCAAAGCGACATAAGGCAAAATACCAAACTTCAACTGCTGACAGAGGTATATGGTGACATCAAGATGAACAGCACTTCCAATCAAGAAGCCATAGACGATTTTATTGAGTGGGTAGCCGCTATTTCGGAATGTGTCAATTCTGACTATTGGAACGGTGAAGATGTAATGGGCATTTTCTTTAATGAATTTAACCGTTATAAGAAAAAGTCTGAATCCGGACAAATCTTTACGCCTGACCATATTACGTCCTTTATGTATCGCCTTTTGGATATACACCAAGATGACCGCATATTAGATGCTACGTGTGGTTCGGGTGCCTTTCTTGTGAAGGCAATGTGCAATATGATTAAAGAGTCTGGCGGTGTGAATACTCACGAAGCAGCACAAATTAAGGCACAGCAACTATATGGCATTGAGTTTGACCGCGAAATATTTGCGTTAGCTTGTGCTAATATGCTCATTCACAAGGACGGAAAAACCAACCTTGAGCAAATGGATGCACGTAGCAAAGAGGCGGCAGATTGGATAAAGAGCAAAGATATTACCAAAGTGCTGATGAACCCACCATACGAGCGTAAATATGGTTGCATGGAGATTGTCAATAATGTATTGGAATCTGTGCCAACGGGGACTAAATGCGCTTTTATCCTGCCTGATAAGAAATTGGAAAAAGACTGGGCAGATGCACGTGTGGGAAATAAGGTCCTCAAACATAATACGCTTACAACAATCATTAAGATGCCCGAAAACCTCTTTAATGCAGGCGTAACAACGTCCATTTATGTCTTTGAATCAGGCAAACCTCAAAAAGGACGAGACATAGTGGGCTATTACATAGAAGACGATGGCTTGGAGACGGTTAAGAACCAAGGTCGCCAAGATATCAAAAACCGCTGGCAAGAGATTGAGGATTATTGGATTACTGCTATCCAAAATGGCGAAGACACAAAATATAATACAAAGCAGATTATCCATCCCAACGAGCATCTTAGTTATCAAATGCCGGAGGCTCCTTTTGAGATATACGAAGAAGATTTTATTAAGACCATGATGGATTACGAAATGTTCAAACAAGGTATAGATGTAAAATCCTTTGGCGAGCAACTCCTGCAAAAAGTCCTATATGGTAGTACAGTAACCACAAACGAACAATCAACAACCATTGAAATTACACACTAATATGAAAAAGATAGATACAACAAAATGGGGAGAATTTCGAGTAGGAGATTGGTTCAATCCAATTCGAGGTTCAGTAGGAAAGATGCAAACATTAACCGAAGGCGATATTCCTGTTATTGCAGCAGCAAGGAGTAAACAAGGTGTTGCAGGATATTATGACGTGGATGCTCCATACAAGAATTCAATTACTATATCTTGTAATGGTGTTGGCTGTGGTAGTACATTTTATCATGATTATCCCTTTAATATCAATGGTGATGCAATCGTATTGATTGAAAAAGTAGATATACCAGAATATGCAAAACGTTTTGTTTGTTGTATGATGGATGGCATTTTTACACGCAAATACTCATATGCGGAAAAATGTTCACCAGAAAAAGCAAAGGAAGAATTTATCAAACTTCCAACAGATGCTGATGGCAATCCCGATTGGGCATATATGGAGGAGTATATGAAAGCCCTTGAGGAGCGTGTAACTTACTCTGTGGCAGCATTTAACACCCTACTGGGGGGGTAAGAAGGAGCAACCGAATTAATGTCTCTAAATGGCAATGTTTTAAGGTTGGAAAATTGTTTGAGATTGTAAAGGGAAAGAGACTTACAAAAGCAGATATGAAACTTGGCAGTATCAATTATATTGGTGCAACTGCTTTCAATAATGGCATTACTGCAAAGATTGCGAATGATGAGCATATACATCCAGCAGGAACAATAACAGTTTGTTATAATGGCTCTGTCGGACAAACGTTTTATCAAGCAGAACCTTTTTGGGCTACAGACGATGTAAATGTATTATATCCTAAATTTAAAATGAATCAACAAATCGCTTTTTTCATTATGCCTATAATACAAAACATCGGACAAAAATATGCCTTTGTAGATAAATGGACGAAAAATAAAATGGAAGATACAAAAATACCATTACCAGTCAAGACTAACGGAAAACCAGATTTTGACTTTATGGAAAACTATATGCGTAAAATAGAAAATTGTGTAAGACTAACAATAAGCAAAATAGTCTAAATTCAAATTAACGATATATAACATTTTTGGCAAATACAAAAGAAATATGCCAAATTTGTTATTTTTCCACTCTATTGCCGTTTCTGACTACAAAATCTTTCCAAGACTTATAGTGTACCGCATCTGTTGTAGGTACGCCAAGTTGTAGATAGTGGCAATACGCTGCCGCAAGAGCGTCTGTAGCATCAAGCTTAACGTGCATACGGTCTTCGTTTATATTCAGGAATCGGGCAAGCATTCCTGCCACCTGTTCCTTGCTGGCTGCACCGTTGCCTGTAATAGCCATCTTTATTTTTAACGGTGGGTACTCTGTAACTTTAAGTCCCTTACTTATTGCTACGGCGATGGCAACCCCTTGGGCTCGTCCTAATTTAAGCATTGACTGCACGTTTTTTCCAAAAAACGGAGCCTCAATAGCAAGTTCCTGCGGCTGATAGGCATCAATAACCTCAGTAACATGCTTAAAGATTTTTGCAAGTTTCTCATAGTGAGTCTTGCAATCCCTAAAGTCTATGGTGGACATGGCAATTAAAGAGGTCTTACCGTCTAAAACCTCTAACAATCCAAGACCCATAACCGTAGTGCCGGGGTCAATGCCTAATATCTTGCAATTTGGTATCAATACATTCCCCACATTAACTTATCACGCAAAGTTTGGAAGTAGGTGCGTCCTTTGCGTTTTGCAACCATCACCTTATATACAGATTTTCTGATTGATATTTTAGTGTCTATGGGGCAACGATACGAGCGTCCGTCAAGTGAGAGCATAAACTCCTTGCACCTGCCCGTAACCTGTAGTTCTATAGTTCTGTCATCGGGTATAATGATAGGACGCTGATTAAGTGTATGAGGCGATACGGGAGCCATAACCACAACCTTGCTCTCAGGGTCAACTATTGAGGCTCCTACACTCATAGCGTATGCAGTGGAACCTGTAGGGGTGGATACTATAAGTCCGTCAGCCCTATATGTACAAAGGTACTCCCCGTTTACATTTGCATTAACCTTTATCATTGCAGATGAATCCTGCTTGGCAACCACAACCTCATTAAGTGCCACACATTTACTGGAATCAGAAAGTGTGCCTACCGGACTAATTTGCAGCATTGTACGGTTCTCTGTAATATATCCGTTACTCAGCACCTCTGACACAGCCGCCTCTATCTCATTTCCGCTTACATCAGATAAAAATCCAAGATGTCCTAAATTTATGCCTAATATAGGTATTTCCAACGCTCCTACAGCAAGTGCCGTCTTCAGGAAAGTACCGTCACCTCCAAGGCTGAACACCAAATCTATGGATTGTAAATCGTTGTAACCAAGCATATTACATTTATCAAAACACTCTATCCCTACACCTGATAAAAAAACATACACTTTATCATCAAGATATACAGTAACCCTGTTTTTTAATAATACAGAGATAAGTTCAACGGCAGCCTCAGCAAAACCAACCTTGTGTGTACTGCCATAAATTGCTATTTTTTTAATATGTGAATAACTTTCTTGCATAAAACATTATTTTTTCACAATATATTTGTAAATTTGTATGTTTTAATATAGAGTGCAAAGTAAACGATTTTTTTTGACAATGACAAAATTAAGCGTAAATATAAACAAGGTTGCCACCATAAGGAATGCAAGAGGCGGTAATGTTCCAAATGTTCTGCAGGTTGCACTTGACTGCGAACGATTTGGTGCTCAAGGCATTACAGTTCATCCAAGACCCGATGAGCGTCATATCCGCTACTCTGATGTACGTGAGCTGAGCAAGATTGTAACCACAGAGTTTAACATTGAGGGCTACCCTTGCAAGAGTTTTATAGACTTGGTTCTTGAGGTTAAGCCTACACAGGTTACGCTGGTTCCTGACCCGCCTGAGGCTCTTACGTCAAACGCAGGTTGGGATACCATAAAGAACAAGGATTTTCTTATAGATATAGTAAAAACATTTAAAAGTGCGGGCATTCGCACCTCCATATTCACTGATACACGCCGTAATATAATTGAGGCTGCCGCCCTTACAGGCACAGATAGAATTGAGTTATATACAGAGCCTTACGCTTCCGCCTACCTAAATGACAAAGAGGCTGCCGTTAAGGATTTTGCAGAAGCGGCAAAGGTGGCATCGGGTTGCGGATTAGGGGTTAATGCAGGTCATGACCTAAGCCTTATTAACCTTGAGTGGTTTGCAAAAAACGTACAGCCGCTTGCAGAGGTGTCAATCGGGCACGCACTAATATCGGACGCTTTATATTTAGGATTAAAAGAGACTATAAAACAATATACTAACCAATTAAAAGGAGAAAGAATAGTTAAAACTTAAGGAGTAAAGGAGTTTGGTCGCCACTTCGTGGCTAAGTTAAAAGTTAAGGAATAAAAAGACCCCTAAACTCCTAAACTTTCAACTTTCAATTTTCAATTATCAATTATTATGTTACTACAAATCATTACAGACACTACGGTGCAAAGTATGGATACTATTGCATCCACGGCACAAGCTGCTGCAGAAGCCACTCCTGAAGTGGTTGAAATGAATTATTTTGACATGGCTATGAAAGGCGGTCCCGCCATTATGATTCCATTGCTGATTCTATCTATAATAGCGGTTTACATCTTTATAGAGAGACTTGTTGTAATACACAAGGCATCTAAAGAGGACAAAGACTTTATGAACCGCATAAAAGATTATATTACAGATGGGCAGATAGAGTCTGCAACCAAACTTTGCCAAATGACAAACACTCCATCGGCACGTATGATAGAGAAAGGTATATCAAGACTTGGCAAGCCTATGAATGACGTACTGGTAGCCATTGAGAACGTAGGCAACATAGAGACCAACAAATTAGAGAAAGGCTTTACAATGCTTGCCACAATATCAGGTGGTGCCCCTATGCTTGGATTCCTTGGTACTGTGCTTGGTATGGTACAGGCTTTCTTTGATATGGCAAATGCCGGTAACAATGTGGATATAACAGTGTTGTCTGATGGTATATATACCGCTATGATAACCACTGTAGCAGGTCTTATTGTAGGTATAGTTGCATATTTTGCATATAATTATTTAGTCTCAAAATTGGACAATGTGGTTCAAAAGATGGAACTAAAGACTATGGAGTTTATGGATTTGCTTAACGAACCTATAAAATAGACTATGGCTATAAAGAGAAGAAACAAGGTTAGTGCATCGTTCAGTATGTCTTCTATGACAGACTTGGTGTTCCTGTTGCTGATTTTCTTTATGATAACATCAACGGTGGTTACTCCAAGTGCCATAAAACTGCTGCTACCTAAAAGCAGTAGTCAGGCAACCGCAAGACCTATTACAAGGGTGTTTATAGATGCAGATATAAACTATTATGTATCTACAGGCGGTGAGAAAGAGCGTCAGGTTACATTTGATGAGATAGAGCCTTTTTTACAAAGTGTGGTGGCGGAAGAGCCTGAAATGTATATAGCACTATACGCTGACGAGAGCGTACCTTACAGAGAGATAGTAAAAGTTCTTAACATAGCAAACAAGAACAAGTTTAAATTGGTAATTGCTACAAGACCATCAAAAGAATGAATTTCTTTAAAAGAAACGATAACAGGATAGCAGGTGTTGTTGGTACCATTGCTGTACACCTGTTGCTGCTGCTTGCACTGCTCTTTTATGGACTACGGACTGTTGTTCCCCAAGAAGAGACAGGACTTACCGTGGACTATGGTACAGACGATACAGGTGAAGGACTTTTTGAGCCTGCCCCGATGTCAGCCATAGAGGATGTAATTGACAATTCAGCATCAGAGCCTGCATCTCCACCCGATGTTGTGCCTCCTATACCTGAAGACCAAGTTACACAGGATATAGAGGAATCCTTAGAAGTAAAAGCGGAGAAAGAACGTAAAAAAGCGGAGGAACTTAAACGCCAAGAGGAGATTCGCAAGCAAAAGGAGTTATTGGCTAAACAGGAGAGAGAGCGTAAAGAGAAAGAGGCTAAGGCACAGAAGGCATCTTCTACAGCAAAAAATGCATTTGCAGGTTCAACGGCTGGTAAGGGTGATGACAGTAATGCCAAAAATCAAGGTATTGCAGGCGGTGCAGGTAATCAAGGGGTGGTATCAGGCACTCCTGGAGCACAAACTTATACAGACGGTGGCGGTATTGGATCAAGTTACAGTCTGTCCGGCAGAAAGATTGTTGGAAGTGTGCCAAGACCCGCATATAACAGGAATGAGGCAGGAACCATAGTTGTTACCATAGAGGTTGACCCATCGGGTAAGGTTTTAAGTGCAAAGGCAGGAGCGGCAGGTACAACCATTGGCGATGCAACTCTGAGGCGTGAGGCTGAATTAGCCGCTAAAAAAGCCAAATTCAATGCAAACGACGGTTCTATAATTCAAACAGGAACTATAACTTATAAATATATACTTAACTAATGGGACAAGGAACAAGGGACAAGGGACAAGGAACAAGGGACAAGGGACAAGGAACAAGGGACAAGGACTTGACCCTTTAACCCTGACCCCTGATCTTTTTTACGAATGAAATGAGTAAAAATATGAATAGATATATCATGCGTGGTGTGTCAGCATCAAAGGAAGATGTGCATAACGCCATTAAGAATATTGACAAGGGTCTTTATCCAAAGGCTTTCTGTAAAATAATTCCCGATATTTTAGGCGGAGAACCTGAGTACTGCAACATTATGCACGCAGACGGGGCTGGTACTAAATCATCGCTCGCCTATCTCTATTGGAAAGAGACTGGAGACCTGTCGGTTTGGAAAGGCATAGCCCAAGATGCCCTTATCATGAACATTGACGACCTTATCTGCGTAGGTGCAGTTGATAACATTTTAGTATCATCAACCATTGGCAGAAACAAGTTGTTAGTTCCGGGTGAGGTTATCTCCGCCATAATTAACGGCACAGATGAGCTGCTTGCAGAGTTGCGTGAGATGGGTATAGGTGTATATGCCACAGGTGGTGAGACCGCCGATGTGGGTGATTTGGTTCGCACCATAATTGTAGACAGTACTGTAACCTGCCGTATGAAACGCTCCGATGTTATAAATAACGCCAATATAAAGGCAGGTGATGTTATTGTGGGGCTGGCATCGTATGGTAAGGCAACGTATGAGAAGGAGTATAACGGCGGTATGGGTAGTAACGGACTTACATCCGCCCGTCACGATGTGTTTGCAAAATATCTTGCACAGAAATACCCTGAGAGTTTTGATGCCGCAGTACCCGATGAGTTGGTATATTCAGGCGGACTAAAACTTACAGACAAAGTGGAGGATTCTCCGCTTGATGCAGGCAAGTTGGTTCTATCCCCTACCCGTACATACGCACCTGTAGTAAAAAAACTGCTTGATGTTATGCGTCCAAAGATTCATGGTATGGTACACTGTTCAGGCGGTGCCCAAACCAAGGTGCTTCACTTTGTAGAGAACGTACATGTAATTAAGGATAATCTGTTCCCTGTTCCGCCTCTGTTCAAGACCATTAAGGAGCAAAGCGGCACAAATTGGGCAGAAATGTACAAGGTGTTTAACATGGGGCATAGATTGGAGGTTTATCTTGATAAGGCTGATGCAGATAAGGTTATAGAGGTTTCAAAATCTTTTGGCATAGATGCACAGATTATTGGCAGAGTGGAAGCCTCAGACCATACACATTTAACTTTGATAAGTGAATTTGGGAAATTCACTTATCAAGGTTAGGGACAAGGAACAGGGGACAAGGGACAAGGAGTTG
>JAZLHT010000035.1:0-6940 GCA_045616965.1 Candidatus Enterocola sp.
CCTGAATCCATTGTACTTTCAGCGTTTGACCCTATCAGACGTGAAATTGCAAGGCTTTCACTCCACCAATTAGTACAGGACGGACGTATCCACCCTGCCAGAATAGAGGAGATTGTAGCCAACGTTACAAAACAGATAGAGGATGAGATCGTAGAGATAGGCAAGCGCACCACAATAGACCTTGGCATACATGGTCTCCACCCTGAACTTGTACGTCTGATAGGTAAGATGAAATACCGTTCATCATACGGTCAGAATCTGTTACAACATGCCAGAGAGACAGCCAATCTATGTGCGATAATGGCATCAGAACTTGGTCTTAACCCTAAAAAAGCACGCCGCGCAGGTCTGCTTCATGATATAGGCAAGGTTGCCGAAGATGAGGATCAAGAGCTGCCACACGCACTGCTTGGCATGAAAATAGCCCAACGTTGTGGAGAGAAACCCGATATCTGCAATGCCATAGGTGCACACCATGAGGAGATGGAAATGACATCTCTTATCTCCCCTATCGTCCTTGCCTGCGATGCCATTTCAGGAGCACGCCCTGGTGCAAGACGTGAAATTGTGGAGGCTTACATAAAGCGTCTTAATGACTTGGAAAACCTTGCTATGAGTTACCCTGGCGTAGAGAAGACATACGCTATTCAAGCTGGTCGTGAACTACGTGTAATAGTAGGTGCAGATAAGGTAAGCGATGCAGATACTGAACGTCTTAGCGGTGAGATTGCAAAGAAAATCCAGGATGAAATGACATATCCCGGACAAGTTAAAATCACTGTTATACGCGAGGTTCGCTCAGTGGCAGTGGCTAAATAGTCTGCTTATATAAAAAAGGTGTATGGGACACCATTAAACATTCAAGTTTAATGTGTGTCCCATTCTCTCTTTTTTAGTGCGCATATAACGCTCATTATATTTGTTGATTCCCACCTCAATAGGCACATTCTCCACAATGGTCAAGCCGTAACCCTCAAGCCCTGCACGCTTTACAGGGTTGTTTGTTATAAGACGCATTTTCTTTACACCTATCTCGTGCAGTATATTGGCACCTACGCCGTAATCACGCTCATCGGGGTCAAAACCAAGATGTATATTGGCATCTACGGTATCCATCCCCTCCTCCTGCAGTTTATATGCCTTGATCTTATTCATCAAACCTATGCCCCTACCCTCTTGATTCAGATACAGAATCACACCCTTGCCAGCCTTCTCCACCATCTCCATTGCCTTATGCAGTTGCTCGCCACACTCACATCTAAGTGAACCGAATATATCTCCTGTGGCACACGAAGAGTGAACACGTACAAGAATAGGCTCATCATCGTTCCAAGTGCCTTTTTTTAGCACTATATGCTCCAATCCGTTTGATTTCTGAAGAAATGGAATAAGCTGAAAATCACCATATTTAGTTGGCAAATGCACCTCTTCACCCTTCTCTACCAATGATTCCTCTTTTAATCTATAGGCTATAAGGTCCTTAATGGTTATTATCTTTATGCCAAATTTCTCTGCCACAGCCTCTAATTGCGGCATACGTGCCATAGTGCCGTCATCATTCATAATCTCTATCAGTGCCGCGGCAGGATACAAGCCTGCAAGGCGAGCCAAATCTATAGATGCCTCTGTATGTCCTGGACGGCGTAACACACCTTTTTCCTTAGCATATAAAGGATTTATATGACCAGGTCTGCCAAACGTGGAAGGCGTGGATGCCGGGTCTGCCAAAGCCCTTATTGTTGCGGCTCTATCGGCTGTAGATACACCTGTGGTACATCCGTCTATCTTATCAACCGTAACGGTAAACGGTGTTCCTAACATTGATGTGTTATTATCAACCTGCTTGTTCAGTTCCAATTCCTCACAACGCTGCTCTGTAATGGGGGCACACAGTACGCCTCTACCGTTTTTAAGCATAAAATTTACCTTCTCAGGGGTTATCATCTCTGCCGCAGTTATGAAATCGCCCTCATTCTCGCGGTCCTCATCATCAACTACAATCAGAAATTCTCCATGCTTGAAATCCTCTATCGCTTCTTCAATAGTGTTAAGTTTGTACATTTTGTTTTTATGGTTTTAAAAAATTCTTTTATCATAATCCATGTTGATTCTGCATTCATAATGGTATTGTCTGTAGCTGCCAAATAAGTCAGCAAAATACCAAACGGCAGTAAGATTTCCGCACTCAGCCACATTCCTTGCCAAACAGGCCAAATGCCTTCACGAGCCATTTTGTAGCCTGCGTTATCTATGATGTAATATATTATGAATATTACTGTTGCCAAAACAATAGGCATGCCCATACCGCCTTTCCTAATAATGGCACCAAGCGGAGCGCCTATAAATAGAAATATGAAACAAGCAAACGCAAGTGTGTACCTCTTATGCCACTCTATGGCGTGACGGCGTATTTCACCTTCGAGCCAATCTGTTACTGATGTTTCGTAATCGATGTCGTTTGAAAGATTCTTGCATCTAATAGCTGCATTGTCCAACACAATCATCTTATTGGCAGAGTCCAACTTGGCATAGATTGACTTTGATGATTCTGATTCATATTTCTTTAAAAATTCCGGTTGTATTGACGTGGCATGTTCTACATTGGAATGATTGAAGTAGGTTAAATTTATCTTTTTTTCTGCGTTGGCAGTTTTTATAGAGTCAACCTTTAGTGATACAGAATCTATTGTTTGTTGTAATTCTGTTGTATTTTTACTTACATAGTTATCATCCAAAAAGGCTCCGTTAATTTCATTAAAGTTGGCATCATAGTCTATTATTATCTCTTTTTTTGAAAAGGACTCTCTGCGATACGGGATTATATCGCTTGAATTATGTGATTGAGATCCTTGATTCAGATTCTCGAAAGACTCTCCGTTATAAAGAGTGAGCATAAGGTATTTCTTGTCACTGGACATTTCTAACGAACCATCTTTTGCAAGAATGATACCTGTGTTTTCAAATCCATTGGAGTAATCATAAATAATAACATCATTAAGTCTTCCGTTGCTATGCTTGTCTTTGACATAGATGTTCATGCCTTCTATATCACTGCAAAATGAACCTTCCGGAATTTGAAGTTCAGGCGATTTTTCCCTAATTGAGAATATCAAAGTCCACATATCAACTTGAGTTTTGGGCAGTATGTTATCTGCAAAATAGAAACTGCCAATAGACAACAACCCGATGAATATAATCAGAGAACTCATTATTCTGAAAAGGGAAATGCCTGCTGCCTTCATCGACAATAGTTCAAGACGCTCTCCAAAGTTTCCAAATGTCATTAAAGAACCTAATAATATAGATAAAGGTAGTGACAGTGGTATAAGCGAAAGTGCGGAATATCCGAAAAATTGAGCCATCGTTACAAACCCTACTCCTTTCCCTATAAAATCATCAGCATAGCGGAACATAAACTGCATAAGCAGAACAAACAGACTTACAAAAAATGTGGTTGAAAAAGTCCGTAGAAAATTTCTTAATATGTACCTGTGCAGGGTTTTGTCAATTATCATCAACTCTTTAACTGTGTGTCAGCAAATCTCATAGGAAGCAAATCCATAACGCTGTCTGCAATGGAAACTTGTTGAATGCCATACATAATTATCTCTATTTTGCAATTAAACCTTTTCTCCATCTCCGCTAATACTTGTCTGCAGGAGCCGCAAGGTGTTACGCAATTTTTTGTAAAGGTCCCATTTGAATATGCTGCAATCGCTATAGCGACAGGCTTTTTATCATGGTGATTGGCGGTGGCATAAAGTAAAGCGACACGTTCAGCACAAACACTTTCTCCGTACGCCGCATTTTCTTGATTAGAGCCTGTGACGATAGTTCCGTCAGATAGTAATACCGCAGCACCAACATTAAATTTTGAGTATGGAGCGTACGATTTTCCAGTCATAGATTTGGCTGAATCAACCAATACCTGGTGCTTTTCGGGAACATCTTGATAATTATGTATCATAAAAATGCTTATTATCACATATAAACTACAAATATACAATTTTTTTATTATCTTTGTGTCAAAATTGTAATAAATGAAAAGATTATTTAATCTTACAGTTGCTTTTCTCTCATTTTTTGTTGTAATGGCAGATGAATATGACGATTATGTATCATTATACAAAGATATTGCCATAAGAGAGATGATGGATTACGGAATACCTGCAAGTATTACTTTGGCACAAGGTATTTTGGAATCGGGTCTTGGAAAAAGTTATGTTGCCATGGAGGGGAACAATCATTTTGGAATAAAATGCCATAATGATTGGACCGGTGCTACGATACGCCACGATGATGATGCCAGAAAGGAATGTTTTCGTAAATACGAAAATCCCGAAGATTCTTTTATAGACCATTCTCAATTTTTGAAAAATCGTGCACGTTATTCTTTCTTGTTTGAATTAGATAGAACCGACTACAAGGGCTGGGCAAAGGGCTTGAAAGAAGCGGGATATGCCACCGATCCAAAATATCCTACAAGGCTCATAAATCTTATAGAGGAACATAATTTACATCAATATGATTTGGCTCAAACTGCATTACCTATAAGACATAAAGCAGTTAAGGATTCTATCAGTGACATAAAACACGTGTATGCCCAGAAAAACGAGACTTATTACACTTTAGCGGTGGAACATAGAGTGCCATTTGGACTCATATACACTTATAATGATGTGGATAAAGAGTCAAGACAACCGTCAGAGGGTGATATTGTATATTTAAAAGCTAAGAAAAACAAATGCGAAAAATGTAAGCCTCATACGGTGGAAAAAGGAGAGTCAATGTATTTGATATCGCAAAAATACGGAGTGAAACTTATAAAACTGTACGATATTAACAAAATGTCATACGATTCTATTCCGTTTGTCGGGCAAATTATTAAGTTTAATTAATGTTATATTAGTGTTTTTATTTAACTTTGCGTGGAAATTAGGATAATTTGAATTATGGAGAACAATAATGATAGAAATGAGCTTGATTTACTTGATATAATAAAGATTTGTTGGGGTTGGTTTTTACAATTTGTTTTCAATCCTGCGGCTTACCTATTGAGATTTATTATTAAAAGCTGGAAGCAACTTGCCTGTTTTGCAATTTTGGGTGTTGTAGCTTCAATTGGCTATTGGAGATTATTTCCAAATTACCAGACTATAGCAGTATATGAGTGCCATGTTGGCAATAGCAGCGATTATATAATAAGATTGAATATGGAAAACATTGCATCTTTGGAAAACAAAGTGAAGGATTTTAATGTTCCAGAGAATGTGATATCACAAGTGAAGATATTTCCACACTACATTTATTATTACGATACTATTTCGTATGACATTCATGTAGATATGGATGATGCGTATCTTGCTAATAGGAATAATAAAGTATTCGATGGCAATAGATTTTGCGTGGAGTTTGTAAGTTGGGATGAGGCTTCGTTACAAAATATTGAATTAAGTGTTTTGAATATGTTCTGTAAGAATGAGTATGATATTTCTAAAAATGAACAAAGATTAAGCAAGTTGCAGTCTCAGGTGGATTTTGCTATTAGTGAGAGCAATGTGCTTGATTCCTTGCGTTCCGCCAATTTTAAAATGTCAAGTGGTATTGATGTTCTGAAGTTATCAGAAGAGGGAGTTTTGTCTTCATCAAATATAATGTCATATTCAAAGGAGTTGATGAAATTACACAACATGAAAGTTTATTCGGACAATCAGTTAAAGTATAATAATGATATTATGCATCTTGTGCATGTATCGCACCCGGATAATCCTAAAAATTTCTTTCTTTTAACAATAAAACAATTTACCTGTATTGCATTGTTTTTTGGTTTCTTGATTCTATTGTGTTGGCATTTCAGGGGTAACATCAAAAGCTTTTTAAAGAAGCAATAAATAAGGGGGCTGACTGGCTTTGACAGCGGGCAGAACCGGTGTGTAAGCACGCAGAGCGTTGTAAGCAGGCTCTATAATCTGAACTTTCAAACAATATCTGGCGAAAGATCTTATGCTCTTGCCGCTTAATCGAATAATAGTAGATTAGCTTAATTCCGTCACAAGGTGATGGATCAAGACATCTCCCAAACGCCGTAGTCACGAGGATGTTTGACCAAGGAGGTGCAGGAATATCGGGACTCGCTCTTTTTACGCCTTTTAGAAAGAGTTAAATTCAATAGGCTAAGGCTGTTCTTTAGTGGTCCGGGTCTTGGAGCAGCACAAAAACCGTAGGCCGGAATAAGCGTGTAGAAAGCATATTGTTTCCTCGTTTGGACGTGGGTTCAAACCCCACCAGCTCCACAAAACAAAATAAGGGTCTTATGAGCCTTATTTTTTTTTGTGGATCTTTTTCCCTTGTGTGGGGCATATTTCTGCTTCGCAGAAAACATATATTAAAAGGATAGATACAAGGCTTGCGATAGCGAGCAAACCGCAGCGTACTCAAGTACGTGAGGATTTGAGAGCAGAGCATAACGCAGTAGATACCTTTTAATATACGTTTTATCCGAATATGATGTTCACCTCCGGTATTAAGTCTATACCAAACTTATCTCTAACGGAAGCACGGATGGAATCAGAAAGGTTAATTATATCAAGTCCGTTGGCACCACCTTTATTTATAAGAACAAGTGCCTGAGAACCATGAACAGCAACATTACCTACACTCTTGCCTTTCCAACCGCACTGCTCTATAAGCCAACCTGCAGGAACCTTAACTTCTTTATCAGAAACCACATAGCAAGGTATATCGGGGAATTTAAGTTTAAGTTCATTATACTTAGCCATAGATACAACCGGATTCATAAAGAAACTACCGGCATTGCCAAGCACCTTAGGTTCAGGCAGTTTCCTACCCCTAATAGCAAGCACTGCATTCCGTACATCCTTAATTGTAGCATGTTCTGCATCGGTTATCTCAGTCTTTAGTGAACCATAGTCCACATTGG
>JAZLHT010000036.1:0-1779 GCA_045616965.1 Candidatus Enterocola sp.
AATACTACTTTTTACTAATAATAAATATGCGTTACAGAGTAATGTAATGCATATTTGTTTTTTTTTATACTACTTTTTTTGCAAAATGTTAGACTTTTTGTTTTTAATTGGTTAATTTTGCAGATTATACAGTCAAAAACTATGAAGAAATCAAATCTACTTTTATGCTGGTTGTGTCTATTATTGCTTTTTAGTGCGGTTGATGTCTATGCTTTGAATTGTAATGCAGGTGAACCGAAGATACTGTACAAAGAAGATTTCACCTTTGAAAATGATCAAAGTGGGGATTTTGTGACCTCTGCCAAGACATACGTGAATGCCACGTATGGGACAAAAATTAATACCAATTACAAAGAACCTGCTAATTGCGGACCTTATTTTTGTCAAATAAACGATGATGAGATTGGTATTGTAACTCACAGTGATAAAGGCGGTTATTGGCCAGGTAGAGGATTGACAGGTACTACTGGTAATAATGATTCTTATACACCTCCCGGCTCATATTTGCCTAAATATATCCACGATGGATTCCTTATAATAAATTGTAACGCCACTACCACAAGGATATGTAGTTTTAATGCATCTGGTTTGTGCCCTAATTCTGTATGTAGTTTTTCTGCTAATATATGTAGTTTATGTGATAATAAACCGGATTTGGCAGGAAAATATTCCGCTCCTGGCAAGGTGAGGTTTGTGGTTAAAGGAAAGAAGAATGGTAAAACTTATGTTGATGAGGCTTTGGATATACCTAATTATGAAAAGCCGAAATGGGGTTCTTTTAGTACTGAATTTGTAACAGATGATGAAGATGAATATGTTTTTGAGTTGTATAATGCATTTACAGACTCTCAGAAATACCCTAAAGATGATGGTTCAGGTGGTGTGAATGGTAACGATATAGCTATGGATGATGTTGTCTTTGCGGCATGTGCACCAAGTATAAATCTTTATTCAGATGGAGGATTAACTAAAAAAGACATTGTTTTGGAGTGTAAGACTTCTACTGATTTGTATATTAACACTAAAGAGGTTCAAGATTATTTTCAGGGACATGCATATTTTATTATGCAAGAGTCAACAGATAAGAAAACATGGAAAAATGTAGGTGATGTTCAAGAGGGAAATAAATTTCCAATAAGCATACAAAAATCTGATACTAATGGCAGGTATTTTAGGATTTGGGCTGGCGGAAGTGAACAGGCGGTAAGAGATGCCGCCGCACACGGGCAAGGTTCTGACTGTAGTCAGTTGACTGCGGTGTCAGACCCTATTAAAGCAACTTACTATTGTCCGTGTAATATTAGTGAAACACCAACACCAAAGAACTACAGCAAGTGTCCATCACCCACAAAACTTGATCTTTCCACTCTTGTTCCTACAAGTTATACAGGTGTCTATAAGTGGTATGCTGATGAAACTACAGATACTCCTATGTCAAACACAATGGTAGATGTGAATACTGTAGGTAAAAAGGAGTATTATGTGACATTTACAAGCAACAGTGGAAATTATTGTGAGAGTGAGAGAGCTAAGGTGACGGTTGAGGTTAACGGCCCTATTCAGTTTGACGTCACCCCTAAAGACATAACCACGTGTCTGCATAAGGATGCAAAACTTACCTATACAGCCAAAGCCACCAGCCCATCGGGTGTGACGTTCAAGTGGCAGGATGAGAGTAAGAAGCAGTTGGGAACAGGATCCACATACACATTGCCCTCAACTCCGGGCAAGGGTACCATAACGGTGGTGGCAAGCGACCCATCGGGCAAGGCTTGCGAT
>JAZLHT010000037.1:0-19846 GCA_045616965.1 Candidatus Enterocola sp.
AGTGCAGAACCAAGTTTACTTGGGTTATGCCGAGCGAAGACGGAACTTGGTTAAGGCAAAGCCTTAACAACGCATAGGGGGCACGGGGTACTCCCCGTAAAAAAGGGTAAATATTTTAACGAGCCGTAGGCGAGATTAAAATGATGTATTAATTTTTAATTATAATGAATAAAATTTCAACACAAGAAATATCAGAGATAGTTTCTAAAGAGGCTAATCAAACAAAGAAATTTTCAGAGCAGTTTCTGCGTGAACTTGTGTCTGTAATAGCGGAATACCTGCAAAAAGACGGAATAGTTAAGGTTAAGGGGCTTGGCACATTTAAAGTGGTGGCAGTAGAGGAGCGTAAGAGCGTGGATGTGACATCGGGTAAGGAGATTATACTGCCTGCTCATAATAAAATTCAGTTTACGGCGGAGAATAGTGTAAAACAAACTATTAAGGGTCAAGGGACTGTTTCTACAAGCGAGGGCAGAGTCCAAGTAAACTTGGCTATGCCGAGCGAGGACGAAACTTTGTTAAAACGGAGTTTCAACAAAGTGGACAGTGGACAGTTGACTGTGGACAGTGAACAAGGTTCAAATCACCAAATCACCAAATCACCGAATCACCGAAGTTATTTATATTGGATAATAATACTTATTGTTGTAGTGGATTTGGCTGCCCTTGCGTATGTCTCAATGCCATATTGGAAGCCTTACTTTAATAATTTGACAGGAAATGATGAGTTTGCTGAAGAGTCTGAGTATCATTATGTAGTTCCTGTTGATAAAGATATTGCTTATGATGCGGAGGTGTTGATTAAAGAATCGGGTGATACTGTTGAATTGGAAAATAGTGAGGTTCAAGAGGAGACAAAGGCACAAGAGTCTGTACAGACATCAGTAATCACTTTAGAGAATTACACCTATAAGGCTGCAATGGAAGTACCTGTGAGAGAAACTGTTACGGTGATTGACGGAAGCAGGCTCACGATGATAGCCTACAGAGCGTACGGAAGTAAGGATTTTTGGGTGTATGTGTATGACGCAAATCGTGATATTCTGCGTCGTCCAAAAGATATAGCAAAGGGTATGACAATCAAGATTGCTGATTTGCCGTTGTCAATAGTTGATCCAAACAACCCCGCTTGTATTGAAAAAGCAAGAGAGCTTGCAGAAAAATATTAAAAACATGGATTTTGGCACAATTTTTGCAGTAAAATAGAGTTAAATAATTACCATGTTTGTTAAAATAACTTTCAACTTTCAATTTTCAATTTTCAATTTTCAATTGATATGCAGCCAGTAGATATTAGAGAACTTAACTCACTTATAGAGAAGAAAAGTGAGTTTGTAGATGTCCTTACTATGGGTATGGACAAAGTTATAGTAGGTCAGAAGCACCTTGTGGAGTCACTGCTTATAGGTTTGCTCTCTGATGGACACATACTTTTAGAGGGTGTGCCTGGTTTGGCAAAGACACTTGCCATAAAAACCCTTGCACAACTTGTTGACAGTAAGTACAGCCGTATTCAGTTCACACCTGACTTGCTACCTGCCGATGTGCTTGGAACACTTATCTATAGTCAGAAAACAGAGGAGTTTGTGGTTAAGAAAGGTCCTATTTTTGCTAACTTTATATTGGCGGATGAGATTAACCGTGCCCCTGCAAAGGTGCAGAGTGCACTACTTGAGGCTATGCAGGAGCGTCAGGTTACACTCTCAGACACCACCTATAAATTAGACGACCCGTTCCTTGTACTTGCCACACAAAACCCTATAGAGCAGGAAGGTACATATCCGCTGCCGGAGGCACAGGTTGACCGTTTTATGATGAAAGTCATAGTAGGCTATCCTAAACAGGAGGAGGAGCGTCTGATTATACGTCAGAACATAGGTCCTAAACCTGCACCTGTAAAACCTGTAATAAAGCCAAGCGAGATTATTGATGCACGCGAGGTTGTACGTATGATATATCTTGATGAGAAGATAGAGAAATATATTCTTGATATAGTGTTTGCAACACGTGAGCCTAAGAACTATGGTCTTGAAGATTTGGAGGGTATGATATCATTCGGTTGCTCACCACGTGCCTCTATTGCACTTGCAACGGCAGCCCGTTCATACGCATTCATTAAGCACAGAGGCTATGTCATTCCAGAAGATGTGCGTGCTGTATGCCACGATGTATTACGCCACCGTATTGGTATAAGCTATGAGGCAGAGGCAAATAACATGACATCGGAGGAGATTGTTTCAGAGATACTTAATAAAGTGGAAGTACCTTAAATGGGACAAGGAACAAGGGACAAGGGACAAGTACTTGACCCTTGACCCCTGACCCATTTTTACATTTTATGGAAACTAGCGAGATACTAAAGAAAGTCCGTCAGGTTGAGATAAAGACCAGAGGATTGTCCCAAAACATATTTGCGGGACAGTACCATACTGCCTTCAAGGGGCGTGGTATGGCATTCTCAGAGGTGCGTGAGTATCAGCCTGGTGACGATGTGCGTAGCATAGACTGGAATGTTACAGCCCGCTTTAACCGTCCTTACATAAAGGTGTTTGAAGAGGAGCGTGAACTTACGGTAATGCTGCTTATTGACGTATCGGGTAGTGGGGTGTTTGGTACGGAGTGCAATACAAAACGTCAGGTTATAACAGAGATAGCCGCCACACTTGCATTCTCTGCCATACAGAATAACGATAAAATCGGTGTTATTTTCTTCTCAGACAAGATAGAGAAATTTATAGCGCCGCAGAAGGGTAAGAAACACATACTTTATATAATACGTGAGCTTCTGGAGTTTAAGCCTCAGAGCCGCAAGACAGATATATCGTGTGTGCTACAATACTTTACAAATGTTATTAAGAAACGTTGTACTGCATTCCTTATTTCTGATTTTATAGCGCCTGAATTTGAAAAATCTCTGCTTATTGCCTCTAAGAAACATGATTTAGTGGCATTGCAGGTCTATGATGTAAAAGATACAGAGTTACCCGATGTGGGTCTTCTAAAGGTTATTGACTCAGAGACAGACAAGGTTATGTATGTGGATACATCTGATGATAAGGTGCGTAAACTTTATAAGGATAAGTGGGACAAACGTCAGGAGAGTGTGAGCCGTAATTTTTCAAAGACTGGTGTTGATATGGTAAGTATCTCCACCGCCGATGATTATGTGAAGTCATTGATAACTTTGTTTAAGATTAGGAGTTAAGGAGTGGACAGTTGACAGTGGACAGTGATTCCACCCGTCATGCTGAACGTAGTGAAGCATCTCATAAGAATGTATGATGTATAATGTATGATGTATGAGAGTAGCCCCCATCCGTCATTCTGAGCGTTAGCGAAGAATCTCACAAACATTCTGAGATCCTTCGTTTCACTCAGGATGACGAATAGAATAGGATGACGAGAGAAAATGTATGATGTATGATGTATGAGAGGCGAAGTTAAAAAGTATAGTAATGAAGCTTAATAAATTTATATTAATTCTAAGCTTGTCAGCGTTGGCGTATGTCGCCTACGCTAATATAAGCGTGTACGGAAAGTTGGAGCCTTCTAAGATAGTGATGGGAGACCAAGCCACCCTTAAATTTGAACTTGCACAAGACAAGGACGATAAGGTGAGTTGTCCTATGTTTAAGGATACACTTACAGCAGGGGTTGAACTTGTAGAGGCACTGAAGCCTGATACTGTTGATTTGGGAGATGGCAGAATTCAAGTGAATCTGAATTACCTTATCACAGCATTTGACAGCGGATTCTATTTTATTCCATCGTACAAATTTGTATCGGCGTACGACAGTGCATCGTCAAAACCACTCGGGCTGATGGTGGATACGGTTGATACAGAGGCTGATGCAGATATTAATCCAATTAAGGATATTATGAACGCCCCGTTCCTTTGGTCTGAGTTCTTCTATTGGGTGGGAATAGTGCTTGCAGTGCTTGCGTTTATTGCATTGGTTGTATATCTGCTTATGAAATATGTGTTTAAGAAAGAGGTTAAGATAATACCTCAGAAAGAGGAGTCTAAAATCCCTGCACATATTATTGCATTGCAGAAATTGGAGCTGATAAAGAGTGAGAAGAGCTGGCAGAGTGGAGACATTAAATTGTTCTATACACAGGTTACAGATGTAATCAGAGAGTATATGGATAATCAGTTCTCTATTAACGCAATGGAACTTACCACCGAGGAGATACTCACACTTGCTAAAAAGAGCCCTGAGTTTGAGCAGGTTAGGCAAATACTTAAAGAGATGCTTGAACTCTCTGATTTGGTTAAGTTTGCCAAGTTTGTTCCAATGGAGGACGATAATAACCGTTCAATGCTCAATGCGTTTGCGTTTGTAGAGAAGACAATGCCGCAACCTGAGCCTGAAGGCGAGAGTGATGCTGATACCAATAGTGCGAATAATAAAGAAAAGGAGGGTAAATTATGACATTCGCAAATCCGCTTTGGTTCTTGATGCTTATCCTTCTTGTACCTGTAATTGTTTGGTACATACTAAAGGAGAACACCTTTAAGGCAAACCTTACCATATCATCTACAGAGGCATTTGATAAGATGCCCAAGCAGGCGGCAGTATATCTGCGTCATCTGCCGTTCATATTGGCGGCGCTTGCATATACAGCCACAGTGTTTGCACTTGCACGTCCGCAGACAAGCGACAGTTGGAGCAACAAGACTACAGAGGGTATAGATATAGTGATGTCGCTTGATATATCGTCAAGTATGCTTGCAGAGGATTTGAAACCTAACAGATTAGAGGCTGCAAAAAAGGTGGCAATCCATTTTATAGGTGAGAGACCCAATGATAATATAGGTGTGGTTTTGTTCTCAGGTGAGAGTTTTACCCAATGTCCGCTTACAACAAATCATTCACAGCTAATAAACCTGATAAGTGGTGTAAAGAGTGGTATGATAGAGGACGGAACAGCCATTGGTTCAGGACTTGCCACTGCCATTAACCGTTTGCGTGACAGCCAAGCCAAGTCAAAGGTTATAATTCTGCTGACCGACGGTTCCAATAACCGAGGAGAGATAGCCCCTGTAACGGCAGGCGAGATAGCCAAGACATTCGGCATAAGGATATATACAATAGGTGTAGGCAAGCAGGGTATGGCGCCATATCCTGTAAGAACCCCGTATGGCATTCAGTATCAAGATATTGAGGTTGATATAGATGAGCCTACGCTTCAGCAGATTGCACAGGTTACGGGCGGTAAGTATTTTCGTGCTACGGACAATAGGTCATTGGAGCAGATTTATGATGATATAGACAAATTGGAGAAATCCATTATAAATGTAAGTGAGTACAGCCAAAAAGAGGAGTTGTTCCATTGGTTCGCCCTTATTGCAGTGCTGTGCATAATAGGAGAAGTGATACTAAAGAATACTGTTTTACGGTCAATACCATAAGGGACAAGGAACAAGGGACAAGTACTTGACCCCTGACCCTTGACCCCTGACCCATTTATAGATTATGTTTAGATTTGCACATAGTGAGTTTTTATATCTTTTGTTCTTAATCCCGCTACTGATGGGGTTGTTCTACTACGGACTTATAATAAAGAGCAAGAGACTAAAGAGAATGGGAGAGAAAAGCCTTCTCAGCAATCTTATGCCTGAGGTTTCCCATATACGTCCAAGAGTTAAGTTCTATTTAAGTCTTGTGGCTTTGACACTGCTTATATTTGTGGCGGCAGGTCCGCAGTATGGTTCCAAGAAAGAGAAGGTTAAGCATCAGGGCATAGAGATGATGGTCTGCATAGACGTGTCTAACTCAATGCTCTCTGACGATGTCAAGCCTGATCGTATGTCAAGGGCTAAGCAGGTGCTTGGCAGACTTATAGACAAACTTGAGAATGATAAGGTGGGGCTTATAGTTTTTGCCGGCGATGCGTACGTGCAGATGCCTATGACCACCGATGTAGGCAGTGCCAAGATGTTTCTTAATTCCATAAATCCTGGAATGGTATCGCTACAGGGTACCGATATTGCTTCTGCCATACGTATGAGCATGGGTATGTTCTCTGAAAAGGAGGGTGTAAGCCACTCTATAGTTATAATAACCGATGGTGAGGACCATGAGGCAGCTGCAGTGGATGCAGCCAAGATGGCTTTGCAAAGTGGTGTAAGCGTTAATGTTATGGGGCTTGGTACTCCGCAGGGCGGTCCTATTCCAATAAAGGGTACTAACAGTTTCCGCAAGGACCGTGAGGGTAACGTTATTATTACACGCCTCAATGAGCAAATGTGTGCCGATATAGCCGCCGCAGGCGGTGGTGTGTATGTAAGGGCGGATAACGCCAATAATGCTGTGCGTGCCCTTAGTAAGGAACTTGATAAATTGGCTAAGACAGATATGGAGACAGAGGTGTATTCCAATTTTAATGAGCAGTACGCATCGTTTGCTGTGGTGGCTTTGCTGCTTATACTGTTGGAGTTGTGCCTGATGGATAAGAAGAATCCGTTACTAAAGAATGTAAAACTATTCTGATATGAAAAAGATATTGGGTATATTGATATTGGCTCTTGTTTTCCCCATCGGGTTATGGGCGGAGAACGCCAACCCCGATATAAGAAAGGGAAACAGATTATATAAAAAGGAGAAGTTTACAGAGAGTGAGACAGAGTATCGCAAGGGCTTGCTAAAGGATAACAAGAGTGTGGAGAGTGCATATAATTTGGGAAATTCGCTGTATAATCAGGGCAAATATAAAGAGGCTGCCGATGCCTTTAAGGGGGCTGCCACTATGACTCAGGATAAGTCCAAACTATCATCCATATATCATAATATGGGTAATGCCTACTATAAGGCTCAAGATTACGGACAGAGTGTAGATGCCTATAAAAAGTCTCTTAAAAACAATCCTAAAGATGATGAGACCCGATATAATTTAGCGTTGGCTCAGAAAAAGATGCAGGAGCAACAGCAAAACCAGCAGAATCAGAACCAGCAGAATCAGGAACAGCAACAAGACCAGCAACAACAACAACAGCAAGAACAACAACAAGAACAACAAGATAAGCAAGACCAGCAGGAGCAGCAACAACAGCAACAGCAGAACCAAGACCAGATGGACAAGGAGACTGCCGAGCAGATTCTTAACGCATTCCAGCAAGAGGAAGACGACACACAAGATAAGTTGCAGCAGAAGCCGGCACAACGTAGTCTGGAGAAAGACTGGTAGGATTATATGTATAAATGTATAATGTATGATGTATGATGTATGATGTATGAAAGAGTAGAGGAGTTGGGTCGCCACTTCGTGGCTAAGTTAAAAGTAAAGGAGTAAAGGAGTTGTAATACTCCTAAACTCCTGAACTCCTAAACTCCTAAACTCCTGAACTAAAAAATAAAATATGTACAAAAACTTAATAATATTATTAATTTTTCTTTCCGCACCACTCGCCTTGTTTGGTGGGAGTGTGGAATTTACGGCTGAGGCTCCGTCATCGGTGGTGGTGGGGAACAGATTTGGACTTACATATACTGTAAATCATGACTGTAAAGATTTTAGGGCGGCAGATATGAGTGATTTTAGCGTACTTATGGGTCCGTCAACATCGCACAGTTCAAGCGTTCAGATAATAAACGGAAGCGTAAATAAATCAACCACAATAACTTATACATATATTTTGGTTGGTGACAATCCTGGCACATACACTATTCCGGGAGCTACAGTGGTGATTAAGGGTGAGAAATACACATCAAATGCACTGACCATTAAGGTACTGCCCGCCGATGAGGCAG
The DNA here is from genome assembly GCA_045616965.1 of Candidatus Enterocola sp. Taxonomy (GTDB): domain Bacteria; phylum Bacteroidota; class Bacteroidia; order Bacteroidales; family Paludibacteraceae; genus Enterocola. The sequence goes on from JAZLHT010000037.1 coordinate 7,755, forward strand.
GGGCTGGACAATCGGGTCAGCAATCATCTAACCAAAGCGGTTCTTCACAAGGGCAGACCCTTAACAATAAGGATTCCAAGACCTCACAGAGTGGTAATAACCAGATGTTTATACGCCAGATTATATCTAAGACCAAGGTCTATGAACAGGAGGCGTTTCTTGTTACATACAAACTTTATACAAGATACAATTTAAGAGACCTTACCAATGTGAAGTTCCCGGAGTATAAAGGTTTCTATGTGCAGGATATAGAACTTGACCCTAACAGACAGATGACCACAGAGCACTATAACGGTCTTAATTACAGCACATTTGTTCTGAAACAGGCTTTGCTGTATCCACAGCATGCAGGTACGCAGGAGATTGAGAGTGGATCTCTTGATGCTGTAATAGTGGAGCGTGTGCAGAACCATTCAAACAGCATATTTGACGGTTTCTTTGATTCTTATCAGGACGTAAAGAAATCCATTACAATACCATCTGCCAAAATAGAGGTTATGCCTCTGCCTAAGGGTGCCCCTAAGAGTTTTAAGGGTGCGGTTGGTATGTTTGACGTTAAAAGCAGTATCAGTGCTGAAAACCTTAAGGCTAACGATGCTCTTACTGTAAAACTTAACATATCAGGTACAGGTAATCTTAAACTTATTAAGAATCCTGAATTGGAGTTCCCTGCTGATTTTGATGTCTATGATCCAAAGGTTGATAACAGCATAAAGGTTACTGCAGCAGGTACATCGGGTAGTAAAAGTATTGAGTATCTTGCAATTCCAAGATTTGGCGGTGATTTTGAGATTAGTGGGGTTGAGTTCTCTTGGTTTGATCCGTCATCGGGTCAGTATAAGACCGTCAATACCCCTAATTATAAGGTTAAGGTGGAGGGTAGTGCAGACCAAACGCAGGTAATATCATCGGGTAATGTATCTAATAAGGAGAGTGTTAGAAATTTGGGTAATGATATAAGGCATATCCATACCGATGTAAAACTAAAGAATAAATCTGCCGGATTTTATGGAACAGGCGGTTTTGTGGCAGGTTATGCCATTCCTTTTGCTGTGTTTGTATTGTTGCTTATACTGCTGCAGAGACAGGCTCGCGAGAATGCCAACATTGCACTTAAACGTACAAAACGTGCAAGCAAGGTTGCTGTAAAACGTCTTAAATCAGCCTCTAAATTTATGAAGGCTAATGACCGCAACCATTTCTACGAGGAGACTATGAAGGCTCTGTGGGGGTATCTTAGCGATAAGCTGTCTATTCCGCAATCAGACCTTACAAAAGATAATGTAAAAGATAAACTTAGTGCCAAAGGTGTTAAGGATGAGGTGGTTACTGAGTTTCTTAACACGTTGCAGGATTGTGAGTTCGCACGTTTCTCTTCTGCCAACGATGAGAACCTCTCTATGACAGCCATTTATGGCAGAGCCACAAAATTGATAGAAGCACTTGAAAATGTCTAATTAGTGGACAGTGGATAGTGGACAGTGGACAATTATCACTGTCAACTGTCAATTGTCAACTGTCAACTAAATAATAATGTATATGAATAAATTAATAATACTACTAACATTATTTGCACCACTCACATTGTTTGGTGCAAGTATGGAAAACGCCGCCGCATTATATACATCGGGTGATTACGATGGTTGTGTAAAAGAGTATAATGAGATTCTTGACAGCGGAATGGAGAGTGCAACCCTATATTATAACTTAGGAAATGCATATTTCCGTTTAGGGCAGATGGCACAAGCCATTCTTAATTATGAGCGTGCCTTAAAACTTGACCCTGCCAATGCAGACATAAAGCACAATTTGGAGTTTGCCAAAGAGAGGACTATAGATAAGATAGATGCTCCTGAGACTATATTTTTGGAACGTTGGTGGAATAACATAGTTAATCTGACTACGGCAGATACTTGGGCTTATTGGTCGGTGGGCTTGTTTACGCTCTTTATAGCCGCATTGCTGTGCTATATTTTCTCACGCACCTTATGGCTCAGAAAATCAGGATTTTCTGTGGCTGTAGTATCATTGCTTTTTACACTGCTCACATTTATATTCGCATATCAGCAGAATTCCGCTATGGAGAGCCGCTCATACGCCATAGTGTTTGCACCTACGGTAACTATAAAAAGTACACCCGATGTCAGTGGTACAGACCTGTTTATATTACATGAGGGCACTAAAGTTCAGGTGATAGAGGCGGCAGGCTCATGGGTTGAGATTGTGACTGAGGACGGCAGTAAAGGGTGGCTTAACGCAGAAGCGATAGAGGTAATCTGATACGGTTATGGATGCTTTTATTCAATTGCTTTATTCTATTATAGGTTGGTTTGACCAGTTGGACAAATCCATCTTATTGGAGTTAAACTCTCATTATAATGACTATTTTGATATATTTATGATGTGGGTCTCTGACAAATGGATTTGGGTGCCTATGTATTGTTCTATTTTGTATGTAATCGCTAAGACCAAAAAGGTAGAGACCGTAATGATAGTGTTAGGTATAGTGCTTACGGTTGCTCTTTGTGATCAGGTTTCTGCAAGTATATTCAAACCGCTGTTTCATAGATTCCGTCCGGCACAAGACCCTGAGATTGGATCATTATGTCATGTTGTATGTGGCTACGGCGATAGTCTGTATGGTTTTGTGTCATCACATGCCGCTAATACTTTTGGGGTGGCTGTGTTTTTGACACTTGTTTTCAGAAACAAACTTTTTGAGGTGCTTATTTTCTTTTGGGCTATTATAAACTGCTACTCCAGAATGTATCTTGCCGCCCACTACCTAGGTGATATAGTGTGTGGTGCCATATTGGGGGCATTGCTTGGCTGGTTCAGCTATTGGGTATATAAAAAGATGGTGATTTTGTTGCCGCAGTTCCACTATATCCAGCACAAAAATAACAGCAGGGCGAATGTGGATTTCCCAACGGTGGAGATTCTTCCGTTCTTTTGGACGTATATTGTTACTTTTGCATTTGTAGCCTTGAGTTCCACAAAACATATTATTTTCTGCTAAATGTTAAAATTTAGCCCTTTTTTCTTGCATAACTAAAAAATAAATGCTAACTTTATAGCACTAAAAAATATAAAGTGTAACATTTAAATATTAAAGTTATGATTAAGCAAATAACATTCAATCAGTTGAGAGCAATTAAGGATGCTTTGCCAGATGGTAGTATGCAGGCAATTGCAAATGAACTTGGTATTTCTGCCGATACGGTCAGAAATTATTTCGGTGCCCAGAAATATGATAATGGTGATGCTTGTGGTATTCATCTTGAGGCAGGTCCTGACGGTGGTATGGTAGTATTTGATGATACCAAGATTTTGGATGCCGCACTTGAAATCCTTTGCTTTAACGGACTTTTAAGGTTGTAGTCTTAGATTAAGACATCCACTTGCGGAACCTCTGCATTGCTTCAACAGTGTTTTCACGGCTATTGAACCCGGTAAAACGGAAAAATCCCTCGCCTTTGTGACCGAATCCGTCGCCTGGAATGCAAACAACCTCCGCATCGTAGAGTAACTCCTGGAAAAAACGCCAGGAGTCTTTTTTATATGGAGTCTTAATCCACACGTTAGGGGAGTTCACCCCTCCATACACATCAAGACCAAGGGCGCTTAACTCATCTCTTATTATTTTTGAATTTTCAAGATAGTAGTCAATAATCTCTTTGTACTGCTTTTGTCCCTCTTTGGAGTATATGGCTTCAGCACCTCGCTGCACCACATACGACGTGCCATTATAATAGGTGGTTATACGTCTGTTCCATAATTGGTTTACTCTCAGACATTCTCCATACATTGTGTAGCCTATAATATCTTTAGGAACAACGCTGTATGAGCATCTAAGACCTGTAAAGCCGGCGGTCTTAGAGAAACTGCGAATCTCTATGGCACATTTTTTAGCCCCTTTTATTTCATAAATGGAGTGGGGTATGTTATCCTCTCTGATATAAGCCGCATACGCTCCATCATAGATTATAATAGCCTTGTTCTCAAGGGCGTAATCAACCCATTGCTTTAGTTGCTCTTTAGTTAGCGCTATGCCTGTAGGGTTGTTTGGATAGCATAGATATATAATGTCAACTTTCTCTTTTGGCAGTTTTGGAACCCAACAGTTCTCCTCTGTACAGGGTATATATACTATATTGCTCCAGATTGCATCTTCTGTAATGTAACCGGAACGCCCACCCATAATGGCGGCATTCTCATATACAGGATATACAGGGTCTGTAATTGCAATTATATTGTCTCTACCAAATATATGCCCGATGTTACCCACATCGCTCTTTGAACCATCGCCTATAAACACTTCATCGGGGTCAAGGGATACACCTCTTGATGCGTAGTCAAATTTTATAATCTTGTCTATAAGGAATCTGTAGCCCACCTCAGGACCGTAGCCATGGAAAGTCTTTACATCAGAAAGTTCCTGCACAGCATCTTGCATAGCCTTAATTACGGCATCGGGTAGAGGACGAGACACATCGCCCTGCCCAAGCCGTATTATATTGGCGTTAGGGTGTATAACCTTGTGAGCGTTAATCTTTTGCTCTATCTCATTGAACACGTAACACTCCGGCAGTTTAAGATAATTCTCATTGACAAGTGCCATAATTTGCAAAAATACTTAATTTTTAATAATTTTGCAAAAATTTACTTTTAATAAAATTTTATGAAAGCGTATGTATTTCCAGGGCAAGGTGCCCAATTCCCAGGTATGGGTAAAGAGTTGTATAACTCATCGTCAGTGGCTAAGTCTCTGTTTGACAAGGCTAACGATATATTGGGTTTTTCCATTACAGATATAATGTTTGACGGCACTGATGAGGATTTGCGTCAGACTAAAGTTACACAACCTGCCGTTTTTCTGCACTCTGTAATCTATGCCAAGACTATAGAGAATTTCCAACCCGATATGACAGCAGGACACTCACTTGGAGAGTTCTCAGCCCTTGTAGCAGCAGGTGCACTCAGTTTTGATGATGGTCTTAAACTTGTAAGCAAGCGTGCTATGGCAATGCAGAAGGCTTGTGAGAAGCAACCTTCAACTATGGCTGCCGTTCTTGGTTTGGAAGATGCTGTAGTAGAGGATATTTGTAAAAAGGTGGATGGGGTGATAGTTCCTGCAAACTATAACTGCCCAGGTCAGCTTGTTGTATCTGGTAGCGTAGAGGCTATAGATGCCGCTATTCCTATGTTTGAGGCTGCCGGTGCAAAGCGTGCCTTGAAACTTGCCGTAGGCGGAGCATTCCACTCACCGCTTATGGAGCCTGCCAAGATAGAACTTGCCGCCGCCATAGAGGCTACTCCGTTTAATAATCCAATATGCCCTGTATATCAGAATGTTACCGCTAAGGCAGAGACAGATGCCGCCACTATAAAGAGCAATCTTGTAAAGCAGCTTACATCGCCAGTATGCTGGACTCAATGTACACAGGCTATGATAGCCGATGGTGCAACATCGTTTACAGAGGTCGGTCCAGGCACAGTCCTTAAAGGCATGGTAAAGAAAATTGCCAAAGCCCAAGCCGCAGAGGTGGAACTGCTCAGCGTTGGAGAAGTTAAACCGGAATAAATTTAAAAAAAATATAGCAATCGGCAAAATAAGCGAATGTTTATTTTGCCGATTGCTATATTTTTACTACCTTTACGGCAAAATATAAATAAAATGTGTACTCTAATTGGAAGAAAACAAGAAAAATCAGAACTGAATCGTCTCTACAATAGTGATAGAGCCGAATTTATTGCTGTGTATGGCAGAAGACGTGTCGGAAAAACATTTCTTATTAAGCAAGTGCTTAAAGATAGGTTCACATTTCAACATACAGGGGTGTCTCCAGTTGATCAGGGGGAAGAAACCAAGCTGATGAAAACTCAGTTGGAAAGTTTCTATTATTCAATGCTTGGTTATGGGCTTGAAGGTTTTTCGCAACCTAAAACTTGGATGGAGGCTTTTTATCAACTTACTCAGTTGTTACAAAAACTTGATAGGGGTCAGCGTATGGTGATTTTTATAGATGAGTTACCTTGGATGGATACCCCACGCAGTAATTTTATTCCTGCGTTTGAAAGTTTTTGGAATGGGTGGTGTAACGGGCGTGATAATATAATGCTGATTGTTTGTGGTAGTGCTACATCGTGGATGATTAGTAATTTATCAAAAAGTAAGGGAGGACTTTACGGGCGGTTGACATGTGAGATTAAAGTTTCACCTTTTACATTGAAAGAAAGTGAGGAATATTTTAATCATGAAAATATTGAACTTTCACGCTACGATATAATTCAATCTCAAATGGTGTTTGGAGGCATTCCGTATTACTTAAGTTATTTCCAGAAGGGGTACAGTTTTGAAAAAAATACTGATATGATTTTGTTTGGGGATAAGCCTCGATTGAAAGATGAATTTAATAGGCTTTTCAAGGCTATATTCACAAATGCAGAAGATTGTAAAAAAATAATCCGTTATTTGGTGAAACGTAATTATGGCTTTACTCGTGAGGAAATTGCAACAGCAACGGGACTTCCATTGGGAGGCGGTTTAAGCGATACTCTGTCTGCACTGATTGAGAGTGATTTCGTAATGCGTTATAGTCCGTATGGAAAACACACTGGCGAGTACTATAAGCTTATAGACAATTTTTGTCTGTTTTGGTTGAAATATGTTGAGCCAAACCAAAAAGACGCTACATTTATTAATGATAATTTTACATCGGGCATTATGCAGAATTGGCGTGGTGTTGCGTTTGAACAGGTGTGTTGGCAACATATTCAACAAATTAGGCGTGCACTTGAAATAGGTGGAGTTAAAACATCATTATCAGTATGGAATATAAAGGGAGATGATTCTAAAAAAGGGGCTCAGATAGATTTACTTATCACCAGAGATGATAACATTGTAAATCTTTGTGAAATGAAATTCAGTAGTACACCATATACTGTTACTAAAGATGAAGAGTGCAAGTTGCTTCATCGTGTGGATATGCTTCGTCAGACACTTTCTACTAAACAAAAAATTCATCTTACGTTGATTACAACGTATGGACTTGCCCCAGGTAAGCATATCGGCAAAATCCAAAAAAGCATTACAAGTGATGAGTTGTTTGCATAATTATTAAAAGTCACCTTTTTTGTTTGCATTTCCCTCACTAAATTCATAGAGGTATTCCGGAGATATATCCAACTTGCCATTATCCCAAGTGAGGGTCCATCCGTCAAGTGTAAAATTCTTGAATTTAGAGATGTCTTTCAGTGATGCAAAAACCACATTGCCGAAAATCAAGTCAGTTCCATTGAATAACTTGGTTTCCCCATTATTGAATGAGAGTCTTATTAAGTATCCTTCAATATAATTTGCTTCTGTAATCCAAAGATTAGACAATTCCACAAACCATACAAATTTCCGGCATAACATATATTTTACGATGCAAAGGTAATGGTATTTTTTTTGTATTACCAAATATTTTTAGTATTAAATCACTGATTATCAAAATTATACTAATAGTGCAAAAAATTGTCGTTTAAAGACAATTTAATGAAATTTCCGTTTTAACTTAAAAATGCCACTTTAAACGTTTGTAATAAATAAAAAAATTACTATATTTGTAAGTTAATTGTCATAAAAGAGCATTCTTTTTGCAAATTTAAGGCAATTTAATGACATAAAAAAGCGTCTTTTGACGCTTTGTAGTTAGCTTGTCTGAATCTCGCAAATTCAAAAATCACTAAACTGCAAAGCAATAAGATGCCTAATGGGTATGTAAATTTGCCAGTAAGTTACATTTATTGGTTTTACATACAGCGTGGGCTTCTCGTTGTATGTTTTGGTGATTATGGCTATGCGAGAGCCTTGACAAGCGGAACTGCAACAGTGCAAGTCCCGCTTTTTTATGTGTATATTCAAGTTTTGGAGTATTAATATGAAACGCTTAAATATCATAATTCTATCTGTATGTGTAATGCTATTGTTTGCCAGTCCTTGTAAAAGTGGTTATAAAAGGCAAAAAGGTTGTCATTTAGATAAAATGGCAATTAATGGCAATGTAGTTAAGGTTGAAACAATAGTTCAATCTACAATACCTTTGACAGAAGTGTTTTACGATGCAATCGACCCGTTTTTTTTTATTGTGGCATCGTCTCCTTATAGTGGAAATTTTACCACAGAATTTGATAATGAGGGTAATGTTAAAAGGTTTATAGGTTATGGCATTGATGGAGAAACATTATTTGATAATGTTGTTGAAATCCGCGAAGAAGCAAAAATAACACCATGGATTTCAAGTTTTAATCAGCGAATAAGTGATGTAAAGACAGTTTGTACAAATGATGGTAGGGTGTTGAATGCAAAATATTTTGATGGAAAAAATTTAATATGGGAACAGAATGTAAAATATAATAAAGATAGAACTCTTAAATCTATAATAAAAAATTACAAGGAACTGACTAATTTTGCAGATACAACAATATATAAGCATGTTTCTTATGATAGTATGGGAAATTGGGTAGAGGCGGAAGTTGAATATAAAGGAGTTCTTCCTAGACACCACGATGAGTATAGAATTAAAAGACAAATAACATATTTTGGAGACAAGGAAAATACTCCGTTAATAAATGATTTACAAAAATTTAATGCTATTAAAAGACAGACTACAAGTAAATTTAATACAATAGATTTTGGAGAATATGGCAGTATTAGTTTACCACACTATATGAAATTGTCATCGAAAGGTAAAATTGATGGTATTCAAAAAAATAGTTTATATTCCAGTATAGGCGAATATCTCATTTTGTCTGAATATGACTCAGGTGTTGCATACGCAACTTTTTCTATTACGAAAGAGCTTAATAAGGATACGATTGATTTAGATATATTGTCACAAGAAGAACTTGTTTATGATGAGGATGTAAACAATGAGCTAAAAACGCAATATACAAATATATTGGCACAAAGTGAAATATATATACTCAAATGGTTACCGTACGAATTTGTTACAATATCAAGTAAAAGAGCAACTAAAATACGATATTATAGGCATGGTAAAATGAGTCCGATTCCTGTATATTGTGAGCAATATAATTTTACGATGGGAGATTCCATCATAAGTATTATGTATAGTTTTCAAAGTAATTTTGACTATAAATTCAGAGAGGATTTTAATCGTGCTGTTAAATCGGTGAATTTTAAGAAAAATGATTCTCAATATATAGATTTTCTCTTGCTAATTTTTATTTTTTGTGTTACACCTGTGTGTGTCATTTTAATCATAACCAATAATACAAAGAAGAAATCACCAACAAAACCGCAGGTGTCAAATGCTACAAAAACACCAGCGATAGAAAAATAGAAACAGTGGACACAAAGCAGAAGATAGTTATAATAAACAAATTAAATTCAAACAATTAAATTTTTAGCATTATGTCAGAAAAAGAAATGAAAGATGTTCAAGAGGTAGAAAAAAATGCCGGATGTGTAGGCATAGGTTTCTCATTTTTAATTCCTATAATAGGAGTTATTTTGTATTTTGGAAAAAAGAATTCAGTGTTAAATCCTAAAGCATATTTATATGCCGCTCTTGCAGGATTTATATTTGCTGTGATTGTAAATATAATTGCAGGTGCTGCTGGAGCATGATTAATTTTCCAAATTTATTTTCGGAATTTAGTGCAATGTTGCACTATTTTTCAAGTATAACTGCTTTATTTTAGGAATTTAGTGCAAGATTGCACTAAATTCCAGGTATAGAAGGTGGTTTTGGGAATGTAAACTTAGTTCAACCCTTGACCCTTGTCCCTTTTGTTAAGGCTGCGCCATAACCATGTTCCTCGTGACTCGGCATAATCCAAACAAGTTTGGCTTCTGCCCTCGCTACTCCTCACAGTCCCTTGTCCCTAAAATAAAAGACCTTGTCTTTTATTTTATCAGGCAAGTACTGTTGCTCAACGTAGTGATTTGGGTAATCGTGCGGGTATTTATAGCCTTTGGCATACTCCATATCACGCATAAGGGCTGTGGGGGCGTTGCGTAGGTGTAGCGGAACCGGAAGGTTTCCGCTGCGTTTCACCTCTTCCTGTGCGTTGTTTATAGCCATATAGGCAGAGTTGTCTTTAGCACATTTTGCAAGATAAATAGTTGTTTCTGATAGTATTATACGGCTCTCCGGCCAGCCAATCTTATTTACTGCGTCAAAACAGGTGTTTGCAAGCAGTAAGGCATTGGGGTTTGCAAGCCCTATATCCTCACTTGCAAGAATCAGCAATCGGCGGGCAATGAATTTAGGATCCTCGCCACCCTCTATCATACGGGCAAGCCAATAGACCGCCGCATCGGGGTCACTGCCACGAACAGACTTAATGAATGCGGAGATAATATCGTAGTGCATCTCTCCGTTCTTGTCATATACGGCAGGGTTCTCTTGCAGACGTTCCGCCACCATATCGTTGGTGATAACGATGTGGTCCGATGAGCCTACACCTATTATAAGTTCAAGTGCGTTAAGCAGTTTGCGGGCATCGCCGCCTGAGTATTGCAACAGAGCCTCTGTCTCCTTAAACTCTATGGTCTTGCCTTCAAAAGCCTTGTCGGTTTTTATGGCACGCTGTGCAAGTTCCATAAGGTCAGCCTTCTCTAAAGGTTTAAGCGTATAGACGGCACATCGGGATAGGAGTGGGGTTATGACTTCAAAAGAGGGATTCTCTGTGGTGGCGCCTATAAGTACCACAGTGCCTTTCTCTACGGCGGCAAGAAGCGAGTCCTGTTGCGATTTGCTGAAACGGTGAATCTCATCTATAAATAGTATAGGTGAAGGAGAATCAAAAAATCTGCTTTTTTCAGCTCTCTCTATCACATCACGCACATCTTTTACACTTGACGATACCGCACTAAGGCTGTAAAAACCTCTGCCTGCAGCATCTGCAACTATCTTGGCAAGAGTTGTTTTGCCTACTCCGGGAGGTCCCCATAGTATAAAGGAGTGAATAGAACCGCTGTCTATCATTTTCTTAATGACGGCTCCTTTTCCAACCAAATGTTTCTGACCTATATAGTTTTGTAGGGTTGTAGGTCTCAACCTCTCTGCAAGCGGACTCATATTATTTGGTGGGTTCTATTTATTAGTGTTTTATGTTTTTTTGCTTTTATAGGTGTTGTCTGCTTATTGTTCCGGTCTGTTTTGGCTTTGTTTTTGTATATTACTTATATTCATTGGGTTACGTAGTACACACTACGTTCTCTCATTCATACAAGTAATCTTCTAAAAACAAATCTCAAATCAGCCTCGGACTAATAAATAGAACCCACCTTGCAAAATTAAAGAAAAATAGCGTTAAATGCAAAATATTTTTATTAACTTTGCAAGGTTAAAAAATATCCATAAAAATGAAAAAGTCTATAGTAATAGCATTAATAGTGGCTGCACTTGCAGCATTGACTGGCTGTAAGTCCGGTTGTGACTGCGGATATGCCCAAGCAGCATCGCAAGATGCACAAACCGAAGTGGTTTTGTAACAATATTAGAATTGTTAATATTTTTTAGTGTAAATAGTTGCAAAACTTTTCAAAAAAGTGTAATTTTGCACTGCAAAAATGAGATTTAATTAATTTTTAACCATTTATAAATTTTTAGAACTATGATTAAAGTTGGTATTAACGGTTTTGGCCGTATCGGTCGTTTCGTTTTCCGCGCTGCCCAAAACAGAAATGACATTCAAATTGTAGGTATCAATGACCTTTGTCCTGTTGATTACTTGGCTTATATGCTTAAGTATGACACAATGCATGGTGCATTTGAAGGAACTATTGAGGCTGATGTAGAAAATAGCAAACTTATTGTTAATGGTAAGGCTATTCGTGTTACAGCTTGCAAAGACCCTAACGAACTTGCTTGGGATAAGGTAGGTGCTGAGTATGTTGTTGAGTCAACAGGTCTTTTCCTTACAAAAGAGAAAGCTCAGGCTCACATCAATGCAGGTGCTAAATATGTAGTTATGTCTGCTCCTTCAAAGGACGATACCCCAATGTTTGTATGCGGTGTGAACTTTGATAAATATGTAAAGGGTACACAATTTGTATCTAACGCATCTTGCACAAC
>JAZLHT010000038.1:0-1934 GCA_045616965.1 Candidatus Enterocola sp.
ACCCAAGTGCGGCATTGTGGCTTGGCGTTGACCCCCTTGCAGAGAAATATCCAGGTGTTAGTCCGTATGTGTATTGTGCAGGAAACCCAGTCAAGTACGTGGATCCGGACGGGAGAGATGCCGTATATGTCACTTATCCACAATACAGGGCAAATGGTATCCCATTTACTGGACATGCTGGAGTTTTGTTGATTGACAACAAAACTGGTTCTACAAAATATTACGAATATGGTAGGTATGATGCAGCAAACATAGGAGTTGTAAGAAATGTTACTGTGCCAAATGTAGTGATGGGGAAAGATGGCAGACCAACAAATAAAAGTTTGAACGTTGTCATGCAGTATCTTTCTCATGTTTCAGGTCATGATGGAAATATAGAAGGTGCGTATATTATCAGTGATAAGTTTACTGAGATGAACGATTATGCAAAGAGTAAATTGTTCGAGAATGGTAATCAAAACAGGGAAAAATACTCTATTACAAGTAACAATTGTGCAACTTTTGCAGAAAGTGTTATTACACAAGATAAAAGCGTTGACAAACCCAATATTATTATTCCATCTCCAATAAATATTGTTGATGAATATCAAGAAGAAGGCAATGCAAGAGTTCAATATAATTCAAGGACGAACACAACCATTATGGGAACTGGCAATGAAAATGATGCAAAAGTATCTATACAAGAATAACAATGAAGAAAATTCTTATATATTGTTTTATAGGAACAATAGTAACAATAATTAGCATCTATATAGTATGCTTATTCAATAAACCATGTGATGAAGCAGAAAGACCTTCAAATGTGCCAGAACAAGCAATTTTGATAGGAGGCTGCGAAGGTGGGAATTGGTTTGAACTGGTTGATATAAAAGAGGATACAATTCGATTAAGAATATATCATGATTTTAATGGTGATTTGATGTTTGATGCAGATTTTATCAGTGAAAATTGTAAAGATGTTCGCTTGACAAATGCAAATTGGAGTATGTATATTTCACATTTTGATGGTGTCTATGTGTACTTTGTCAATGAATTTCAATTTGATGGCAATTATTGTAAATTGACTCCAGTTTATCCTGTATATTATTGTAAAGAAAAAGCGTATGTACGCTTCCCTATATACAACTACGTACATTACACGAACAATTGAGCGGTTTTGACAAGGTACGGTAGGTTCTATTTATTAGTCCGAGGCTGGTTTGAGATTTGTTTTTAGGAGATTACTTGTATGAATGAGGGAGCGTAGTGTGTACCACATAACCGAATGAATACGAGTAAGATACAAAAACAAAGCCAAAACAGACCGGAACAATGAACAAGGCACACCTTAAAATATAGAACTGTAAAAATACTAATAAATAGAACCTACCGTCTGTAAAAATATTCAGAAATATGATGAATTAAGCAGCAAAAATGTGAGCATTGTTGAAAATAATGATTACCTTTACGGCTGGGATGATGATAGCGGACGCACCGCTCCCACCAGTATTGGCAATACAAGTTATGAATATGACGGTGCGGGCAACCCTGCGGAGATCTCAGGGGAGGGATTACACAGGAGCCTTGTTTGGGACTGCGAGAACCGCCTGCGTCTGATAGATGACGGTGACAAACTGCACATCTACACGTATGACCACACAGGTGAACGTGCGTTGAAGCGCTATGGGAACAAGACAAACGTGGGAATCGACGCCGGGGAGTCACAGTCCGTCATAGAAAACGCAGATGGCTACTCCGCCTACTTCTGACCCTACTTTGTTGAGACCGACGGACGCTACACCAAGCACTACTATGCAGGCACGCAGCGTATGGCGTCAAGGGTGGAGTCAATGCCAAAGGGAATGGGTGAAGAGCCACAGCAACCAGAGCAGGCTGAGCAACCCGACTCACAGGAACAGGCGTCTGAAACGGCATCGGAGCAACCCTCAAAGGAA
>JAZLHT010000039.1:0-3195 GCA_045616965.1 Candidatus Enterocola sp.
TAAACTTATTTTTAAAGTTACAAGAGTAGGCAGTAACGGAAAGACAGATGGTAATACAGATGGAAATCTTATACTAATGGACGACAACAACCAGATAATAGCAAGAGCAGGTTCTTTCTACGGTAAAGGAGGAATCTTTGGCTCTAAAACAAACCTAATGGGTGATGCCATTGAAGTCATTGGAGAAAAAATAGGATTTTTTCTAAAAGAACAAATAACAGGTATTCCAAACGAATGAAACACTATAATTTAAAACAAATATCAAGACTTATACCTCAGCGTCCACCCATTGTGATGCTCTCAGGGGTGACTGTATATGATGATGGAAGTGTGGAAACGGAATTAAAAATAGAGAGCGGTAATATATTTGTATGCGAAGGGAAACTCTTGGAAGTTGGAATAATAGAGCATACAGCCCAATCTGCCGCCGCTATTATAGGGGTGGATAACATTACAAAAAGCACAACCCCAAAAATGGGTTTTATAGGGGCTGTAAAGAATTTCAAATTCAACAAACAGCCCTGCGTGGGGGACACCATAAAGACAAAAGCATACATTGCAGGAAGTTTTGCAAACATAAGCCTTATAAAGTCTGAAACTGTGGCAAATGGAGAAATTATTGCCACAGGAGAACTTAAAGTGGTTATTGCAGAGTAAATATATATGAGAAAGATTGTTATAATAGGGTCCGGATTTGGTGGTTTGGCAACAGGTTATCTGCTGTCAGGGCAAGGCGAAGATGTAACCATTATAGAGCATCAGAAACAGACAGGAGGCTGTATGCAATCTTTCTACAGGAACGGACTGCGTTTTGATACAGGACTGCACTATTTAGGCGGACTTAATACAAACGGACCTCTTGACTATTTCTTTAAGGAATTAGGACTTACAGAGTTACCCTGGATGGAGATTAAAGAGTACGAGGTACATTGTGGAGACAGACACTATGTTATACCTTGCGGAGAATCTGCTTGGTTAGATTATATGGCTGCCATGTTTCCGTCCAAGAGAGAGGAACTCCGCAATTTTATAAAAGAACTTAGAGACATAACATATTGCCCCATCTCTGACACTACTAAATATTGGGAGCAGAACGCATGGGAATGGTTAGAGAAAACAATAACAGATCCTGAGTTAAGGGATGTTATTTCAGGTATGTCTTTTATATTGGAATTACGCAAAGAGAATCTGCCACTGTTTGCATTTGCAGAGATTCTGTACAGTTATTTTTGTTCCATACACATTATGCCTGCAGGAGGGCAACCTATAACAGACCATCTGGTAAAAGGAATAAACGCCAACGGCGGCAAGATAAGGTGCAATGCCACCGCCGTACAGATTATGGAGAGCAACCGCCAAGTTACAGGCGTAATGCTGGATACGGGAGAGATTATAGAGGCTGATGTGGTTATCTCCGCCATAAACCCTACAGCCCTAATGAGCCTGATAAAAGAGGATAGTTGCATACGGCATGTATATAGACGCAGGGTTAAGAATTTAGAGTGCACATTGGGTTGCTTTACCGCAAATTTACAGTTAAGCGATGACTATGTAATAAGAAATCAGGACCCAATCTATATACACAAACCAGGCTCTGATTTTTGGGATATGAATACAGATGAGGTTACGCAAGTGCTGATTCATTTCTATAAAGGTCAGAATGCCGCAGATATCATTACCCCTATGTCGTGGGATAGCGTAAAACATTGGAGTGATAGCCCTGCTGGTTGCAGAGGTGAGGACTATGTAAGATTTAAGGAACATAAACTTAATGAGTGCCTTGATTTGGTAGAGACTATATTACCCGATTTCAGAAAATCCATTGTAAACCATTGGAGTTCAACCCCACTTACATGGAATACTTATCTGCTCTCTCCAAAAGGAACGGCATACGGTGTACGTAAAGACAACAACTCATTGGAAACCACACTGTTGTTTCCTCGTACTCCCCTATCGGGTCTATACCTTACAGGTCAATCAATGATACTGCACGGAATTATGGGTACCACAATATCCGCATTCCAGACAGCATCATTAGTTAACAACAATATAAAGGCTTGGCCAAGCAAATTATGAAAATCTGTGCCATAATACCTACATATAACAATGCCAAAACAATAAAAGAGGTGGTTTCAGGTACATTGAGACAACTTCCTGTGATTGTTGTGGCAGACGGTTGCACAGACACCACACTTGAAAAATTACAATCAATCAAGAATGCTGACCTCACTGTAATTTCTTACAAAAAGAACAAGGGCAAAGGTTACGCCTTAAAGCAAGGTTTTATTAAAGCCAAAGAGAGCGGCTATACACACGCCCTTACAATAGATGCAGACGGACAGCATAGTACAGAAGATATACCTACCCTTATCCATGCGGCTGAGATACGCCCTGAGGCTATAGTAATAGGCAACAGAACCGTAAGAGACGGCTATGTGCCTAAAAAGAACTCCTTTGCAAACAAATTCTCAAATTTTTGGTTTAAAGTGCAGACCGGATTTCCTGTACCCGATACCCAAAGCGGATTCAGAGTGTATCCGCTGTCAGGACTACACGGCTTACACCTTATGACCAATAAATATGAGGCGGAACTTACAGTGCTGGTATTCTCATCGTGGGCAAACACCCCTATAATATCAGTACCTGTAAAGGCTTGGTATCCTGCAAAAAATGAGAGGGTATCCCACTTCAGACCTGCACAGGACTTTACACGCATATCCATACTGAATACAATACTTTGCATACTTGCCGTTTTTTATGGGTGGCCACGCAGTCATTGGCGTTTTCTTTTATACGGACCTACATTCCTTTTTTACGCCATAATAGCAGACTTTATATGCTACAGATACCTGCTACACCCCACTAAAGAAGCGAAAAAAAAGATGCGCCACCGTATAAGTTATGGTGCCGGGCTGTTGCTAAAATCATTCCCATGCTGTAAATTCTCTGTACACACATCACCCGATGCCAAACCGTTAAATCCCAACGAGCCTTGCGTAATGATTGGCAATCACACCTCAATGCTTGATATTGTGGCTATGTTAGCCCTAAATGAAAAGACTGTGGTAATAGGACAGAATTGGGTTATAAATAACATATTCTTTGGCAGAATAGCACGCACCATTGGGGTAATCACTGTAGGAGAAGGGGTTGAGAACTACATTCCCACGCTTGAACGATATATTAAAGAGGGCT
>JAZLHT010000040.1:0-10632 GCA_045616965.1 Candidatus Enterocola sp.
GCGTATCTTCTCCTGTTCTTCTTCAGAAAGGGCTTTTTCTTCATCGTCAAGATAAACGAACTTACCTTCAATGAACTGGTAAATCTTGTTCTTGCAAGCCTCGTTTCTGTAACCGCCTTCGGTTACGATGCAGTCAGCAAAAGCTGAACGGAAAAATTTGTCAATAGGATGAACTGGCATATTCAACCACTCAATGAGCGTGTTCACGTTCAATGGATTGGCAAACAGACCCAAACCCATTACGAACAACTGTGTCAACTGAGGTGTACAACCAACTGTAACACTACCAGTCAACGCCTTGTTCATCAGCATCAGCCAGTTGTCCATCTGCTTGTTGTCTGCATTAATCCACACGTCAACATCCTCCATGTTTTTATAAGATAAGTACTCACACGCAAGACGGTCATCAGCAAACATCCATATCTGGAGGCTATCGTCATTCTTGTCGAGAGTAATCTCTCCTTTCTGTTTTGAGATAATCAGTTTTCTTACCTTGCTCAGATTGTTGTCAGCATCAGATGCTCCTACAACCTGCTCAATCCTTGCACCTTGTGATTCCAACACCTCAATGAGTGCCTTAATTGTAGGCTTAAGCAATTCCTTAGCAACAGCCATTTCAATGACCATATCCTTACAGTCAAGTTTCTGGATAGATACCTGATCAGTAACAATATGCAAACGACCTGCCTTGTCGCAACCATCTTGTTTGCGGAAGAATTCTTCTACTCCAATAAGTACTGCCAGGCGTTTGCTAATATCCTCGCCATCAAAATCCCAGTCGGCACCCCTCAGTTCTTCACGCCATGAGAGCATAGCCTTTGCGGTACTGAGACCTGCCGTTTTGAACGAAGCAGCCATCACATTCTTGGGATGAGCCACCATATACTTACATACAGCATTATAATAATGCGCTATGCACTCCTGTTCAGGCACATCTTCATAGTGGAGTCCAAGTCGTAGTTCCAACAAATTCACAAGACCGATAGTGTTAACCACTACGGTGTCCATCATAACCTCTTTGCCATCAGAGGGCTTAACATAAACATTACCTGAATATTCAGGCGAAAAAATTATCTTCATAATAACAGATAGATTTAACGTAGTTACCCATTTCCTTGGTGCAAATTTATCCATAGGTTGTACCAAATCGTGGGACAAGCTATAACTTTTTTTTGAAAATTTGTGAAAAATTGTGAAAAACTTTTGACAAATTTTGATTTTTTAAAAAAAGTTCGTAACTTTGCGGAAGCTCATTAACCAAGTTGTTAAAGGAGTTATGGGGTCGTTTGCATACAAGCGATCCTTGTTTTGTTTAAGGCAACCTGCTTTGAATGGTTGCAATCAAATCGTCTGGAGTCATAGCAACACCACCTACTGATGTTAGCCAAGATTCGTACTCCTTCTGTTTTTTCTTTGCTTGATGTTGATAATCAGCAAAGAAAGCGGTCCACATCAAAACAAAAGTCTTTCTAACATCAAGAATCACGAAGTAGTTGTCTCCATTATCCACCTCCATCCAAATGCAAACACGTGACTTACCCTTACGTTCCTGTTCCCAAAATTTCAAGTCAAACTCAACTACCTTTTCAATTGTTGGTCTTGCCCATGCAATGCGTTCACATCTACGAAGATCTGGTTCACGCTCATCCTCCTTCTCTCCATGATGAGTCATGTGATAAAAAGTATATGCCATTTGTTGAAACTCAGGATGATACTTTAGTTTCAATATATGCGAGCCAAAAGATGGCTGATGATACATGAAATCTTGTGTAAAGACCTCATAAACAGCATCTATATAACTACGATAGTCACCTCCATAGTCTTCAAGGCAAATTAATTTCGGAAGTTCATCTATATTAACCATTTACCACTGCTCTACTTTTCCAAATAAATATATTAAACTTTTCTTCTCTCACCAATGTGGACATAGTCAAGGAATAACCACTCTTAAGACGAATCTTATCTATTATCTTCATCTTGGCTTCACTAGTCTTTAATCCTCTGTGCACATAACCAAGTGCTCCAACAAAGAAATCAGCCAATTCAACCAGTTCAACCTCGTGTGATCTTACTTGCTGAACTCGTGATACAACTTCTTTATTGAAATCATATGCATTATTGCATAGTACATCACGCAAACGCTCTACTTTCTTCTGCCCCTTGGTATCCTTTATATCAATATATATATTATATGAATACTGAGGGGCAATAATTGTTTTCAGTAAATCAAAATACATTTTATAATAAAACTGATCATGAGATTGTCCGTATGCATCATGATTTAATCTAGTTTTATCCTGAACAATAAGAGTCCTAAAATACAAGTCGCTATTATCAAAAAAATAATCTATCAAATCAAGGTAATACGACAATTTTGACGGAGAAACAGCATTCCATTTCAATTCACAATGCGGATTTATTCCATTGCGAATCTTTATTTCCCTAAGACGAGAAAATATCGCATTCTTCTTTTCTTCTAGGCACCATACGCACCCCAAGAGCATAGGCTTGATACCATCATGCTCAAGGTGGCAACTTTCATCACAGTAAATATTATATTTTCTTTTTTCCATATTTTAACTACTGTATCATCTTGATGAGATTTCTTATAATCATTATCTTACCAATTCGCCAAAAATAATATATTGATGCAAATATAGTGAGTTATTTCTCCAAATCCAACTAAAATCACAATCAATTTAAAATATAACCACCAAATATTTCAATAAAACCACAAAATATGGATGAGATTTTTCGCTTCATTCCATTTCGCTCAAAATGACGAGCCAATAGTAAAATGACGTATTAATGAAAAAAAATCCTGACCTCAAAAGAAGTCAGGATTTTTTATTTATAAATTTTATATTATTCAATAGCGGCTTGAGCGGCTGCTAAGCGTGCAATAGGCACGCGGAATGGAGAGCAACTTGCATAATCCATACCAAGGCTTGCACAGAACTTAACTGATGAAGGTTCACCACCATGCTCACCGCAGATACCTGTACGCAGATTAGGACGTATTGCCTTACCCTTCTCACAAGCCATCTTAATAAGCTGACCTACACCGTGCTGGTCAAGAACCTGGAATGGGTCTACCTTAAGAATCTTCTTGTCAAGATATACAGGAAGGAATGAAGCAATATCATCACGACTGTAGCCGAATGTCATCTGAGTAAGGTCATTAGTACCAAATGAGAAGTATTGTGCCTCTGTAGCAATACGGTCTGCTGTAAGGGCGGCACGTGGAATCTCAATCATTGTACCTATCTCAAACTCTACCTTAACTCCGTACTCCTCAAATACTTGAGCGGATACTTTCTCTATAATCTCTTTCTGCTGTTTGAACTCATAAAGAATACCTACAAGCGGTACCATAATCTCCGGTCTTGGGTTCTTACCCTCTTTCTTAAGTTCACAAGCGGCACTCAATATGGCACGTGTCTGCATTGCTGTAATCTCAGGGAATGTGATACCAAGACGGCAGCCACGATGTCCAAGCATCGGGTTATTTTCTGCAAGAGAAGCAACACGCTGCTGTATAGCCTCTACGCTTACGCCCATCTCCTTTGCCATCTCCTCCTGACCCTTCTCATCGTGAGGAACAAACTCATGTAGAGGTGGGTCAAGCAGACGGATATTAACCTGCAATCCGTCCATAGCGTCAAGAATACCCTTGAAGTCAGCCTTCTGATATGGAAGCAGTTTGGCAAGAGCCTTCTCACGTCCCTCTGATGTTTCAGAAAGAATCATCTCACGAATGGCTTTGATTTTTGTACCCTCAAAGAACATGTGCTCTGTACGTGTAAGACCTATACCCTTAGCACCAAATTGGCGTGCTACCTGTGCATCGTGTGGTGTATCGGCGTTAGTTCTTACCTGCATTTTTGTATATTTATCGCAAAGGTCCATAAGAGCCTTGAAATCACCGCTAAGTTCTGCCTCTTTAGTTGCAATTTTACCTGCAAACACTTGACCTGTAGAACCGTTAAGTGAAATATAATCTCCTTGACGAAGCACTGTATCACCTACAGTAACTGTCTCTTTAGCATAATCTATTACAAGAGCACCTGCACCTGATACGCAGCATTTACCCATACCACGTGCAACTACAGCAGCGTGTGATGTCATACCGCCACGTGCTGTAAGGATACCTTCTGCGGCATTCATACCTGCAAGGTCCTCTGGTGATGTCTCTATACGAACCATAATTACTTTATGTCCGTCTTTATGCCAAGCCTGAGCGTCATCTGCGTGGAATACTATCTGACCGCAAGCGGCACCCGGAGATGCCGGAAGTCCTTGTGTAAGCACTTTTGCACTCTTAAGAGCAGTCTTATCAAATACAGGGTGTAGAAGCTCATCAAGTTTCTGAGGCTCACAGCGTAGAACCGCTGTCTTCTCATCTATCTTGCCTTCACGTACAAGGTCCATTGCAATTTTAACCATAGCGGCACCGGTACGCTTACCGTTACGTGTCTGCAAGAACCAAAGTTTACCCTCTTGAACAGTGAACTCCATATCCTGCATATCGCAGTAGTGGTTCTCAAGTTTATTCTGAATGTCATCCAACTGTTTGTAAATCTCAGGCATTGACTCTTCCATTGAAGGATATTTGGATTTACGCTCCTCCTCACTGATACCTGCAAGTTCTGCCCAACGGCGGCTGCCTTCAAGTGTAATCTGTTGTGGTGTACGGATACCTGCAACCACGTCCTCACCCTGAGCATTTACAAGATACTCACCGTTAAACAGGTTCTCTCCTGTAGCGGCATTACGGCTGAAACATACACCTGTAGCAGATGTATCGCCCATATTACCGAATACCATAGCCATAACAGATACTGCTGTACCCCACTCATCTGGAATACCCTCCATCTTTCTGTAAAGTATGGCACGCTCATTCATCCAACTGCGGAATACTGCACATATTGCACCCCAAAGTTGCTCAATAGGGTCTTCAGGGAAATCAGAGCCTGTCTGATTCTTGATAGCCTCCTTAAACAGTTTTACAAGTTTTTGTAGTGACTCTACAGACAAATCCTTGTCAAGGACAACGCCCTGCTCTTTCTTAACCTTCTCAATAATAGCCTCAAACGGGTCAATATCTGTCTTGTTTACAGGTTTCATACCAAGTACAACATCGCCGTACATTTGTACAAACCTACGATAAGAGTCATAAACAAAGTGTGGGTTGTTTGTTTTCTTAACCATACCCTCTGCAACTGTGTCGTTAAGACCAAGGTTAAGAATTGTATCCATCATACCAGGCATTGATGCACGTGCACCTGAACGCACTGATACAAGAAGCGGGTTGGCGGCATCGCCGAATTTGCTGTTCATCAAGCCCTCAATGTGCTTTACAGCAGCAAGTACGTCATTCTCCAAAATTTTAACGATTTTCTCCTGACCTACCTCATAATACTCATTACAAACATCTGTTGTGATAGTGAAACCAGGAGGAACAGGTACTCCTATCAAGTTCATCTCAGCACAGTTTGCGCCTTTTCCGCCAAGTTGCTCACGCATTTTAGCGTTACCTTCGGCTTTTCCGTTACCAAAGGTGTAAACACGTTTTTTAGAATCCATAACTATTTTATTATTAAGTGAATTATTATTTTACTGCTCCGTAGTGAGCTGCATCATAAATAAGGCTCTCTATAATATCTGCGTATGCAACTACAGAAACGCTGATATTACGGTTGCCAAAACAAACTTTTTCATCACTATTTTTATATTTGCTGCAAAGATACGCAAAATTTTCCATATTATTGCTTTTGATTATAATTTATTCAAAAGTTATGGCACACCCTTTGCGTGGGTCACACACTCTTGTTTTTTTTGATTTATAGCCAAATCCTGTACCTCTGCGGTGTGTATTTGGTATCCTATATGTCAGGGTAACATCAAGTGTAGGATAAGAATCAGTCATTTTACCACCAATTATGTTATCCAGTTTATCTGTTAAAGTAAAATTATATGCCGCCTCAAAACCTAAGTTCCAATTATCAGCCACAGGCCAGGCTATACCAAAACCAACAGGGAACAATGCTGTAACACCATCTGTAAATTGAGGTTTAGGGGTGCAAAAAAAACCAGAGACCCCCACTCCGCCAAAAATATAAATCTTATCGGGTATAACAGATGCAGTAGAACTCTCTTTTCTGCCAGATGTACTGATATATGCATTAAAAACAACCTCTGCACCTAACGATGCAAAGTGCGAATTGTAATCATTCTCTCCCAAAAAGAAATTATAATCAGCAAAACCCTTTAACCCCAAACGCGGTAAAAAGAAATAAGTATAAGAAGCCTGCACATTTGGACCATGCTTGGTCTTAAGTTCCATAACAGGATGATTCACACCCACCGATATGCTCACCTGTTGCTTTGATGTAGAGCCTATGCGACTTTTCTTCAATTGAGCGTGGACCGGCAATATTATTGCAAACAGTAATATAATGACAATTCTTTTTTTCACAACAACATTTGAAATGTGATGACTCCGCCTACCTTGCATACATTCTCTCTCCAAAAATGCCACTGCCTACACGAATAAGAGTGGCACCGCACTTTATGGCTATGGGGTAATCGTGGGTCATACCCATTGAAATCTCGCAAAACGAAGGTTTGTCAGCAAAAAATTCAGACTTAAGGGCATTGAAAATCTCTTTTACTTGAGTAAATTCACGCTCTATTTGAGTGGTATCTTCACTTATTGAAGCCATACCCATAACACCCGTTATATTTATGTTTTTCAGTTCTTTATACTCACCCGATGTCAGCATCTGACGGCAATCTTCAAGTGAAAACCCGAATTTGGTCTCCTCCTGAGCCACATGGAATTGAAGCAGACAATCTATAACCCTGCCGCACTTTGCCGCCTGCTTGTCTATCTCCTTTAGCAGATGAAATGAGTCAACAGACTCTATACAAGACACATACGGCACTATATATTTAACCTTATTGGTTTGCAGATGCCCAATAAAATGCCACATAATATCTTTGGGCAAAGATTCCGCCTTAGGCACCAACTCTTGTGCATGGCTCTCACCAAACAGCCTTTGCCCGGCATTATACGCCTCTACTATGCTCTCATTGGGGTTAAACTTAGATACCGCCACCAACCGCACCCCTGCCGGCAAAGATTCTGTAATATGTTTTATGTTTTCACTAATCATACATCATACATCATACATCATACATCATACATCATACATCATACATTTATATCCCTCACGATCATTACATCGGGTGAGACAGAGGCATTAAGACGCTCTATAAGAGACTGTTTGGTCATGGCAATCTCACCACGCAAAATACTGTTTGACACCTTAATATATAGCACCTTATTATTTATATAGGCGGATGTTACATAGTTATAGACAAAAGTGCCAAGAATATCCTTTAAATTATCCAACAATCTCTGTTCCAATATCTTATCCTGCATACCATTCTCTTTAAAGTATGCGTCAATAACCTTGCCTATAGGGATTACACTAACACGTTTCATCTTTTACAGCCCCCTCTGTTACATTAAAGATACGATACTCTCCACCCGATGCCCTCTTAATCAGAGCATCTAAATTATCACGGTTTGTATCTGTTATAAAAATCTGCCCAAACTCATCGTCAGAGACAATCTTTATTATCTGCTCCACACGCCCTGCATCAAGTTTATCAAAAATATCGTCCAAAAGCAGTATCGGGGTGCACCCTGTGATACGCTTAAGATAGTTGAACTGAGCAAATTTAAGAGCCAACAGAAAAGACTTGTTCTGCCCCTGAGAGCCCACTTTTTTAATGGAATAACTGCCAAGAAGCATGTCCAAATCATCTTTATGAACACCTTTGGTGGTATGTCCCACTATCAAATCAAGTTTTCTGGAGTACTCAAGCATTGATTTTAAATCGCCTGTAGTAAGATGAGACTTATATTCAAGAGCCACCTGCTCCTTATCCATAGAAATCTTGGCATAATACTCAGCAAAAACCTTTGCAAACTCCTCTGTAAACTTACATCTTGCCTCATAAATATATTTACCCGATTCCGCCATCTGAGCCTCACACGCCTCATAAAGCACCTCATCGTCAGATTGCTGTTTCAGATAAGAATTACGGTCTGCTAACAATGTATTATATTTAATAAGGTGATACAGATACTCCTTACTGTACTGAGAAATGACTCCGTCTATAAATTTACGGCGGTTATCGCTCCAATCCTCTATCAGGTTGCTGTCCGATGGCGATACTATAACTACAGGTATTAACCCGATGTGGTCTGCCAAACGCTGATAATCCTTACCGCAATTCTTAAGATTCTTTCTGCCGCCAACCTTGTAACCTGCCTGTATCAGCATCGGGGCATTATCAGATGATTCATTGGAGAACTCACCCTGAATCATAAAGAACTGTTCACCATGCTTAACATTAAGACTGTCCATAAGCCCTGAACGGCTCTTTGTACACGCTAAATAATAGACGGCATCAAGCAGATTGGTCTTACCCACGCCATTGTTCCCTACAAAACAGTTTATGCCGTCGCAAAAGCTAAGAGAAGCCTCCGCGATGTTCTTGTAGTTTATGATGGATAAAGCTTTAAGGTACATATAATCAGGGTCAAGGGTCAAGGGTCAAGGGTCAAGTATAGAT
Organism: Candidatus Enterocola sp.; assembly: GCA_045616965.1. GTDB lineage: Bacteria > Bacteroidota > Bacteroidia > Bacteroidales > Paludibacteraceae > Enterocola. Next base: position 8,650 of record JAZLHT010000040.1, read on the forward strand.
TCCTTTATCCTTGTCCCTTGTTCCTTGTCCCTTATTTCCTGCAAAGTTAGCAAATATTTCTTAAAAACATTTGCAAAAACACAAAATATTATTTACCTTTGCACCCTGTTTTGACGCAATCTCTGTCGGAGCATTAGGAATCCGTTAAATTGCGCATATATGTCAAACCAATAAATTTAATTGAAATGGATTTAATTAAAGTAGCCCAAGAGGCATTTGCCACAGGCAAAGAGGGTTCTCTACCACAATTTAAGAGTGGTGACACAGTTACCGTATCCTACAAGATTGTAGAAGGTAACAAGGAGCGTATTCAGCAATATCGTGGTGTTGTAATTAAAATAACAGGACACGGCGACACCAAGCGTTTTACAGTACGTAAAATATCAGAAGGTGTAGGTGTCGAGCGTATATTCCCATTCAATTCTCCGTTTATAGAGAAAGTTGAGGTTAATAAAATAGGTAAAGTACGCCGTGCCAAACTTTACTACCTACGCAACCTTACAGGTAAAAAAGCCCGCATCAAAGAAAAAGGCATTCAATAATCGCTATTTAATAGAAAAATCAAGAGACCGATTGAAAAATTTTTCAATCGGTCTTTTTTTTCCAAAATATTATTGCTAAATTTGCACAGAATTTTCCGGCTATGATTGAATCGGCTTCTAATCCTGTTAAGAATCTAACAGACAAAATAAGTGTTTTGCTTCAGCGTCTTGACAACAAAAACAAGCAGATTACACAGATTACCAACGAGTTAGAATTCCTTAAGGAAGAATTGAAAAAAGCGAGTGCGGAAAATGTTGAATTGCAGCGTAAATACAATAATTTAAAAATCGCCAAAAGTGTTGTGTCTCTGTCAAAAGGAGATATCAGTCAGGCAAGAAAAAAACTTACCGACATAATGGCACAGATTGATGTTTGCATTGCTAAGTTAAGTAATTGATAATTTCTATTAAAGGTGGAATCGGGTCAAAAACGGGTAATTACCATCAACATTTATGAAAACAAGATTCCGATGTGCATAAACCCGGATGAGGAGGAAATGTATAGGAAAGCGGAATCCGCTTTAAAAAGTTTGCTTAACGATTATGCGAATACATTTGTGGGAAAAGGAAGGGAAACAATTCTTTGCTGTGCCGCATACGAACTGATGTTTGAAAAACTAAAGGATGCGGATGTGTATGAAAAATTAGGCAAAGCATTGGATAATTCTTTATTAGAAAACGAATAATATTACAACCATACACTGCAATTTTAACATATTTCCGGTCATACCAGAAATGTTGAAGTTGCTTTTTTATTTTTTAAAATTTAAATATTTAACACTATGAGTACTACTACCATTATAATCCTTATTGTGATTGCCTTTATAGTGGGAAGCGCTATAGCTGTAGGGCTGCTGTTCCTAATACAAGGTAAGAAATCAAAAGGTATTATTGAGACCGCCCGCATAGAGGGCGAGGCCTTAAAAAAGGCTAAGATGCTTGAGGTTAAGGAGAAATACCTTCAACTTAAAAACGAGTATGAAAAACAAGTTACTGCACGCAATGCAAAAATACAGCAGGCAGAGGCAAGAATCGTGCAAAAAGAGAAACAACTTCAATCTCAGGAAGATGAATTAGCAAAGAAAAATGCAGAAGTTGAACAACTTAAAACCGCGTACGAGGCACAACTTGACATTGCTGAGAAAAAAGATCAGGAACTTGACCGACTGCACCAACAAGCCATTGAAAAACTGGAGTCTGTTGCAGGTATGTCTGCTCAGCAAGCTAAAGACTCAATGATTGAAGCCCTAAAAGCAGAGGCTCAGACAGCGGCTCTTGCATACACAAATGAAATTATGGAAGAGGCTCGCATGAACGGCAACAAAGAGGCAAAGAAAATAATAATACAATCAATACAGCGTGTTGCAAGTGAGACTGCAATAGAAAACGCCGTTACGGTATTCCACATTGAGAACGATGAGATGAAAGGTCGTATCATAGG
>JAZLHT010000041.1:0-1683 GCA_045616965.1 Candidatus Enterocola sp.
TCCATTACTATAATGTTTGTATTTATGCCGGCATTCCTAAGCTCCACACCCTCATCTGCCACAGCCACGCCAAAATAGTCACAATGGTGATGGCTTAGGGTCTGTGCAACCTGCAAAGCCCCACAGCCGTAGGCATCTGCCTTAATCATTGCCATGGCTTTGGTATCGGGTTTTATGTATGAGCGTAACTTCTTGAAATTGTGAACCAATGCAGTTAGATTAACCTCCATTACTGTTTGGTGACGCTTCTGTTCCAAATGTTTTGAAATCTGCTCAAATTGGAACTTACGGGCACCCTTAATAAGGATAATCTCATTTGCAAAATGTATATTTGCATTAAGGAACTCTGATGTGGTGTCAAAAAACAGGGTGTCTTTTGCAAACAGGTTCTTATGCTTTGAAATTTCTGTACCAATGGCAATTAACTTGTTTATGTGTTTTTGCTTTATAAGTGCAGCCACATTAGAATAAAGCGTATCGCCGTCCATACCGCTGCCTGCCACATCAGATATTATGACGCTTTTTTTCTCAAATTTAAGCTTGGAGAAAGCGTCCATAAAGTTAAGAGCCTCATTAAGAGAGCTTAAATCATTGCTGTAGGCATCGTCTATAAGTTGGCAACCGTTTATACCAGATTTAACCTCAAGCCTCATCTCTATAGGCTCCAAGTTGTCAAGTTTTACACTTGTACCTAAATATATGCCGCATACAAGGCACTGTATGGCGTTTTGCAGAGATATATCGTCTGTAAAATTTATATCGCATTTGCCCTCTGCACCTTTGCACAGATATGTGAGGTGGGTTATACCATCGGATTTTTGCACTCTTGTGATGTTAACTGTAGCGGTAGGGTCATTAAAGCCCCAATTTATAAGGTTTATAGTAGGATTTATCTTTTTTATGGTGTTGATTACCTTATTGTTGCTCTTAAAAATCAGCACTTCAGACTCCTTGAAAAGCAAAAGTTTCTCATAAAGTTTTTCATCGTCAGATGAGAATCCCTCACTATGGGCTGCCCCTATATTGGTCAGTATGCCTATGGTTGGCTTTATAATCTCCTGCAGATTACTCATTTCACCCTTTTCAGAAATTCCAGCCTCAAATATGCCAAGTGTGGTGTAGTCCTCAAGTTCCCATACAGACAGAGGAACACCTATCTGTGAGTTGTAACTTTTAGGAGAGCGTGTTATGCGGAATTTTGTACCCAATGCCGCATACAGCCACTCTTTTACAATGGTTTTACCGTTGCTTCCGGTTATGCCTATAACGGGTATGTTAAATTTAGCCCGATGATAGGCTGCAATCTTCTGTAATGCCCTTACAGGGTTGATCACTATATAAAAGTTGGCGTCTTTTAGAGACTTGAACTCATCAGTAAAACTGCTTGCAACAAAATTTCTGACCCCTGAACTGTACGCATTCCCTATAAATTTATGTCCGTCAGCCGTTGGTGTGGTTATGGCAAAAAACAGTGTCTCAGTAGGGTATAGAAGGGCTCTGGTATCTGTGCTAAGATATGCTACGGTTGCATCAGGTGCTGTGATTACAGCATCGCAATTCAGAATTTCTTTAATTCTATTTGAAGTGTAAATCATAATTGAAAGTTGAAAATTGAAAGTTGAAAGTGATACTATTTCCACGTCATTTTGAGTGGAGCGTAGCGAAACGAAAAATCTCACAATG
>JAZLHT010000042.1:0-15156 GCA_045616965.1 Candidatus Enterocola sp.
CCCTTGTAGAGAATGCACTAATACCGTCAAAACTGCCTACTGCATACGGATTAACCTCTTGCGCACCACCGCAAACTACAGTGTCCTGTAATCCGTTGCGGATTAGCAATGCTCCAAGACCTATGGCATGAGAACCACTTGCACAAGCACCTGAAACCGTAAGGTTCATACCCCTTAGTTTGAATATACATGCAAGGTTCATTGTTACGGTTGAGTTCATTGATTGGAATATGCCGCCTGAACCCACAAGAGTGGTGTCATGCTTCTCAAGCATAGTATTTATACTACGATATACAGCCTCTGCAGTACTGTCGTTGCCGTACATAAGTCCAACCTCATTCTTCTCCAAGAAATCCATATCTATGCCGGCATTCTTTAGAGCCTCTACTGTGGCAACGTATGCGTATTTGGCCTGCTCAGGCATATATACACGCTGGCTACGGCTTAACTCTTTCTTTAAGTCAGGAACTTCCAAGTAAGATGTAAGTGCCGATCGGAACCCCATATCCTTACGGGCTTGGTCAAACACTATACCTGACTTTCCGTCATACAAAGATTGTCTTACGGCATCCAAGCCGTTACCAAGGCAAGAATATATGCCCATTCCTGTTATTACTACTCTTTTCATTATGTAAGTGATGATTTTTCAACGTGCAAATGTAGTAATTTTTTACTAAATATAAAAATTTTTAACATTTCAAGGCACATCGTGAAAATAATATTTGCATTTTTGTAATGTTTAAAGTAATTTTGCAACCACTTTGTAATAACAATAAAATTTGTAGGGGGCAATAAAGAATGAAAAAGTACGTTTTTATATTTACAATATCGGCATTGATTATGAGTACATTTGATTTATCTGCAAAAAAAGTGACAAACACGGATGTTAAGCAAGAGGAGCCACAGGTGGAACTAAAAACCAAAGTGGATACGGCAAGTTATGCTTTCGGTATCTGCGTAGGGTCTCAGATGAAAACTTACATGGAACAGATGGAGTTTGATAAAGGCTTGTTTGCCAAGGCATTGTGTGATTATGTTTTTGAAAATCCCACAGCAATGACTCTTGATTCTGCAAAAAAAATCGCTTTTGATTATGAGAATGAGGTCAGAGAACAGGCAATTAAAGCCAGTAAGGAGCAGGAGCGTAAGTTTTTGGATGCAAACAAACAGCGTGAGGGTGTAATGGTTACAGCATCGGGACTTCAATATCAAGTAGTTAAGATGGGTGACGGAACCAAACCTACCGCCGCCAATACCGTTAGAGTGCATTATGAGGGTTTTCTTACAGACGGCACTAAATTTGATAGTTCTGTAGATCGTGGAAAACCTGCTGAATTTCCGTTAAACGGCGTTATCAAGGGTTGGACAGAGGGCTTGCAACTTATGCCTGTAGGCAGCAAGTTTACATTCTACATTCCGTCTGATTTAGGATATGGGGCAAATGGAGCCGGCAATGCCGTACCGCCATACGCCACACTTATTTTTGAGGTTGAGTTATTGGAGATAGTTAGATAACCATTTTAAATTTATAAATCATGAAAAAACTATTTTTCTTTGGTGCCACGGTCGCTATTGCGGCATTGGCATTCAGCAGTTGCAAAAACACATCGGCAAAAGTAGAGAACAGAATAGATTCTATCTCGTATGCCGCTGGAGTTATGTATTCTGAGGGTCTTTTGGACTATCAGTATCAAAACGGACTTGATTCCGCATACGTTAAAGAATTTATTAAGGGAATTGAAGACGGAGCAAATGAAAAGAGTGAAAAGGAAAAAGCCTATTTTATGGGTCTTCAAATAGGTGATCAGATTGCCACACGCATATTCCCTATGTTGAATGAACAAATTATAGGCGGCGATTCCACAGAAATTGTTAATTCCGATGTGTTCTTCAGTGCATTTATAAAATCAATGCAAGGTGTTGTTATGGATATGACTCCGGAGCAGGCTCAACAATTTATCAGAGAATGTCAGGAGTCTGTAACCGAGAAAGCGATGGAGGAGAAATATGGTGATAACAAGGCGGCAGGTATCGCTTGGCTTGAAAATAACAAGACAGCGGAAGGCGTGCAAGTTACAGAGAGCGGCCTTCAATATAAGATAATCTCTCTTGGCACAGGTGAGAAACCTACAGCAGAGAGTACCGTAAAATGCAACTATCGTGGTACTCTTATTGATGGAACAGAGTTTGACTCATCTTATAAACGTAGTGAGCCTGCAAAATTCTCTCTTGGTTCTGTTATACCTGGTTGGACAGAAGGTTTCCAACTTATGCCTGCAGGTACTAAATTTGAGTTGTATATACCATACGAACTTGGATATAAGTCTCAGGATAGAGGTACAATCAAGCCATTCTCAACTCTTATATTTGAGATAGAGTTTATAAGCATTGAGAAGTAAATATAATATGTTAGTAAAAAAATAGTGGTCGGCAATAACGCCGGCCACTATTTTTTTTCTCAAATTAGTATAGGACTTAAAAAGACTTCTACTGAATTAAAATCAATTTGCTCTTTCCAGATATTTACCGTCTGCGGTGTTTATTTTAATCTTGTCACCTGTGTTGATGAATAGAGGAACCTTAACGGTGGCACCAGTCTCCACTGTGGCAGGTTTAAGAGCGTTGGTTGCAGTATCACCTTTGAGTCCAGGCTCTGTGTAAGTTACCTCAAGTACCGTTGCGATAGGCAATTCGGCAAACAATATGTTCTCTGTATCTGCGTGAACAGTTACATCAACTGTATCGCCCTCTTTCAGGAAATCAACGCCGTTAATAAGGTCTTTTTGGATTGAAACCTGCTCAAATGTCTCGTTGTTCATGAAATTGTAGCCCATATCATCTTTGTAAAGATATTGATATTGGCGTTTTTCAATTCTTACAACGTCAAGTTTAACACCCGATGAGAAAGTGTTCTCAATGGTTCTTCCTGTCTCCACGTTTTTAAGTTTAGTACGAACAAAAGCAGGACCTTTGCCTGGTTTTACGTGTAGGAACTCAACAATTGTGTAAAGTCCGTTATTGAACTTGATACACATTCCGTTTTTAATGTCTGCTGTAGTAGCCATAAATGTATATTTATAATGTTATATGATTTTTGTTTTTCGCCGCAAAGGTAAGAATTTTTAATATAACCGCCAAATATCAAAAAATATTGTAACTTTGCAAACTGAAATAAACGTGAAAACAAATGAACAAGAATGTTTTTTTTAACCTGATATTTTTAGTTGTAATATCTTTCCCTATGATTGCTTCTGAAGGAATGTGGATACTACCTAATATTCCCGATTCTGTAGTGGATCGTATGGAAGAGGATGGATTAGAGGTGGAGATTAGCCATATATATAAAGATAAGGCCCCAAGTATGAAGGATGCAGTGGTCTATCTTACAAGCGGTTACACTGGTACAATAATTTCTGAAAGGGGATTGCTGATAGCCCCTGTAGGAGCTGTGGAGAACCGTTTGCCTGACTCCATTTCGTACGCTAAAGGTTATAAAAGCCCATCTATATACAAAGAGGTGTCACTTAATAATTTAGGGGCTTGGATATTGCAAAGCACCCAAGATGTGACGTATAGGATAATCAAGCATACATCGGGTATAGATAATGAGAACAGAATAAAACAAGTGGTGGATTCAGTATCACGCATTATTTGCAGAGGCGAGGTGTTGCCGCAAGGATACGTTGCACATGTAGAGGGGACAAGCACAGGAAAGTATTATTTGTATGTATATAAATGCTACAATGATGTAAGACTTGCATATCTACCGCCTGCGTCCATTGCCAATGACAGCCTTAAAATTGACAGGCACAGTGCTGATTTTGTGATTCTACGTATATACAGCGACCGTGATAATGAACCTTCGTATTATGACCAGAGCAATATGGCGTATCAATCCCACAAAGTGTTTTTGTATAAGGATAATTACAAAGAGGGTGATTTTGTGTTCTCGTTAGGGTTTCCTAATAAAACTGACCGCAGTATCCTAAGTTCCGCTTTAGAAGAGAATATTGCTAAGTTGGAGGCTCAGAATGTTGTGTATCATTTCTTTGACTCGATTGGATGTGCAAACTTCAAATATAAAATTGAAGAGAATCAAAAACAAATAGATGTTGCTGTTAAAAGCGGCGTTATAGGTGAGAAGAAAAACAAGGAATATGAGTTTTTGGTTTGGGCGGCCAATCATTCCGATTTTCAAACATGCTTGAGATATGGAAATGTAATTCCGTTTATTGATACGCTATATGCCTCAAGACTTAATACAGTGCGTGAGTATGAGTATATTACAGAGATTTTGCAAAAGACCAACACCTTGATGGCGGCAAATGTGGCGCTTGATATAAACGATGATAACGCAGAGGAACTATTTAGTGTCTTAAATACATATTTTGTTGAGTATGATGCTGTCAAAGAGCGTAATGTGTTTAGCAAGGTTTTGAAATTTGTAGAAAAGCATTTCCCGTCAAACATAATAGAACAGGTTTTTGAGATTGAGAGGACTAAATATAAAGGTGATAGAGAGAAATTTATAGAGGATATATTTGAAAAATCCATAATAACAGATGAAAAAAGGTTTGTGAAATACCTTGACAGGCCTACGGAACAGCAGTTGAAAGAGGATATTCTAATAAGTTTTGTAATGAAACTTAATGATATGCAAGGACTTTTGTATTCTGCCATCAATAGTGATAATGCCAAGGCGGCTCGCCTTACACGCCTTTATAAAGAAGGCTTGACAATTATAAACCCATCTGTTGAGGATATGCCTGATGCTAATTATACCTTTAGGATGAGCAGTGGCTCCATTAAAGGTTATGACCCCGATGATATCACACATGTTAATGCTATATCAAGTTTAACTGGAATGTTCAATTATGGCTACACAAGTGTTAAATGCGGTGCTGATTCTGTATTGACAACGCTGTATAATGAGTTGCCGGCCGCAAAAAAACAGCGTATTACATTCCTTACAAATTGTGATATGGCTATAGGCAGAACAGGTTACGGTGTATATGATTACAACGGAGACCTAATGGGCATGGTAATAGATTGGAACAGAGAAGCGGCTAATAACGCATACGTATATAATCCTGAGTATCATAGGTTTGTGGTGCTCGATATTAAATATGTGATGTTTATTCTAAACGCATACGCCTCACTTAACTATATAGTTAAGGAAATTTCCCGATGAGAGTTCTCATAGATAAAAACATACCTCTCATAAGGGGATTGCTTGACGGTGCGGCTGATGTTTTATATTTGGAATCATCAGCCTTTACTCCGGATACCGTTAAAAAAGCCGATGCCCTCATAATACGCACCCGTACCAAATGTAACGAGGCGTTGCTGTATAACTCATCGGTAAAGTTTATAGCTACAGCCACAATAGGTTATGACCATATTGATACAGATTATTGCAGTAGAGCTGGCATAGAATGGACAAACGCTCCCGGTTGCAATGCAGATTCTGTGTGTAACTACGTAGATGCCGCCATAAGGTATGTTTTACCCAATTATAAGGGTAAGACTATAGGCATAGTGGGTGTGGGTAACGTAGGTTCAAGAGTCTATAGACAGGCACTCTCAATGGGTGTGAAACCTCTGCTTAACGACCCTCCGCTACAGCAGAAAGGCTGTGTGCAATATAATTTCACACCTTTGGAAACCATTGCCGCTGAGGCGGATATAATTACATTTCATGTACCTCTAAATGCTGATACTCACCATATTATAAATGCAGAATTTCTTGCCAAATGCAAGCAAGATGCCATAATTATAAATGCCTCAAGAGGAGAAATTTTATCTACCTCCGATGCCATCAAGGCCACGCAAAAGTTTGTAATAGACTGTTGGGAGAATGAGCCGGATATAGACCAAACATTGTTGCAAAAGGCTTTGCTAGCAACCCCGCACATTGCAGGCTACAGCATAGACGGCAAGGCTGGCGGAACAGTAATGGCTGTCAATGCAGTATCGGAGTTCTTTGGGTTGGGCGTAAAAGTCAGCGTTAATGATTTAGGACTGCCACCAAAAGACTATACAGCCAAATATGACATTGAGGCTGACAGCACCTCATTAAAACTTGAACCTCAGAAATTTGAGTGGTTCCGCAACCACTATCCTATGCGTAGAGACCTTATTGTTATGTATGATGTATGAGGAAATCCTCTTTCGTTGCTAAGCCTCGCCGCCAAATCCCATCGGGTAAGATATTGTGCGTTCAGGAAACTTGATTTGCCCATATTGACTCTCATATTTTGCAATGTTTTCCTGTAGTGCGTTAAGCAGCCGTTTTGCATGTTCAGGTGTCATGATAATGCGTGATTTAACTTTTGCCTTAGGTACGTTTGGCATAACACGTGCAAAATCCAAAATAACTTCACTTGGGGAGTGTGCTATAATTGCAAGATTAGCGTATGTGCCGTCCGCCACATCTTGAGGCAGCTCAATGTTCAGTTGGTTTTCTTTTTGTTCCATAATCTTTGTTTTGTAGTTTTGTGCATTGTTGACAATTATTCTGCAAAGTTATTGATTTTTTCTTTGGCAACCTGTGTTTTTATTGTTTTTATTACTAATTTTGCACCTAAAATCTATATTTTATGAAAAATTCTTGGTCTTGGATACCCACTCTTTATTTTGCTGAAGGACTGCCGTATGTTCTTGTTATGACGGTCTCTGTTGTTATGTACAAGAATTTAGGATTAAGCAATACAGATATTGCTTACTACACAAGTTGGCTCTATCTGCCTTGGGTAATCAAACCACTATGGAGTCCTTTTGTAGATTTAATAAAGACAAAACGCTGGTGGATTACAACCACACAGTTTCTTATAGGCGCTGGTATGGCAGGAATTGCATTCTCACTGCCTGCTCCGCTGTTTTTCCAAATTTCACTTGCATTCTTTTGGCTTATGGCATTCAGTTCAGCCACTCACGATATAGCCGCCGACGGTTTCTATATGATTGCCCTCCCGGAGAGTGAGCAATCACTATTTGTAGGCATCAGGAGTGTGTTCTATAAGATAGCCACAATTTTTGGGCAGGGTCTGTTGGTATTCCTTGCAGGTATCCTTATTGAAAAAGGGCTTGGAGTTACAAATGCTTGGCAAATCATATTCTTTGCCACAGCGGTGTTGTTTGTTCTAATTGCCTTGTGGCATAAGTTTGTGTTGCCTAAACCTGCTAATGATTCAAATAAGTCTATTCAAAAGTTTGGAGACTTATTCTATACATTCTTTACAAAGAAAGGCATTTGGCTTGCCCTTGCGTTTATTTTGCTATACAGATTAGGAGAGTCTCAACTTGCTAAAATAGCCTCTCCGTTCCTTCTCGATGATAGGGCGGTAGGCGGTCTTGGTGTAAGCACAAGTATGGTTGGTGTATTGTATGGAACAGTGGGTGTGTTGGCACTGCTTGTAGGTGGTATCTTAGGTGGTTGGCTTGCTTCCAGAAACGGTCTAAAATATTGGCTTTGGCCTATGATTATATTTATGAATGTTCCTAATATGGTATATGTATATCTTGCACTATGCCAACCTGAGAACATATATATAATAGGCAGTTGCATTGCACTTGAGCAATTTGGCTACGGCGTAGGATTTACGGCATTTATGCTATACCTTATATATGTTTCACAAGGACCTTACCAGACAGCACACTACGCTCTGTGTACAGGATTTATGGCACTTGGAATGATGCTTCCGGGTATGGCTGCCGGTTGGGTGCAAGAGAATGTGGCATCACTTGTAGGACCGCAGTTAGCCGCACTTGGCAATTATACGCTGTTCTTTATTTGGGTGTGCCTTTGCACTGTTCCAGGCTTTATAATAGCGGCATTTCTTAATATACCTAAGGAATTTGGCAGAAAGTAATATGCATTTGTTAAGAAAGTATATCGCATTTATTTTTATTTCAACCCTGATCAGTTTGTTGTTGTTTGTCATAGCTGACTTTTTTGACAATCCGGTGAGTGATGTTATGGGTTATTTGGAGATAGGTGTATTTTGCTTTGTAGTGATGATTGCAAACTTTTTTCTGATAGGTGCAATGGCGTCATATAGATGGTTGTTTGCAGTGTTATTCCCGATATACTCAATTATTGGCTCCTCTTTGGCATATTTTAGAATTTCGAGTAGTGCTGTAATTACTCCGATGCTTGTTGATGTGATTTTACATCACGATACACATGAAGGTTTGGAACTTATAACATGGCAGCTTGTGTGCTTTGTGCTGGTGGCGACAATATTTGCAGCGTTGGCTGTATGGTACAGATTTAAGCAGATTAAACTCAACCATAATTGGGTGTACTTATTGACTTGTCTGGTTTTAATGACAGGCTATTTGCATTGTAATTCAAGGATACACAGAGGCTGTATAAACCGTTATCCATTTAATGTGTATAATGCAGTAAAAGAGTATGTTGAAGGCTATCATCCTGCCACAGACAGGGTAAATCCGTTTTGTAATCAAGTGTTTGCGGAACGCTCAGACTCCTTAGTTGTTGTTTTGGTTTTAGGTGAGGCTTTAAGGAGTGATCACATCGGGTTAAATGGTTATACTCGTAATACAACGCCGTATTTGTCAAAAGAGAAAAATATTATAACTTTCCCTAATATTTATTCAGAATATACATACACAAACCGCAGTCTTCCTCATATTCTTACACGAGCGGACAGTGTGAATGAGGATTTGGCTTTTACAGAATCATCGTTTGTACCTGCTTTTAAGAAAAATGGATTTAAAACCATTTGGATTTCAAATCAAGAGTTGACGCATACTTATGCGGATTTTATTCAGGAATGTGATTCGTCTTTTTTTATTCATCCTGAGAAATCACCCTATGTATATTCAAGTTTTTATGATTTGGACATGTTTCCATTCATTTCAAGGAGATTGTCAAATAAAAATGAAAGGGATTTGATAATTATTCACACAATAGGTAGCCACTGGTATTATAATCTTCATTTTCCAGACTCTTTGATTGTGTATAAACCTCTGACTAACAATAGAAACGTCAAATTCAACACAATAGAGCAAATTGTTAATTCGTATGATAATACCATTATTGCTACTGATTGTTTTTTATCTAAGGTTGTTGGAGAATTGAAAGAAAAGAACGCAATAATGATATTTTTGTCTGATCACGGTGAGGCACTTGGAGAGCAAGGTTTGTATCTTCATGCCCAAAATTCAGAAAAGGTAAAACATCCCGCTTGTTTTGTTTGGATGTCTGACAGCTATAAGGAGCGTTATCATTATATGTATGAAAACGCAAAAACAAATGCAACAAGACGTTTCAGAACAGATTTCCTGTTCCCGTCAATCCTTGACGCTGCATTGATAAGCACCACAGTATCTGATACAACTATAAGTATATTCCGTTAAAATGCAAATGCCGGCTTTAATTAAAATTTTGACACCTGCCTGAAAACGTCTATAAGAATATCTTTTGTTATCTTTTCAAAATCCTCCTCACGTGCCGTGATAAGGTGTCCTGTCATATCTATGGCACCGGGACTGATAAGTATTTTTGTATCGTCCTCTGCAAAAAACTGACGTGGACGGTGGCATACCCTTGGAAACACAGTAGTCATAAAACCGCCGTTCTTAAACTCACAGAACAGGTTTATTTGCGGCTCATACGTATCTTCAATGGTAGTGGCATCAGGATTCCACTTGCCTTCTGACAATGTGTTCATAGTGCCTCTCAGTTTGGAGACAGCCTCATCTTTTGTTTTGCAGAAAAAACTTATTTTGTTTATTAGCCCTGGCATCGGGGTTTCAACGGGATACGTAAAGTACTCTGTACATCCAAGTTGAAAATGGAAGTGGTCTGGAGCGGAAGCCCCCGATTTGGCACCATTATATAGAACCACCCAGCCTCTAAACGTCTCTGCCAAAGAGAAAAAATCTTCAATTTTACCTGAATTCAGTTTTTGCGGCTCATGAATCTTTGAAATCACGGTAAAATGCTCAGTACAGATGGGAAACGGATTTATACAAATATCGTATTTGCCCTTAAAATCTATGCTGCCTTGCTCTGCAGGGCGGTTCTTCTCACAAAGAAAACAAGGTCTCTCCGCTATGCTTTTGGCATCGAGTTTTGCCAACGATGACACCGCTCTTGCCGGGTTGAAGTGTACAAACACCTTAAAGGTTCCAAAGTCAAACTCCTTGGTCTTTATCTGTTTCAGTTTGCCGTAATTTTCTGCCGCTTTAGGATATACAAGCAACTGTTCTTGCAAATATTTGTGTAAGTCTGTCATAATTGTCTGCAAATTTAAACAATTTTTTATTACCTTTGCCAAAAAATTATGCACAAGGCAGAATTTGTAACAGATAACTCTATAAAAGTATGAAAAAGTTTGTATGTATAGCAGAAGGCATGTTAATGATGCTTGCTTTTGTATCATGTAAAAAGAATGATACGGTAAAAGAAAACGAACAATCATCAGTAAAAAAGGTAGATATGGAGTTTTCCGCCACTTCAGAGGGTGCGTTGAAAACCACTGTAAAACCGGACGGTACCACAGTAGTGTGGTCAGAGGGTGATGTCATAAAAGTATTTGCTGCTGACGATGAACAAGGTGGCGAATTTTCACTAAAAAGCGGAGCAGGCAAATCAACAGCAACGTTTAGTGGAAGTTGCAGTGAAACCAGACCATGGACTGCTGTATATCCTTCGTCAATAGTGGAGTTTTTTATGATCAACGGAGCCAATAAAGGTATGGTGGTCATTACTACTCCCTCAGTACAGACATACAATAGTGCTACGTTTGCACCAAACACAATGCCCAGTGTCGCTTATTCTACAACAACTGATTTGAATTTCAAACATTTGTTTGGAGTGCTTAAATTAAGTTTGCAGTTAAAGGAAGGCACTGAGGCTGCTGTTAAAAGTCTGACAATAACAGATAATGATGGGAAAGCTCTTAGTGGAACGTTTTGGGTGTCGCCCTTTGAAAAAGAGATGCCGGTAGCTCCTGATCCTCATTATGGGAATTTGGCTCTTGATATTGATTGTGGTGATGGTGTCGCCCTTAGCACAAATGCAGCCACTGATTTTTGGATAGTGGTACCCCCTGGGGTTTTTGAAAACGGATTTGATGTGGTTGTAAAGACAACAGATAGTAGAAAAATCGTATTATCAACCACAAAAAACAATATAATTGAAGCAGGGGTGATAAAACCAATGCCAGTGCAAATATTGGATTTTGGCAGTCAAATACCACCTGCAATTGATGCCTGTGGTAATGAATATAATGTTGTTAAAATAGGTGAACAATATTGGATGGCTGAAAATATGCATTGTAACAAATATTCTTCTGATAGTGAGGCGTATAAATCAGGACTTAAAACAGTGAGTGTTTTTAGTGAAGAAGCAGCAGATAAATATTTGCCATATTATTGCTTAAGCAGTGGTGGTGGCTATTATTATAACTGGGCTGCGGCTGTTGGGTTGGGAACTCATTCTGAAATTACAGGTGCAATGGATCCGTTTGAAGGTAATCGTCAGGGTATATGCCCTAACGGATTCCATTTGCCTAATGATAAAGAGGTGGGAGACCTTGTTAAATATATAGAGGAGACAGAGGGCAAAGGGAGTGGCACAGCAGGTAAGTATCTTAAGAGTACAACGGGTTGGTACTTTAATGGTAATGGAGTTGATTCCTATGGATTTACTGCATTGCCGGCAGGTATGTTTGACCGTGACGATTTAAAAATAAAATACAACGGATATTCTGCCTTTTTCTGGCGTTCAACACCATATTCTACGAATTTTATATTTGCGAACTATTATAATTTTGAATATAATAGTGATGAATTAAAATCTATTTTTACTAAGAAGTATAATGGTCTTAGTGTTCGTTGTGTTAAGAATTAATCTAAAAATAGTGCAATGATTTTGAGATCCTTCGTTTCACTCAGTATGTTTATCACTTTGACTAAAAATCTTTTATGAATTTTTTTGCAAAATGAAAAATATTTCATACATTTGGCACTTGAAATTGAACTTAATTAATGACAAGATGTAGAAGCCGGAAACGGCTCACATATAGGTGTAGGTAGAAATTACCCTCCCGATGAAAATCGGGGGGGGTAATTTGCTTAATATCAAGAACTTACAGCGTGGCTGTAAGTGAGGGTCAAGGAACAATGGTCAGGGGTCAAGTACCCCTCCGTCATCTCGAGCGAAGCGAGAGATCTTTACGTAATGTATGATGTATAATGTATGATGTATGAGAGTCAGTTGACAGTGGACAGTGGACAGTGTTCCTTCACGCCGTCATTCTGAGCGAAGCCGAAGGCGTAGCGAAGAATCTCACAATGATTCTGAGATCCTTCGTTTCACTCAGGATGACGAAGATGGATGCTCAGGATGACGAAAAGAGTTAGGATGACGAAAAAATAACCAAATCACCAAAAATTAGAACTAGTTTATTTAAAATATTTATTAACTTTCAACTTTTAACTTTCAACTTTCAATTATGAAAAAAGATTATTCCGCTCCCGTATTGGAGCAGGTTAGAATGGAGGCAGAGATGCCGGTAATGCAAACGTCAGGTGGAGACAAAGGCGTAGGTGGAACACTGATGGGTATTCCAAACTGGTAAACAAAAGTAATTAACAACTAAAACAAAGAAAAGCGAATGAAAAAGTTTACTTATCTGGCTACCACGCTGTTGGTAATGGCGGGAGCCGTATCTTGCAAGAAGAATGCAGATGTAAAAGACCCAAAGCAACAGGAGCCTCAGGGAAAAATGATTCCGTTCTCAGTAACTGCGGGTCAAAGCAATGAAAAGACAAGCATAGTCAATAAGACGCTTTCATGGACGGCAGGAGATGTCATTACAGTGATGACACAGGATGGTCAGTACCCCACCAATTTAACATTGACGGGAGGTGCAGGTACCGCAACAGGAAGCTTTGGCGGCGAGATATCAGAGAATGTGGAGAACGGCGTTACACTGTGCGGAATGTATAATGTAAAATATAACAGCGGAGTCTATAGCGTAAACATTCCAACCACACAGACATATACAGCGGGCTCGTTTCAGGAGGGTTTGTTTCCGTCAATAGGCACGGGCACATACGTTAAGGACGGCAAAACAAGCATAACCTTCTCAACAAACCCATTGGGCATATTGAGAGTGACCGTAAAGGGCGCCTCAGATGAGATACTGACAAAAGTGTCAATCAAATCAAATAATGCAGATATAAAACTTGCAGGAGATTTTACACTGGAGCAGGGGACATGGGCCGTGTCAGGCGGTACAGAAGATGAGATAGTGATGACATGCCCAAATCTGCAACTGTCAGCGGAGGGTGTCCAACTTAACTTTGTGGTGCCCCCTGTAACATTTGCAAGCGGAGATTTAAAGGTTGTATCAACAATAACAAAAGCGGGTGTGGCAGGCAAGCTATACACAGAGACCAACTCAAGTGAGGTTGCCATAAACGCAAACGATGTTGCAAAAATAGATCGTTCAATAGTTCTTGTGCAAGATGTGCAAAATAATTGGTATGACGTGTGCAAGATAGGCTCTCAGATATGGACGGCTGAGAATCTGCATTGCAGCCAGTATGACACAAATTCTGAGGCATACAACGCTGAATGGCTTACCACACCGCATACATTACCTCTATACGTGCCTAGTAGTTCTAGCAATATGCTATATACTCCATACTATTTCGCAAGTACTACGGATGAGTACGGCTACTATTATAACTGGGCTGCAGCTGTTGGCATTGCTGATGGTAATACAGGTAAGGTCAGCGGCAAACGTCAGGGAATCTGCCCCAACGGTTGGCATGTTCCGTCAAATGAGGAATGGACAGCTCTTATAAATCGTGTAGAGCAAACAGACGGCAGAGGTACAAGTAAAGCCGGCAAGTATCTGAAAGCAACAACTAGTTGGGTTGGAGACGGCAATGGCACAGATTCGTATGGTTTTGCGGCTATGTCAGCCGGGCAATGTCTTCCGATGGCTGGATTGCAGGCAGATGGCTATCTTACCTATATTCAATCATCGACTAGTGCTACATCTTCTGCAACTAGTAATTTGTGCAGTTTGAGTAATGGTAATGATAAGGCGGATGTAGGGACTATGAATTCGGGCATCGGAGAGTCTGTACGTTGCATAAAGGATTGATACTCCTACGGAGTAATGTATAACGTATGATGTATGAGGGTCAAGGGAGACACAAAGCTCCCTTGACCTTTTGTTTTGAGTTTTGTTGCAATTCTATAAACTTTATTGTACCTTTGCGTTCCGAAAAAACATTATTTTTTAATCTGTCTAAAAATCAAAATGCAAATGAAAAAGTGTATTTATTTGGTTGTCGTGCTGTTGGTAACAGCGGGAGCCGTATCGTGTAAGAAAGATTCAATTGTAAGGGAACAGGAAGATGCGCAATCAACTGGCGTGATGCGTTCTGCAACAATAGCGGAAGAGGAACGTCCTGCCTGTCAGAGTGCGTTGGACGATGATAGTAACTGGGTGGAGATAGGCGGACGGTACTGGTTGAGGGAAAGCACAAGATGCGTAGAGTATGACACAGAGTCAGAGGCATACAATGCCGATTGGCTTACCAACAACACTATATCTACATCAGCGAGTTCTATATATACCCCATATTACACCGACATTTCAGATACAGACATACCTGATTGTTTGAAAGAACAGTCAGGCAAGTTGGGCGTGCTTTACAACTGGGCTGCAGCGGTAGGGGTTGCAGATGGTCAGGCACAGGAAACATTATTCACAGAGAAAAGGCAGGGCATCTGCCCAAACGGATCTCACGTACCGACAAAAACGGAATTGGAGATTCTTGCCGCTGCTTTGGGGGGCACGTCTGTTGCAGGTGCAAAGATGAAGACATCCATAGGCTGGGAATCCTACACAGGTGAAGGAGACGACGGCTTCGCGGCTCTGCCTGCTGGTTACGCCGATAATGGTGAAGTGCAATATGTTGGCGGCAGTACTGGTTTCTGGTCGGTTACTCTAGATGAGAACTGGTATGACTACGCTCACTGTGGCTATCTCCGTTACGACAATAACCTCTTTGACTGCGACTTTATCAACAAGAAGTACATTGGACTATCTGTGCGTTGCGTAAGAAATGTAATGTTACGCCCAGCCTGTCAAAGTGCGT
>JAZLHT010000043.1:0-17534 GCA_045616965.1 Candidatus Enterocola sp.
CACATTGAAGTACTCCTCCGCATCAAAGAAACCGTCAGGATTATCTTTGTAGCGGACAACCTCATCGGGTAATTTGCTATTTTGCTCTTCGTTTTTCCTCATTTTTAGCTATAAGTTCGTCACTGCGTTTTCTCTCTATTACAAAATGCTTATAGTAAGAAATTATCATAGTGGTGACGGGCAATGCTATAATCATACCAAGTACGCCAAGCAGAGACCCCCATACCGATAATGCCAAAAGTATTACGGCAGGTTTAAGTCCGGTTGCCTTACCCATAATCTTAGGTGTCAGCACCAAATCTATGATAAGCTGTACAATGCAGAATGTAATCACTATCCAAAGCACCGTCATCCAGAAACTCTGGTCTGTACGGGCAGACTGTACCAACGCCACAAATATAGGTGGAATCATACCTAATGTGTGCATATACGGAACCATATTAAGCAAGCCCACAAGAAGTCCCATTGATATGCCCATAGGCAGACCTATAATACTGAACCCGATGGCAAACAGACACCCCACAATGGCTGATATCAACGCCTGCTTGCGGAAATAGATATCCATGCCTGTAGCCAAATCATGAAACACCATACGCGTAACTTTACGATACTGCTTAGGCACAAGTTCCTGTGCGGAATCCTTCATCGTGTCAAAATCCATCAGTATAAAGAATATGTACAGGAACATAATGAACACCACAAACAGTTTTGCCAGATACTCAAATGATGATGACAGTAAAGTGTAGGCTGTAGGCAACAGTCTCTGGACTATTTCATCTTTATGTCTTACCACACTCTCCAAAACTCTGGATGCAAACGCCTTTGTCTCCGGAGAAATGTTATAATCCGTACCTGATGTAAGATACTGCTCCGTCAAATCCTCCACAATCCGCACCTCTTTGGTGGCAGACTCTGCAAAAAAAACACCGCCTGCTATCAGAATGCCGAGCAGCAATAAAATTGTAAATATGACACAAACCGTTCTGTTACGCAGTTTAACCTTATTCTGCAGAAAATCTACCGCAGGATTAAGCATATAGGCAATAAGCCAAGCCGCAAAAAACGGAAGCAGAACACCGCTGAGGCTTCCTATCAACAGCAGCAAGCCTATTATAATAATCAATGAACCAGCCACCCTTACGGTCCTGTCCAGATTAAATGGTTTTGAAAAGAAAGATTCCGAGCTCAATTTTTAAAATATTTTTTGTAATTTTGCAAAAATAATAAAAATATATGGAACAAGAGGAACTATTTAGAGAAATAAATTCAACAATCGCCAATATTGAGGCGGAAATGGGAAAACTGAAAGGGTTGGTACAAAAGTATGAAAGTACGAAAGTACAGGAGTTCAGGAGTTCAGGAGTTCAGGAGCGAAATCACCGAATCACCGAATCACCGAATCACCAAATCACCGAATCATCAGCCCCACACATTGACGGAAGGCTTATAGCGGACCTGCATAAAGCCATTGGCTTGAATGACCGTATCCGTTTCCAACATGAGCTGTTTAGCGGCGATGCCGGACTTATGAACGCCACTATAGATTTTCTAAATGCAATATCATCATACTCAGAGGCTTTGAAATACCTTAATGAGAACTTTGATTGGAAAGATGATAACGATACGGTGATATATTTTAAAGAGATACTTAAACGCAAAGCGTATTGAACGCTCCTGACGGAGCGAAGGGACAAGGTACAAGGAACAAGGGACAAATCCTTGACCCCTGACCCCTGATCCTTGACCCTAATAATTTTTCATTTATGAACAAATTATTCATAGTTCCAACCCCGGTAGGAAATCTTGATGACATGACAATGCGTGCCATTCAAGTGTTAAAGGATGTGGATTTCATTCTTGCGGAAGACACACGCACCAGCAGTGTGCTTCTGAAGCATTTTGATATTCACGCCCCACTTTTTGCCCACCATAAATATAATGAGCATCAAAGCCTTGAGAGCGTAATAGACAGGCTTAAATGCGGTCAGACAGGTGCTGTAATCTCTGATGCAGGTACTCCAGGGTTGTCAGACCCAGGTTTCCTTATTGTGCGTGAGTGTGTGAGAAACGGAATAGAGGTGGAATGCCTGCCTGGTGCCACTGCCGCCATTCCAGCCATTGTAAACTCAGGACTGCCTATGGACCGTTTCTGTTTTGAGGGATTCCTGCCTCAGAAAAAAGGAAGGCAGACACGCTTGAATGAACTTGCCACAGAGCCACGCACTATGGTTTTCTACGAATCTCCGTATCGGGTACTTAAAACCCTGACACAGTTTGCAGAGGTGTTTGGTGCAGAGAGGGAGGCATCGGTGAGCCGAGAAATATCAAAAATACACAATGAAACCCTCTACGGCACCATTGCAGAACTTATAGAGCATTTCAAAACCACCGAACCCAAAGGGGAGTTTGTGATAGTGGTGCATGGATGCGTTTTTTAGTACAACATTCCGAATAACCAAAGCGGAATCTTATTACCATGACCAATTTCAATACTATCTGCCGCTACAAAACTATCAGGAATATCCTTAATTTGGCTGAATTTCTTACCCTTACCTCCAACTTCAAACAAGTATTTTCCATTCACAAGAAAATCTCCTAATATTGGCACTGTAACACTGTGCGATTCAATAAGTTGATTATAGAAAAAAGTTTCACGTGCAGTTCCTACATCTATTCTGTTGGAGATGGCATACATTAAATTTGTGTTTTCTAAATAGAATTTTGATGGCTTGGTCATCTTTTTCAAAGTCTTGGCTTTGTCTGACAAAAGGGACAACAAACCAGCCCTTTCCAGTAGGTTCAACATTTTCAGACCTTGCTCCCTGTTTGTTTCCAACGATGCGTACAATTCTTTCATATTGGGTGTAATTGGCACACATTCAGAGAGTATTGTCAGCATTTGCTTTAATTTAAGAATAGTGTCAAACCCTATTGGTTCCACAGCTGGAAGGTCTGACTCCAAGACTTGGCGTACCACCTCCTGTATTCTTTGGTCATATCCGTCTCCCTCCTCTTTATAAAACGGATAATATCCCATTTTTAAATATTTTTCAAATAATGGCAATGGTTGTACCTTAGAAACAATAGCAGATGCGATATTAATATGAGAATTGAGTATATTATTCAATTCCAGACTGTTAAGTTTTATCTGACTTTCAAATTCAAGAAACTCTCTGAACGACATTCCCTTCAATTCATAAACACGCTGTCTTCTTGACAAATCCCCCTCCTTGGCATCAATTTGAAGCATTGAGGAACCTGTATATACAATATTTAAAGTAGGATAGTCATCATAAAGAGTTTTAATAAGCGTTTGCCAATGTTTGAATTTATGAACCTCATCAAAAAATATATGAGTACCACCATGTGTATAATGATATTCCACTATGTCAAGTACCACATTCTCATTGATTTTAATGTTATCAAGAGATAAATACAAGGCTTTGTTGTAATCAGAAAAAGTCTCCTTGATGTGTTGCAATATCAGCGTTGACTTACCTACACCCCTACCCCCTTTTATACAAATAAGCCTATTGTTCCAATTGATTTTGCTATAGAGGTATCTGTAAAAAACAGATGTGGTCAGTGTAACTTTTCTAATGGAAGAGTTGTAAAAATATTCAATATCTGTCCGTTCCATAGTATTATTTTATTTTGCTGCAAATATACAAAAAAATCTTACAAGATTGTTTTATTTGTTAAAAAAAATCTTGCAAGATTGATTTTGTATTACCTCCCATTCAACTCCACGTGCGGTGGCAGGGGGGGGGAAAAAGAAATCTATTTTAAAATAATATACCTATCTGACTTGAACTTTTACAGATTTTTCTCCAAATGAAACCAAATACAAGCCAGGAACAGGTGCGTAATAGTCACAATAATCTGTAGTGCCACAGTCTGTTAAAACATGCCCTACTGAATCATAGATTTTAATCTCACATTCATATTTACTTTGAGCAATTATATGATTGCCGTCTGCGTATGCCGTACACTCATTATAAACCAAATCAGCCGCCTCTGTAGGCTGTCCTTTATCTCTAAAGTTAGCCACAAAACTCAAATCTTTTGTTGCACTAAACACTCTTGGATTCTCCTTATTGCCGTCATTCCAACTTACAAATTCATAGTCATCAAATGCCATAGCCTCTAAAGAGACATCTTCTCCATAATCATAAATTCCACTGCCAAAAGCAACACCCATAGTCATGTCATTTACAGTGACCTCAATATTATATGAAGCCTTTACAAATAATGCCTCAAGACTTACATCGTTGCTTACAACAATATTACGTGGATTTGTAGTCACTCCATCACAGAAGAAGCAATAACATAGAAGCCCACGCTGTATGTAACCGCCTTAACATAAAGTCAAGGCTAATTATCATACCCGTAGGACATTCATTGTTGCAATGTTCCTTACTGTGATTTGAAATTTCTCAGGTTTCCAACCATCAAGAACAAAGCGTCAATAAACGCCTTTTAATATGTCTTTGGGGTATACACCCCTATATAATCCCACCCATTACCGCTCTCGTCAGAGCATCAGCGTGGGTTAACTATAATTCCACTTTTTCAAGTTCAACGTTCTTATAAAACGGTGTAAATGAGATGGATTCCCATTGTTGTTTGGTATATATTTGAGGAACTATTTCTTGATTGTATTCTGCACCCAACAACGTAAAAGGATATGCATATAATTTAAAGTCGTCAAATTCAGGTTTCTCCTTATCAAGCAGGATTAGCAAATCCCAGTCAGAATCAACTCTTGCATTGCCCCTTGCTCTTGACCCATACAGCCACAACCGCCCACTGGATGGGATAATATTTTTACCCAATTCTGCTAATTTTCTCCTGAAAACAATATTTGATGCTCCTTTTATCATATTTGAATATCATTGGCTTTTGCCATAACCTCCTCAATTATTTCTGCAAGATTACAAATTTTTTTTCAAAAACACAAATCACCAATGAATTTTATCTTATTTTTATGCTTTTATTACAAGTCACACTCTTTAACTCATAAAGAACAGCCATTGATTCCAACGCCAAACAGGGCAAAGTCATATTTGGCGGGGTCTGAGGGGTCAAATGTGCGTAGTGCGGATGTAACCTCCTCCACGGCTTTCCAATCGCTTTGCTTACGCCTAAGCAATCCTAACTTACGGCTTATGTTGCCACTGTGGACATCAAGTGGAAGATACAGGGCAGAGGCAGGGATTTTACTCCATATTCCAAAATCCACGCCACCGTTATCTTTACGTACCATCCAACGCAGATACATACACAGACGCTTGCAGGCGGCACCCTTGTCTATTGAAGATATATGCTTGTCTGCGTGAGGGTTATGTTCTGCACTTAAAAACTCTGTTCTAAATAGGGAAAGCACGCGGCGGATATCGCCTGTTTCTGTATATTTTTGCTCAAAGAAGTTTCCTAAAGAGCCGTACCCGGCACACACAGCACGCATCATAAGTACAAATGCCTTAAAATCCTCTCCGCTGAATGTTCTATGCACAAATGTGGAAAGAGACTCTATCTCCTTTATGCTTGCCTCTGTTACAAACCTGTACGGTTCACGCCCCATGTAGTCCATCATACGGTTTGCACTCTTTACTATTGCCTTACGGTTGCCCCACGCTATGACGGATGCAAAAAATCCGCTAATCTCTATATCCTCATTGCGGCTGAAACTGTGAGGTATGCTTATAGGGTCAGGGGCTATAAAATCAGGGGTGTTGTACCGCCTGTACAAGTCGTCAAGCAACTCTTTTATTTCTGCGTACTCCATAGTGTGGAATTATTTACCAAAAGTGAGGGGCTGCGGACATCGGGTTATGAATTTTAAGCCGTCATAAACCACCTGTCCGTTTACTATGGTCATAGCCACCGATGAGTCAAACTCCATATCCTCATAAGGTGTCCAACCACATTTTGAAAGTACCTTTGATGAGGTTACAACCTCTTTTCTGTCTCTGTCTATAAGGGTTATATCTGCCTTGTAGCCCTCTCTGATAAAGCCTCTATCCTTTATACGGAAAATCTGCGCCGGATTATGGCACATTTTCTCCACCAATGTCTCTATGGTAAGGTATCCCTTATCCACAAGGTTAATCATAGCCTGTAGTGAGAATTGTACAGACGGCATACCCGATGCGGCACTAAACAGATATCCTTCTTTATCGGACAGCAAATGTGGAGCATGGTCTGTGCCTATTGTATCTATCTTGTTTGATGACAGTTCACGTAGCAGAGATTTTTTATCTGCAAGACTCTTTATGGCAGGGTTGCACTTTATTCTTGCTCCAAGCCTTTTGTAGTCCAAATCACAGAAATATAGGTAATGAGGACATGTTTCTGCCGTAATGTTCTTATCCGTTACAGGCTTGTTTGCAAAAAGTTCAAGTTCCTTTTCTGTACTTATGTGGGCAATATGAAGCCTTGCACCGTACTTTTTAGCCAAACCAACCGCATACAATGAAGCCTTGAAACAAGCCTCCGCACTCCTTACCGCAGGGTGGCACTCTATAGGCACTTTTTCGCCGTATAGTTTTAGGTAATGCTCCTTGTTTTTAGCTATAACAGCCTCATCTTCTGCATGAACCATAATAAGGGCAGGAACCTGACTGAAGATTTGTTCAAGAGTGCCGCCATCAGAGACCAGCATTCCGCCTGTAGATGAGCCAAGAAATAACTTTACTCCGCAAATTTTAGAGTAATCTGCATTTTTCAGTACCTCTGTATTATCATTGGTGGCACCTATAAAAAAGCCGTAGTTGCAATAAGACTTGGCGGCAGCCATATCCATCTTGCCCTGCCAATCCTCTATAGTTGTGGTCTGAGGCTTAGTGTTAGGCATATCAAGCACCGATGTAACCCCACCCGCCACTGCGGCTCGGCTCTCTGTCTCAAAGTCTGCCTTATCGGGGAAACCGGGTTCTCGGAAATGAACATGTGAGTCTATAACTCCGGGTATAAGGGTAAGCCCCTTAGCATCAATAACAGAACTTGTCTCACATTGTGGTACAGGTTTGCCTTTGCGGATAATTTTTGAAATAATATCGTTCTCTATAAGGACAGAGCCTGTAAAAGCCTCACCCTCATTAACAATATGTGCGTTCTTAATTAAAATCATCTCTTTTGAGGATACTTTCTGCCTATACTGCCAAGTTTAAGTTTGATTACCCCAAGCAGAGCCTCAGAGAATATGCCACCACTCATTTTAGATGTACCTAACTCTCTGTTTACAAAGATGATAGGCACCTCTTTTATTGTAAAGCCACACTTATAGGCGGTAAATTTCATCTCTATTTGGAAGGCATACCCCACAAATCTGATTTTATCCAATTCTATAGTCTCCAAAACCTTACGGCGGTAGCATTTGAACCCTGCGGTGGTATCGGCAATAGGAAGTCCCGTTACAATCCTTACATACTTAGATGCAAAGTAAGACATAAGCACCCTGCCCATAGGCCAATTCACTACATTTACACCCGATACATAACGGGAGCCAATGGCAACATCGGCACCGCCTGTTGCACAGGCATCGTAGAGTTTAAGAAGGTCATTAGGGTTATGAGAGAAATCTGCGTCCATCTCAAATATAAACTCATAATCATGCTCAAGAGCCCACTTGAAACCTGCTAAATATGCACGCCCAAGCCCCTGCTTACCAGCCCTCTCCATAATAAACAGAGAATCTGCAAACTCCTTTTGCAGCCCCTTTACTATGGTGGCTGTACCATCGGGTGAGCCGTCATCTATTACAAGAATATCAAACTTACGAGGCAGTGAAAACACCACCCTGATTATATTCTCTATATTCTCCTTCTCATTATAAGTTGGAATCAATACTACTGAATCAGACATAATAGCTACTTTATTCTGTGCTACAAGATTGTAGCATACAAATTTTCTTTTCGTTATTATTTAACGGTCTATAAATGTCTGGGAAAAAAGATTTACTGCAAATACCCGGCATGAAGTTCTTCTATTGGAAAAATCAAATCCCAATTCTTTCCCCAAACTACATTCCCGTCATCAATCACAAAAGACTTGAATTTCTTTTCATCCAAATATTTATTGTATTGAAGATGTGGATGTTTCCTTATGAAATCACCTACATTTACAATACTAGTGAACTTATCGCTAAAATCCAATTTCACCGATAAGTTCCCTATATTCTCCGCTTTAACAACATACAATCGGTTCATTATATTTTAGGCATATTCTCACATTTTTTGCAAATATAGGATAAACCTAACACAAAACCAAAAAATGCGGAGCATTTTTTGAAATATGAATCAAACAGGTCAAAGTTTTTAAAACCTTGACCTGTTTGATTCATTTATTCTCGCCAACTCACGTCGCTACCTAACGGTCTGTAAACAGTCTGAGTGAGTGTAACGAGCGAAGAAACTTTTACTCCTTCAAAATTGCACGAACAGAAAACCCGTCGCCGCGATATAAGGTGCCGTACACGTACTTATTGAACAAAGTGAAGGCCTGGATATTTCCATTAGGAATAGAACTCCGATACACAATGTTAGTGCCAACGTTGCCGACTCTGCCATAGCTAAATTCGCCCGCAGCAGGGAAAAAGACGGAGTTGCAAGAATAGTCTCCTCTGCCTGTATATAATATACCGTTCAAATCGCTTTTGGTTTCCCACTCTACATCACAGTTGGCATTAAGTTTGTCAAAGTCGTCCTTTGTAGGCATCTGCCATTTATCGCCCCACAGGTTCCTTGCTGTGTCGTAGCTTCCGCCTTGGATATTTTCCTCACCTTCGCAATACCAAGAACTATCGTCTTGGTCTATCGTACCACCCCAACAGTAGTAGCCACCATACTCTCCTACAGATGTGGCACCTACGTTGTACTCAGCCCATTTAGGACCATTCTCCCACAACTGAACCCAATTTACATCTATGTCGCCCTTTCTTTTTGCTGTACCTCTGCCTATTGGTTCCTTAAATTCCACATTAATTTCAACAACCTCACCACCTGAGCGTTCTACGGTGAAGTTTCCTATCTTGGTTGAGAACACCTTGCCATCACTTGCTGTCATTGACAGTGTGATGTCATCTGTTGCAAAATTAGCAGGGGCTACCGCTATTATAACGTTCTTTGGTGTTGTAGCATCAAGTGCCGTGCCGCTGATGCCTGTTACGGTTATCTTCTTTACACCTGTAACTGCAGTTGATGCTGCTGTAGGGTCTGTCTTGCTTACGCTGAATGTTCCGCAAATGTTGTTTGAGGCTGACGCTAATGTCATTGACGCTATTGTGCCTTCACCTGTCAGTTGCAGTTTTATGAACCCTGTCTGGTTCTTGAACGCAAGTGACTTGTCAGCCTCACTGTATGCAACCATAGGCACTGTGCTTGTGGCAAATGAGCTCTCCACATACTCCTGATTTGCCGGTATGCTATACGATATGTAGTCGTCGATGATGCCTATTGCCAGTGATGGCGGATACACAGCATAGTACGGAGCTGTGGCTGTCTCCGCTATCCAGCCATCAAATGTTGCCGATGTGGTGCCAGCTCCATCTGTAAGGGTGAATGGATTGCCTGTTGTTGATGTCCCTGCGTAGATTTTAACTTGGTCTTCTGATGACCACAAAATGTTACTACCGCTTATCGAGGTCTTCTCCTTGCTCTCACTTGATACGGCACTGAACTCCGTCTTCACCATACCCTCCTTGCTCTCGGGGCTTTGTACGTCTGAACTCTTCTTGCATGACACCGTACCAAGCACCATTAGCACTGACGCTACCATAATACTTAGTCTTTTCATTTTTCTTTTAATTTTTAGGTTAATATTAATGCCATGTAACACTCTCTGTTGTGAATTTTGCTGACGGGGCTGACCCTGCCATTACGGGCATTTCTGCTTCTATTCTTACTTGCTCCATCTTAGGTGCGGAATAATCTTGTTTCATAGTTGAAAGTTAAAAGTTGATAAGTATTTTAGTTTGTCTCGTTCTAATTTTTGGTGATTTTTTCGTCATCCTAACTTTTTTCGTCATCTTGAGCGTTTACCTTCGTCATCCTGAGCGAAGCGAAGGATCTCATAATAATTGTGAGATTTTTCTCGCATTCCCTATTTTGTAGAAAAATAGTATCCGTAGCCCTGTCTGGTGACGAGGTTCTTATTATACGGTTCTATTTTTTTACGCAGTCTGGTGATATTAACGTCAATAGTGCGGTCTGACATAGAGTTATCTCCATTCCATATAGAATCTATCAATTGTTCTCGCGTAAACACTGTATCGGGGTGCTGCAAGAACATAGATAACATTTCAAACTCTTTTTTAGTAAGGCTTATCTCCGTGGCATTTACCGTAGCGGTTTTATTTGATAAATTAAGAACAAGAGACTCAAACGATACGTTTTCTGTTTGCGAAGCAGTCTCTTTTTTATCTTTTCCAACCTCTTCATCCAGGGTCTCAACCACTGTGATAGGATTGTACGCTCGTTTTAGCACAGCCTTAACTCTTGCCACAACCTCATTTATAGAAAATGGTTTTGAAATATAGTCATCCGCCCCTATATCAAACCCACGTAACTTATCAGTTTCAGTATCCTTGGCGGTTAAATATATAATAGGTGTATTCTTGGTCTCCTCCTTGCTCTTAATCATTGAGCCAAGCTTAAAACCCGATATCTCACCCATCATAACATCGAGCAAAAAGAGACGATATTTGGTCAAATCATCTTGCAAAGCCTCTTCCGCACTGTAAGCTACATCAACCAAATAACCTGCTTTTTCCAGATTATACTGTAGGATTTCACACAAATCCTCCTCGTCATCAACTACAAGAATTTTCTCAATCATAAGGCAGGTTCTATTTATTAGTATTTTTAAGGTTCCGACTACAAATATAATAGATTATTTTTTAAAAACAAAATAAACTGCAAGTATCAAGCAGGCAAATGCCGCCAAATGATTCCAACGAAACACTTGTCCCTTGAATGCTATTATACTGAACAATGAGAATACAAGTATTGATATAACCTCCTGTATTATTTTTAGTTGCACTAACGAAAACGGACCTCCATTGCCATCAAAACCTATTCTATTGGCATTAACTTGGCAGCAATACTCAGGCAATGCCAGCATCCAAGACATAAGAATAACAAGATATAGCGGAGTGTTATCTGTTATAACATTCATAGACTGCAACTTTAGATGACCATACCAAGCCACCGTCATAAAAATGTTTGCCACAAAAAGCAACGCAATAGTAAGAATTCCATTCATAAATTTAAAGTATTAAAGTACAGAGGTACACTATTTAAAGAACGTTACGCCGTAACCTATAAGCATATCATACAGTGAACCAAACGGTCTGTAGTACACATACGCCACATACTCATTGCCTGTCTGCCAAAACTCTCCCTCCACCTCTGCAAGGCTTCCCACATCACTATGATTTGGGACATAAACATACATGTAATTATAACCTCCCTGCTTTAACAGCAACACCGCCTCGTACTCATTGGTCTCATAGTTATAACTCATTACTGAGTTCTTGTCAAACCTATATCCTGTAGCCTGGCTCAATATGTAAATTTTTCCGTCTAAATACGGAAGCTCCATAGGGAGCGTGAAATGCGTAAAAAAATAATCCCCTTCTATATCGGGGTTGTCAGCAGACTGCATATTTATAATGTACCGTCCATTAACGGTTCTCCAAGACTCATATTGCTTGGTTGCCCTTATCTGAGACGGATAAAGTGTGGTATGATAGTATGGCTTATAGTAATCTATGCTCTTTACATCACGGTCAAGTACATATCTGGCAGATATATCTAGTGTACGGAACTCATTGCCAGCTTCAAAAATTAAATCCTTGTTCATCTTGTAGTTTACTGTATGCCTCTCATAAAATGTCGGGGCATCAAGGATAACCTGATTGTCTAACCTTCTGTTTTGCTGAACCACCACCTTAAGCTCTGTTGAAGGCTGATTTATGTTATACTCCGGATAGTCTATGGTAACACCAAGTTGCTGATGCTTGCCATTTACATCTATATCTGTTTGAGCAGTTGCCTTACATTGCACGTTCACAACGCTTTGCACCACCATAAACCGTGCGGTAGCGACAGGTACATCCGGGGTGTCAGTTTCATAAATCACTATCACATAGTTACCCGATATAGACGGAGATGCCTCCTCATTAGGAAACTTTAACTCAAAGTGGGTATATACAAAAAAAGTATTCTGCGATGTCTCATAATAAGAAAGATAACTACCTGTAAAACCATCAATATATTGGCTTTCAGATAATTCATCAGCTTGCCAAATGGCATTGCAGTGAACTATGCGATAAGCGTACGTCTTTATATCGGGAGAAAAATCATCAAACTTAAGTGTTATAAACTGATTACTACCCAATTCTATTATAGGATAATATGGAGAATGAGCAAAATTCTCACACTGCAAACTATGAATATTCTTATTAAAAACCTCCGTATAAAATATAGGCCTGCCATTATCACTATCAAAGGCAAAAGCACTTAACGGCAATAGAAAAACAGTGCACAATAAACCCTTTATACACCTCAAAAAATAGTTTTTATTGAACCTTAATTGTAGAGCCATCAGACATTTCTGCAAGTTTCACACCTTTGTAGTCAGCAGGAACAACCGAACCTATAAGATTTCTATATCTTAATACGTACGGTCTGTCCGCATCAGTTAAAGATGAAGAAGTAGAAGATTTAGGTAAAACTTTTAATTTTATTGTATCATCATTAACAACTGTCAGAGTTATAGTTACATCATCTCCAACATTAAGACCGTCTGCAACAGATAGATTTACATCTCCTGCAGGATACCAATCCTGTTTAACAACATTATAACCACTATAAACATTGACACCAGATCCTGTACCCCACTGCCCATCAACAGTAAACACACCCGAACCCTTAGACTTCATATCCTTTACAGTCCAATTTCCACCATTCCAATCTGTCATAACCTGCCATGTCTTATATTGTGTATATTTATACTCTATATCACCACTATACTCCGCTATGGCATTACCTTTTTTCTTATCAGGGTCTAAAGTGAATCTTAAAGTATATGAACCATCTTTCGGTATTGGAATGCTATAGTTTGAATCATCTACAGGAACTTTCATATCCCAATTCCCGTTTGCAGCAAACTTAAACTCATACTCCTCTTTTCTGCTCTTTATGTTCACATTGGTTTTAACAAGTTTGAAGGTCCCGTCAGCCTGTTCTGTCATTTTATTGACATCTGCCGTAGGGTCCCACTGGTAACCGGTAAGCATTGGGTCTCCAGCCACTCTCCATACAATCCCCTTGGCAAACTCTGCATAGAGCATATCGTTGCCCTCTTCCAATTTAAGGTACAAGTCATATTTACCTGTCTCAGCCACTGTATAGACATCATTACCCACAGTTATACCTGACTCACCTTCTATGCCGCCAACCCAAGCAACATCTTTTTGTACATTATACAACATAAAAGTCTCGCCTGCAATCAATCTGACACCAAGCATCTCCCATTGTGCCTTATACCCATCGGGGGTGTCAGCAGACCTGTTGCCTATTATAACATTCCCTGAACTTAACACTATACCAAAATGATCAGGAGTGGTTTTCCAATCAAAAACCTTGACATCTATAATGCCGTTTTCATCAGGTTTCACCTTAATATCTCCACTGGGGGCTGCATTAGCATCATCAAACGATGTGTTCCAAGAAAACTGGTAACCCCAGCCTATTTCTGTGGCAGCAGGAAAGTTTTTAGTAAAATGATTGCCATCAACTTTGTCCATTATAACCCACTTGTTGTCAGATATCGTTCCGTTAATATAACATTGAGGCGTATTATCAGGTGTTTCCACTTTAACGGTAATACCTGCCGCAACAGCCACTGCACTAAACGCCGTCATAACAACCGACAACACAACTGACTTAACTCTGTTCTTTTGTAATAATTTCTTCATAAGCAAGCCCTTTCCCTTTAGATATCACACTATTAATTTACAAAATTAAGAAAAAATCATCTAATAAGCAATAAAAATATCAAAAAAAACACCTATATTAGCAGAAAATTTAAAACACATAATTTTATGGCAACTGATTATTTTAGCAATGATGGTTACTCCTACTCATTAGAGGAGGCAACCGCACAGCGCACTCTGATGCGTAACGTATATCTGTGGATGACACTTGCACTTGCTGTAACGGGCATTATGGCATATCTTACAGCATACACACCGGCATTACTGAACATTATATATGGTAATCCCTTAGGTATTTGGGTGTTGATTATAGCAGAACTTGTTCTTGTGTTTACACTCTCTGCCAGAATAGACAAACTCTCATTTGCCACGGCAGGAATAATGTTTGTGGTATATTCTATACTTAACGGACTGATGCTCAGCTCTATATTTATAGTCTATACACAAGAGTCCATAGCCGTTACATTCTTTATTGCGGCAGGTATGTTTGGTGCAATGGCACTTATAGGAACCTTTACCAAAAAGGATTTGAGTGGCATAGGCAGGTTTGCACTGATGGCACTTATAGGGCTTATAATAGCATCGCTGGTGAATATGTTTGTAAAGAGTTCACAGTTCAGCTGGGTAATATCATTTATAGGTGTGATTCTATTTTCTGCTCTTACAACCTACGATGCCCAGAAAATCAAGCAAATGCTTACGACCTACGCTACAGATGTAAATGAAAGCACACAGAAGATTGCCCTGTTAGGCTCTCTGACACTGTACCTTGATTTCATAAACCTATTCCTATATCTTTTAAGATTTTTTGGACGCAGAAATTAACAGCGGAGATTAGTTGTTAATAGCATTCCATAGCAAGTCCTTCAGTGTATCTATCCCTTTCCCCGATACGGAAGATATGAACACTGAAGGAATATTTTTTGGTAGTGTAAGTGCTATCTTGCGTTGTTGCCCCTCATCGGTGAGATCACATTTGGTAATGGCAAGAACACGATTCTTGTCTGCTAACTCAGGATTATACTTTACAAGTTCAGCAAGCAAAATCTCATAGTCAGTCTCCACGTTCTCCGATGTGGAAGGAACCATAAACAGCAATGCGGAGTTACGCTCTATATGGCGTAAAAATCTAAGACCAAGCCCTTTGCCCTCTGCCGCACCCTCTATTATACCGGGAATGTCAGCCATAACAAAAGACTTGCTGTCTCTATACCCTACAATACCTATGTTTGGCTCTAATGTAGTAAAAGGATAATCCGCTATCTTAGGTTTTGCGGCGGAAACTACAGAAAGCAGCGTGGATTTGCCTGCATTAGGGAATCCCACAAGCCCCACATCTGCCAATATCTTTAGTTCAAGTACAACAGAACGCTCTATGCCTGGCTCACCAGGCTGTGCAAAACGTGGTGTCTGTAGCGTTGCGGTACGGAAATGCCAATTACCCTGACCTCCCCTGCCACCTTTCAGCAATACAAGTTGCTGGTCATGCTCTGTAATCTCACATAAAAATTCATGTGTGTCAGCATCGTACGCCACGGTACCAAGTGGCACCTCTATAGTCTTATCATCGCCGTCTGCACCAAAACTGCGGTTCTTGCCACCACTCTCACCATCACCGGCAAAAATATGACGTGCATATTTTAAGTGCAACAGTGTCCAATAATTTCTGTTACCTTTTATATATATGTGTCCTCCTCTGCCGCCGTCTCCGCCATCGGGTCCACCCTTAGGTACAAATTTTTCCCTGTGCAGATGCGTAGATCCTGCCCCACCCTTACCGGAGCGGCAGAACACCTTTACATAATCTATGAAATTACTTTCAGCCATTATTAAATAGCGGACTATTTTTTTACTGAATCTATTGCCTTACAAATCTCAGCAAACACCTCTTCCATAGTGCCAGTTCCATTAATCCTATTGCTTTTACCTTGTCGTTCATAGAATTGTATTACAGGAAGTGTTTTTGTCTCATAAACCTGAAGTCGCTGTTGTATGGTCTGTAGGTTATCATCGCTACGCCCCGATGTCTTGCCTCTCTCAAGCAAACGCTTAACCAATTCATTGGTCTGAACATCTATGTTAAGCATCAGAGAAACCTTAATATTACGCTTTTTAAGCATACTGTCAAGAGACTCCGCTTGAGTCAATGTACGAGGGAAACCGTCAAAAATAAAGCCCTTAGCGGTAGGATATAGGTCAATGTTGGCATTTAGGATATCTATCATAAGGTCATCGGGTATAAAATCACCCTTGCTTATAAGGCTGTCAGCCATTTTACCAATCTCTGAACCCTTGGCAATTTCTGCACGCAGAATATCACCCGTAGATAGGTGAACAAGTCCGTATTTCTTTACAATAAAGTCGCTCTGAGTACCTTTACCGGACCCTGGAGCACCAAAAATAACGATATTTAACATAGTATTATTGAAAAACAAAAAAATTTCGTCCAAAGTTACGAAAAATTTTTCTATATATCACGCTTGTTATACATATTGTTAATAACTTTTTTTTTAGAATCAGTACGTAACGGTACACAAGCCTGACGGCGCCTCATATACATTGTATCTCTTTAACGGTTGTTCCGCAGGACCTTTATTAACCCTGCCACTGCCGTTACCTATCTCAAATGAAGAACCACACTTATTGCATTTTACAAAAAAGCCGTCAAGCACAAGTGCATTATCTTTCTGAACCTCATACGGACAACACACATCAAACGCATATAACTTATTGTCCATAGCCCTTGTCACCACCACTCCACTAAAACCGTACATTCCATGACCTGAAGACATGGTGGCAGGATGCCTTGTATCATACACCTTGCTTGAACCTACATTCTCATACCGCAAAGCATTATCCACGCCGGATAAACTTACATCAAGTACAAAACTTACCGGAGCACTTGGTATATTAGTGTTTTCCAGCTCCTTTTTCTGACACGATGCCAAGCCAAGTATCAACAAGGCAGCTATAAATAAGTTTGATGTCGTTCTCATATCGGTGCTGTTTTATAAAAAGAGCGACCAGAACTATTTGGTTCTGGTCCTCTCGTGATCCCGCAGGGATTCAAACCCTGAACCTTCACATCCGTAGTGTGACGCTCTATTCAGTTGAGCTACGGAACCATTCAAATGCTTTATTTTGCAATTGCGGTGCAAAGATAAGCATTTTAATTGAAAGTTGAAAGTTGAAAGTTGAAAATTTTATTATTTTTTATCCTTGACCCTTGATCCTTGGCCCTTGCCCCTATAGTAGCGACACGCTTCTTTTTACAAACTCACTTAAAGCCTCGCCTTTAAGCATATTGTTTGCAAGGAGTGCTAAATCTATAAGTTGGCTTACTTTAGGCTCATTCTTGGCAAAATCTGCATAGATATCAGATTTCTGCTTCTCCAAATCACTCATCTGAGCCTCTTGGGTCTTGATGGCATCTTTTTCAACCTCAGGTATTTCATCATCTTTCTTATGCTTATGCTTGGCTTTAAGGTCATCAACCTGCTTGCTTAGAGCATCTATATCTTTTGCTATCGCGGAT